>OMIG01000178.1 GCA_900299035.1 Pseudomonadota bacterium
AGCCGGGAGTCGAGGCCGAGGCGTCCGAGAGCCGGAGCGAAGAGGTGCGAGCACGAGAACCCATCATCGAGCAGGGCAGAGAGCTGCACCGACGATGACTCAAGCTCAAACGCCGGTCGGGCGGCGTAGAAAGCGTCTAGGTAGCGGTCGTAGAAGGAGTGGATCTGAAAGAATTTCATCCGGCCTCGCCGAACCTCCAAGAGTCAGTATCTTCAGAGGGTTAAGATGCGCGACGGGAGCCCCCGGAAGCCGTTAAGATCTGTCGCGAGAACAGCCTGTTAGGGGGGCATGCGCTGTCACGGGTAGTGTCCTTTGTGGTATCAGGCTTTCGGATGATTACGCGTGCTGCGATTACAACCTGGCTGCTTCACGCACTCTTTGCAGCGCTGCTCCTGCTGCTTGCGGTGCGAACGTTGCGAAGCCCGCTGTCAGAGTTTGGAGACGGCAGAGAGTACGTTCTGCAGACGCAGTCCATCGTCTTCGACCAGACCCTAGCGGTACACCCCGAGCGTAGAGCGCAGTACTTCAACGAGACGAACCCGTTTGGCGTGACCCTCAAGCCAGATGGCGTCGAAGTGCCCGACCAGGAAGCGCAAGGAGAGGAGCGCCAGTTCGGCGGAAAGTTTGGCTCTCTCTACTTATCCCGAGACGGCAGCTTCCGGTACATCCACTCGTGGGTGTACTCGCTCGCGGCTGCGCCTGCATATGCGCTGCTGCACATGCTCACGCCAGCGCCCGGCGAGTACCTCGCCTTTCGAGTCCTGAACATCGCTGCGCTCTTCTTTCCGCTGCTGCTTATGTGGAGGCTCAGGCCCTCAGCGGCGACGCTGCTATTCGTCGCGGTTCTGTTTGCCTCTCCTATAACGCCACACCTTCAGTTTGCCCATCCGGAGGTGTTCTGCCTCGGGTGCGTGCTCGCCAGCTTTGTCGGCATACAGATCAGGTGGGCGCGGCCTCTCTCGCCGCTGCTGCTCGGCATCGGCGCAGCTCAGAACGTTCCGATTGCGCTCTTTTTCCCTCTCCATATGTGGCTCATGTGGCGAGAAGAGAACATCCTTCGAGGGGGCATGTCGCTACGGGCTGCCGCTCGGGCGTTTGCGCCCTACGGAGTAGCAGCCATTTTTCCAGCCGCAGCGCTGGCCTACAACCTGAACCACTTTGGCACCCTCAACCTGATCGCGCAGCTTGGGCAGGCTGATTTTGCGTACCTCTCCTTGCGTAAGATGGCTAGCGTGTTCGTAAGCCCGATGATCGGCTGCCTGTGGTACATGCCTGCGAGCTGGCTTGCCCTGGTGGTGGCGCTGGCAGCGCGCCAGTATCGCATCGCTTTCTTCTTCTCGCTCTCGGTGCTGGCCGTGGCGACCTTGAGCTCAACAACGGCCAACATCAACTCAGCGCAGCTCTCTGCCTGCCGCTACGCAGTGTGGTACCTCGGGCCGCTGTACCTGCTGCCATTCCTGCTGCCGGCTGGGCTGCCATCTTCCACTCGCCGCAGGGAGGCTATTGCCTGGCTGGCCGGACTATCGCTCGTCACGCTCGTTTGGGCGCAGCTTGGAACGTGGCGCTTCCTGCTTGGAGAGAGCTACCGGTTCTTCTCATCGCAGCGTGCTGTGCCTGAAGTCGCTGCGCTGTACCGCTTCTCGCACTTCCACGACGACGTAGAGCCCCTTGTCGAGAACGTGACTGGCCGGGAGATCCCGGTGGCGCACCGCTTTCGGGGGATCTACGTGTGGAACCTCGGGGAAGGGGAGTCGCTGTGGGTCGTGAGCCAGCGCGCTATGGCCACAGACAGCTCTCTTGAGGTGCGGTCCGAGGCAGACCTGGCGGGCAGCGAGTCGTTAAACCGATCCTTCTCAGTATCACGGACTGAAGACAGTAACCTCTACCGCCTTACGATAAGGCCGGACGCTCAATTTGCCCGCCATCCGTACCTAGGCGGCTACCTAATGCTGTGGGTCAACTCGCAAGTTCTGGGAGCGCGTTCCGAGGCGCCCGTGGCCATAAAGTCGCAGCTGAACTGACGGGATCCGGTTTTTAGGCTTTGAGGGCTAACGCCGATACTTCTATACTTGAGTTACAGAAGCCTCGGTCGGGCTCTAGCCGAGTGACCGTGTGCTGATTCCTGCAGCGATGCCGAAATAAAGCTACCTATGGAAGAGACTACAATCCGCACCAGCTTTCACCGAGGGAGACATATCGTAGCGCTGGCTTTACTCTGTTTCGTCGCGCTCGCAATCGCATTGGTGGATGTAAGGGTGCTGGGGGCTTTTCTGTTAAGCCCACTCCCTGGGCTCGCGCATGGCCTCACGGTTGCAGTTGCCACCGAGGGGTGCACGCTCGCGAGGAAAGCTGTTTTCGTGGTGGTGGCCGGGATAACCTCACTCGGCGCAGCCCTCGTCGGTGTTCTTGGCGCCGCGATGGACGACGACTCTATCCTTCTCATTTTTTTCCCCGCTAGCGTTGCAGGCTGCTTCGCCTATCAAGGCCTCATATACCTCATGCTGCGCTTGCCCATTTCGAGCCGAACGATTGTGTACGGCCTTGCTTTCACCTCACTGTGGCTTCTTGCCCTCGTGATCGATCCATCGAGCGGAGACCTGGTCTGGTTCGTAGAGCCCTTCGTGTGGTGGATAGGGTTCTCTGCGAGTCTTATTCTGACCTTGCCGACGCCCCGGCCAGGACTTCTACTCAGTGAGGACCGGCTCACCTAGAGCGTTCGACCACTCCTTCTGCACGGCGCAGCCGTCAATTCGGCCCCAGAGCTGCGATAGCGGATAGCCGAGGCTAATCGGGATGTCACCGACCTCTCCGAAGCGCTTGTTGTACCACCCGAGCTTTCCGGCGTTTACGTCGGGGTCTGTCACGGCTTCAGTCCACTCGTGGCTTGCGGCGATAGTGATGTTGTCAACCGAGTTGGAGGTAAACTGCACTCCGTTGCCCTTGTCGGTGTAGGCAATCGCTGCGTAGTACACCTTCTTGCCTGTCTTTTCGTCGCGGTAGCTGCCGTGGTACCCGCCCATGCCGTCGCGCGAGTCCGCGTATCCGTCAGTCAGGGCAACCTTCGGAGGCAGGAACACAGTGTAGACGGTCTCTCCATCTGGCGCTGTCACGCCCGACTGCCTGATGGCGGTGGCAACCATCGTCCGGATGTCTCGTTCGGTCACAGCCAGGCGCGGATTGCCCAGGGGGATTCGGGCTGAGCCCTTAAAGGTTCCGGGCGACACACCGTACTCCTCCCAGACCGAGGCGTGCGGTCCGGAGGGCACCGATGATGAACAGCGATCGATCTTGGCCTGTTGGGTAGCGCCTTGGCGCGTCGACCAGAAGTCACCCGCGTAGAGCGAGACGAATTTTGGGTTCTCCAGGATCTTGCCGCCGTAGTAGCGCAGGAGAGGGGATGTGGATGATGCTGCGGCTTGATTGGTGACTGCTTGCGTGGTCATACGTACTCCATGAAGTGGGCCTTCTAACGGCCGTTTTTCTCTCTGTTCGGCGCTCTGTCCGGAAAAGTTGCTGCGGAGGGCTTCGGGCTTTCGCACGGTAAGTAGCTAGTGTTCTGGGCAGATCGAGACAAAGCCGCATACGCCGGGCGAGTCGCTTGACTGTTCCAGCGCTACTTGCGATACCCCCAGCCGGGTAGATGTTCGGAAGCTTCAGGTTTTCACCGGAAAGGAAAGGTTTACTATGTTTGCTGCCCTTGTGTTGTTTGCGTTCGCCCAGCCTCCTGCCGTGCTGCCGCCTCCTGCCGTGCTGCCGCCTGAGGTGAATTGCTGCCGTCTCTTGGTTGATGTCGAGTTCCTGTTAGAGCTCGACCTCTCCGCTCGTTCCACGCAGGCGCTCGCGCTTGACCCGAAAGCGCCTGAGTACAGTGGCGCCCTCGTCCAGCGCTTGGCGAAGGCTAAGTCCGATGCGGGCTCTCTGCAGCGGGCAGCTTCTCAGCTGCTCGAATCGCAGAAAAAGGCTCTCAAAGCCGAGTTCTCAAAGATTCCAGAGCGTGCGTACCGCGAGCACTTTCTCGACAAGGTGCACGCTGTCATGTCAAACGGCGAGGAGCACTTCAAGGCCTTGAAGCCGCTCTACGACGACTTGGCGAAGAGCATTCAGCCTGCTGCCGCTGCTGAAGCGAAGTAGGAGCGCCACGGAGGAAAGCGATGCTCTGATGTACTTGGGGCGTTTTTTGCAAAGGTTCATTCCGAGCATCGCCCCACCTATCCGATATCGCCCGGCTGAATTCCCTCAACAACAACGCCCACACGCCAGCGGTTCCTTGAGCCTTCCGGCAACCTGTCGGAAATTGGCGGTATCAGGCTCAACATGAGTGCTTTTCTTGCTTAAGCCCTAGTTGCGGGGGATAGTCTTGCGGCAGGGCGTTTCCTAGAGTTTCTGCACAATAGGCAGAGAAGTTTGGGGGTTACGGACAACCCCAGCAGCGCCAGTCATTACGGAGCATGCATGTTCGGCGGAGCAAAACCGGAGCAGGATTTGGGCAACGCGGCCTTGCCCGCGGCTCCGCGCGCGCTTTCCCCTGAGGCGCTGATTGAGGGCCTCTGGCTCGCCCTCGGGAAAAGCAGCCCCGACTCACGAAGAGACTTTATCGTTCGCCACGGATTGGAGGGTCACGATGTCAGAGGCCTGAATCAGCCGTACCCATCGGAAGTGCTGGCACAGAAGGGCTACATCCACTCCTTGCCGATTGAGATGGCAACGAAGTTCAAGTGGCTCGAATGGGAGCCTGTGTTTATGGACGAGGCGAGAACATTGCTGCTGCTGCCAGCTCAGGTAGAGGGCGGAGAAGATACGTTCGGCGGGGGAGAGGTTACCTGCCGAGACCGGCTCATTCTGCTGCAGCGCGATGAGCAGCGAGGGGTCTTCGTTGAGACTGCCTCGCTCCTGACGTACCCCGTTGGCAGCCAGATGATCTTCAACAGCGAGTCTTTTGAGAAGGTGGACGAGTCAACGGTTCGGATGACTTTCCGTTACAGCGGGCAACGCTGGACTGATGGTGGGCAGCAGGGCATCACCCGAACCTACCGCATCGCGCCTCACAGGATCTCCCATGCCTCTATCGGCCTGATGAGGGAAGAGCTAGAAGCAGCCCAGGGTCCGCGGACTTCCTGAGGTCCGTCAAAGACGTAAACTCCTTCTTCCTGTCGCGGTAGCTGCGTATGGCGTAGAGCTGCCCGTCTGTAACGCCGAACTTCTCTTGCACTGCGAGCTTCTCAATGAGCGATTCGGGCTGGAGTTCGCCTCGCAGCAGCGCCGCGTACGTTTCGACCTTCCGGCGCAGCGTGGCTGAGTCCTCGAAGAGCCCCTCGACCCTGAAGTGAGACACTCCAAGCTCGCGGAGCTGTGGCACCAGCTTGGCTGCGGACTGCGGAACTCCGTTGAACATCGTGTTTCGGCACTCGGCATCAGCCTTGAGCGGATGCAGGGCGCCTTGCCTGTCGCGCAGCTCAACGCGGTGCTTCTCGCACGGACGTCCACAGTCGCGGTAGCTAGAGCCGCTGCTCAAGAAAGCCGCAAAGACGCAGTGCTCCATGTGGAAGGCCGGGATGTAGTGGTGCACGGTGACTTCAAGCTGCTCTGGCCTCGTGGAGCGCGCCAGGTCAAGGAGCTGCTCTGCGTTCAGGTCGTAGCTTGGGCAGAGCCGCGCGAGGCCCTTCTCAAAAAGCCAGGACGCGGTGAGGGTGTTGCTGGCGTTTAAGCTGAAGTCCCCGACTAGCCGCAGCCCCTTGTCTCGCAGCCAGTGGAGCGCGCCCAGGTTTCGAACGAGCACCTCGTCTGGCTTGATGCGCTCGATCACCTTCAGGTGTGACAGCTCCCCGGGCTTAAGGATGCGGGTCGTGGCGATGCCGACCTGGCAGCCCATCTCGCGCACACGCTCGGCAGCCGGACCGTACTCTTTGCCGAATTCGAAATCGAGGTACACGCAGCTCACAGGGAGCCCCGCGAGGCCGTCGAGCTGAGAGATGTCGCGCACGAGAACTGAGAGGCTCGCCTGCGGCTGAGGCGCAGCATCGTTGCGAGGCGTTAGCTGCGCAGCATGCCAGCTCATGACCTCCTCGGGCGCACGCACGGCTATCGGGCTGCGCTGGCGGCGAAGCGCCGATAGCTGCTCGCACAGCTTGCGCCGAAGCTCCTTTAGCTCGCGGTTGTGGATGAAGCAGGGGGCTCCTAGCTGAGACGAGAGGGAGTCGAGCGAGTAGACTGTGCCGCTCAGGGCTCCAAGCTCGCTGGCTAGCGCTTCGTGAGAAAGCGGCGCCTTCTGCGCTGGCTCAAGAGCCGAAGATGTTTCGGCGCATGCTCGGTTGCCCTGTGCGTCGCGGGCCTCTGCCCGCAGTGGGGTGCCGGGGGCGCCGGAGACCTCAATAGTTAGCGGAATGCGCTTGAGGCGGTGCTTGTCCTCGAAGGAGCTTCGCAGCTCTGAGTCAAGGTGAGGGGATGAGTTGAGAAAAGCCTGCATGCCCGGCGACACGTCCTTGATTGAAACCGAGCGGCCGAAGGTGATGCGCCAACAGCCGCGCTCCTGCTTCGCGGAGAAGACGCTCGCGCCGATGGTGATGCCGCGGGCAAAATCCCTCAGCACTACTCCGTCGCCGGCAGCGAGCTTCTCCGTGCTCTCGATCAAGATCTCGCCCCTTTCGACTGCACGGACGCGGCCGAGCGCCACGCCGTGGTGGCTGCTGATGGTTGGGTTGACGAGCTTCTGGTGGTTTACGCCGTCGAGCCATCCGTTGAAGAACCCGCGAGAGTAGACCCGAGCCAGCTCCCCAGAGCGGGTGAGCGCCTGTTCGTCAGAGAGCAACCCGAGCGCCCGCTCCTTGTAGGCGCGGGTGGTGCTTGCCACGTACTCAGGAGACTTCAGGCGGCCTTCAATCTTGAACGACTCTATGCCTGCCTTCGTCAGGCGTGGGACGTCTGAGAGGCCGCACAGGTCCTGGGGCGAGACGAGAAACTGGCGCTCGCCCATCTGGCGGCTTTCGCCGTCAACGACTAAGTCGTAGCCCAGCCGGCACGACTGCGCACACTGGCCGCGGTTGGCAGAGCGCCCGCCGAGGCTCTCGGATGTTAAGCACTGCCCGGAGTACGAGACGCACAGGGCGCCATGCACGAACACTTCAAGCTCTTTGTCTGTGCCGGCCCGGATCTTCTCCATCTCGTGGATAGAGACCTCGCGCCCCAAAACGTAGCGCTTCATCCCAAGGTCGGCGGTGATGTCGATTGCTTCTGTGTTGGTGACCGTCATCTGGGTGGAGGCGTGCACCACCTGTTCGGGGGCCATGAAGCGAATGAGGCGCGCCAGCCCGACGTCTTGGACGATAAAGGCGTCTGGGCGCAGGGGCAGGACCTCGTGTAGCGCGTCGACCACATCTGCGATCTCACGCTCGAAGATAAGGATGTTGAAGGCCAGGAAGACCTTGACCCCGTACAGGTGCGCGTACTCGATCATTGCGCGCAGCTCGTCGGTCTCTAGAGTGGCAGCCCGCCCACGGGCATTGAAGCCCGGCATGCCGATGTACACGGCGTCGGCGCCGTTGTGCACGGCAGCGCGCAACATGTCCCAGTTGCCCACTGGCGATAAGATCTCCGGCTCGGTCATTGGCGTATTCTGTATCGTTCGCCGGTGCAAAGCAAAGGCGCGGGGGAGGGCAATTTAGGCAGTCGTTTCGATGGGCTGCCCCTTTTTGCTTCGCTACTTCGGCGGGGTCGCTGCGACCAGGTGCGTCTGGGCTCTCTTCTTGCCGGCAGTGGTGCGGGCAGGGCTGCTGGAAGCTTCTTTTGCGACGGTGTCGTCGTTCGTTGCGTCGTTAGCTGCGGCTGCAAGCTTGCCCGGAACCCTGACCTCAGGCGGAGTGACGCAGCGCTGTGCCTCGGCGTGCGCGCGGTGGTAGTGCGCTGCCATGACGTCCCAGGTGAAGCGCTCGGTGATGCGTTCAGCGCGGTTGCGGAGCGCGATTCGCTCACGGCGGTTTAGCTCACAGAACTTGAAGAGGAAGTTTGAGAGGTTCTCTATGCAGGCGTCCGGCGAGCTCTTCGATCGGTTGAGCACGAGCACTCCGTTCTGGAGGGCGTCGGGCACGTGCCGCTCTGCGTACGCCCCGAATCCGCTCAGGTCAGTCGTGACGGTTGGGAGGCCGAGCGCCAAGCACTCGAGCGGCGTGTATCCCCACGGCTCGTAGTAGCTCGGGAAGATCCCCATGTGGCAGCCGCGCACGAACTGGTCGTAGTCGAGGCTAAAGAGGCTGGTGAGTGACACGAAGTCTGGGTGAAACACGACCTTCACGGGGTCGTTTGGCGAATTGAAGAGGTTGCGGTGGCGCAGGTGGTTCAAGACAGGGTCGCTTGAGTCATCACACATGTCGTGGGTGACAACAGGCGGCCACTGGCTCGTTTTGCGGGCCAGGATAGATCGCTTGAGACGAAGCTGCAGGTCTTCTGAGAAGACGTCCTCGTAGGTCGGCATGCGGCCGCGAGCGGCTGCGTCGAGGATGCGCTGGCTGACCACGTGCTCCATGTCTCGGCAGACGGCCTTGAGGTCTTCGAAGCGCAGGTGGTTCTGCAGGGCGGTGACGTTGAGGTTCTTCGTCGGAGCACGGGTGATGATGAACGCCACAACCGTTGGGGGCTTCGGCAGCTTCTTGAGGCGCTCGTTGAGGCGGTGGAGCGATTCGATGAAGAAGTCCATGCCCTTGTTGAGGTACTCGTAGCGGCCGCTGGTGAAGAAGTACAGGGTTCGGTCGAGGTCGAAGGAGTAGCTTGGGAAGAAGTGTCCCATCACGAACTCGTGAATGCGCTCCTTGTACTTGAGGTGCAGGTTCTGGAACTCGTGCAGGGCGGTGAAGTGGTGCGCGTTGAGGCCGTTTGGAAGCACGAAGTCGGGCTTTCTGCCGAGCAGGTGCTCTGCTTCGCGCGCTGTCACCTCGCTGACCGTCGTGAACACGTGGGCTGAGTGCGCCGCCGCTCTCTCAATCGAGTACTTGCTCCAGATCATGTAGTGCCGAGCGGCTTCGTCGGCGTTAATCCACGGCAGGTTCGAGTAGAAGTTTGGGTCGTTTGACGCTGCGTAGCGGCCGAGCATCGTCGCGTGAGTGGTGAAGACCGTTGCCACCGGCAGGTTCATGGAGCGCAGGCGGGGCAGGGCGACACCAGCCATCCACTCGTGGAAGTGGGCCGTGACGCTGGCGGACGGCAATTGCTCTGAGACGAGGCTCAGCAGGTCAGTGACGGCGAAACCGAAAGCGACGACGGCGTCGACTTCGCCGTCTTCCCCCTGGAGCGAGATGCCGTTGTCGCGCCACAGGAAGTACTTGTCGTCGCCGAGGCGGCTGTAGCGGCCCTTGTAGTTGATCAAGATGACAGAGGGGCGCCCGTCTGTGAGCCAGAACCCGAAGCGGCACGGGGTGCCCCTTGATGCCATCGCCTCAAAGACCGGCTGAAGGTGCTCGGGAACCGGAGCTTCCTCGAACTCAAGGGCGCTTGTGTGCTGGTGGTCGGGACCGACGAGGTAGTAGCTGCTGCCCCAACGCTCGACCATGTTCGGGGCTTTGGTCTTGATGACGGTGTAGATCCCTCCGATCTGGCTGCACGTTTCCCAGGCAACCTCAAAGAGCATCGAAGCTTGAGCGATTGGAGCGACCGTCATGGCGCAGGAGTCTACCTTACTTTAGTTATTACGAGAACCTATGGGAGACAGGAATCAGCCTGGGGAACGGTAAAAGTTCCGTTAGAGGGGCGCCCGCGCCGTCCCGACCGTAAATCGCCGTTTGACCCTACTCCTCGGCAGCGACCAGACGGGCTTCGTTCGGGTTGAGAATATCTCCGATTCGCTCCAGTAGCAGGGTGCAGCGGCGCTTGGTTTGGGCCCGCTTGGCTGCGATGGCGAGGGCCCGTTTCGACCCCACGATGATCAGGAGCTTCTTGGCTCGGGTCACGCCGGTGTACACCAACTGCCGTTCAAGCAGCGTGAAGTGAGAGTCATCGAGCGCCAACACCACACACGGCACCTCCATGCCTTGTGAGCGGTGAACGGTGACGGCGTAGGCGAGTGAGAGCTGCCCGACCTCGCCGCGTGGGTACTCAATGAAGCGGCCATCCCACAGCTCCACCGAGAGCTTCTGCTCCTCCCGGTTGACCTGGGCAACGGTTCCCATGTCGCCGTTGTACACGCCGGCTAGGTCGATCTTGTAGTTGTTGACCCGCTGGCACACCCGATCGCCCACGCGCAGCTCGGTGTCGCCTACGGGCAGCATTTCGCTCTCGGAGTGGGACGCCCGCGGGTTGAGCCGCTCCTGAATGCGGCGGTTGAGTTCTATCGTCCCGAGAGGGCCACGGTTTGACGGAGTGAGCACAGCGATGTCGGACCCCGAGAAGCCAAACTTGCGCGGAATCTGCTCTGCAATGAGGCTCTCTATCAGCTTGCTCGACTCTTCGGCACTGTCACGCTGGATGAAGTAGGCGTCCGACTTCGTCACGCCGTCCGGTGTTGGAATGGTCGGCACCTCGCCCGAGTTTATCATGTGGGCGACCGTGTTGATCGACGACTCGTGCGCGCGCCGGAAGAGGCGAGAGAGCGCCACCACGCGCACGTCGCGGCATCCAACCAGGTCGCCGAACACGCGGCCAGGCCCTACTGACGGAAGCTGGTCTTTGTCGCCGACCAGGATCAGGGTGCACTTTGGCGAGAGCGCGGCGAAGAGGTCGCGCGCCAGGAGCACGTCCACCATCGAGGCTTCGTCGATGATGAGCGCCTCGTGAGGCAGCGGGTTGCGGGCGTTGAACACGAAGTGAGAGGTCGATGGGTCGTACTTGAGCAGGCGGTGAATAGTGCTCGCCGGAGACCCGCACACCTGCGACATGCGCTGCGCTGCCCGGCCGGTCGGCGCGGCGAGGGCGAACGAGATTCCGGCCCGCTCGAAGAGCAGCGTGAGCGCCTTGATGACGGTGGTCTTGCCGCAGCCGGGGCCTCCCGTGATGATCAGCATCGGAAGCGCCGCGGCTGACTCGACTGCCACGCGCTGCTCTGGCGACAGCTCAACACCGAGCGTCGCTTCCGCCTCTGAGATGGCGCTCAGGACCAGCTCTTGACGAATCACTTGCCCGGCCTTCGGCTTCGAGCGGTTGGCGACGAAGCGCGCTACCGCGTCCTCGGCCTGGTTGAGGCGGTCCAGGAAGATGCCGCCTTGGAAGGTTGCCAGCAGCCCCTTCGAGATCAGCTCGCCGATGTGCTCGTCGAGGTCGACCTCCTGTTCCAGGCCGAGCAGGTGCCGGGCGCGCTCGAGCAGCGCTTGGCGCGAGAGGTAGCAGTGGCCTTCGTCTGAAGCTGCGTCGAGCGCAAAGTAGATTCCGGCTTGGAGCCGCTTGGGAGAGTCGGGCCGCACCCCTAGGTTCATCGCGATCGTGTCTGCCGTCTGGAAGCCGACCCCGCGGATCTCGCGCGCGAGCACGTACGGGTCTGACTTTATGATGTCGAGCGTCTTGCCCTTGAATCGCTCGTAAATCTTCGCCGAGAGGTTAGGGGAGATCTGGTGCTCAACCAAGAAACGCAGGATCTCGTCGAACTCACTCTGCTTGAGCAGCGCGGCGTTCAGGATCTCGGCTTTCTTCTTGCCGACGCCGGAAAGCTGCGCAACACGATCCGGCTCAGCCCGAATCACCTCAAGCGCCTGGGCGCCGAACTCTTTAACGATACGCTCCGCAGTTTTCTTGCCGACGCCTGAGATTAAGCCTGACGACAGGTACCGCTCGATGCCGTCGGCCGTTGAGGGCTGCGTTTCTTTGAGCGTCTGGAGCGTGAACTGCTTGCCGAATTTCGGATGGGTGAGGTAGGCGCCCGTCATCGTGACGTACGAGCCGACGCCGGCAGAGGGCACCGTTCCAACGACGGTAATGCGGTCTTGCGAGCCTTCGAGGACGACCTGCAGCACCGAGTACCCGTTTGAGGCGTTTCGGTACGTGATTCGGTCAATCGTTCCCCGAAGAACTTCGGGCTCTTCGCTCGACGCGTCTCTCATTAGTCGATCTTCTTGAGGCCGTGCCACCAGCTAGTGCTCGACACAGACGGGAGCTTCTCCAGCAGCTCCTTGGCAGACTTGGTCTGGACACGAGACTTTGCGGCCTCGAACCACTCAGCCGCGTCAGCGTGCCCACGCTCGATGTACTCTCGGGCGCGCACCGCCAGCTCAACCAAGTCAGCGTCTTTCGCTATGATGCCAGCCTGCGTGGAACGACTCTCGATCCCGTGCCAGAGCGAGAGCACGTCCTTGCCTGCGGAGCCGAGACGCTCGACAGCTTCGGTGACAGCGCGCTCCTCATCGGCTGACACGTAGCGGTTCGCCAGCTTGTGTATGTCGCCGATGCGGCACTCGCCGATGTCGTGAAAGATGAGCATCGCGGCGACCTCGTTCGGGTTTGAGTAACCCTCGAGCTTCGCAAGAACCCACCCGATCTGCGCCGCGCGCAGCGAGTGGTCTCCGACGCTCTCTGGGCTCTCGATGCCGAGCAGCCTCCAGCCCTCGCGCTTGACCCGCGAGAGGTGCCCCATTTCAAAGAAAAACTTAAGAATCTCTTCAGATTGCATACAGTCCGAGGAACCTAGCAGAAGGCTAGGTAGAACACCAAGCTCTTCTTTTTTGATCAGGCACCGCTTTGCAGAAATGCCCCAAAATGAGCAGCGGCGACGGCGTTCACCATGGCCTGACGATCGCTTGTACTTGCGCCTGCCTAGAGGCTCGAAATAGCGGGATTTATTCGGCGCATTTAGGGCAGGGCGATCGCTTGATCTAGATCTCGATTTTAGCTTAAACTCCGCCGGTCCGTTCGGATATGCGCTAGTAGCTCAGCTGGTAGAGCAGGAGACTCTTAATCTCTTGGTCCGGGGTTCGAATCCCTGCTGGCGCAGTTTCTTTTCTATTCCCACTTGGCTGCGCCAAGATGGGAATGACGACCAGGGGGTGCCCCCCTGGACCCCTTCGGCGAATTCCTCACACACACACACTCTCTCTCTCTCTCTCTTCTATTCGCACTTGGCTGCGCCAAGATGGGAATGACGACCAGGGGGTGGCCCCTGGACCCGCCCGACGCATTCCTCACACACACTCTCTCTCTTGTATTCCCACCGAGCTGGTTTGCTCTATTTGCGCCAGGACGGGGGGCGTGGATCGGGGCTTAGCGGCGTTCGATCTTGGCTAGTAGGTCTAGGACCTCTTTCACTCGTTTCTCGGCGCCTTGGTTCTTGAAGATGCGCGCTTTGGAGGCTGAGATGGAGGCTATCACTCGCAGGATGTCGCACAGGATCGGGGTTTCTTCGCCGGCTACCTGTCCGCTGCTGTCTTCATCGAGGCGGCTTACACAGATCGGGATGACGTTGTGAACGTCGCGCGGGAAGCCGAGGATCTCTAGCTGGCAGCAGGCGGCGCCCATTCCGAGGCTGAGCATGGTGCCGTTCTCAAAAAAGTCGCCGATGACGCTGTTCATTCGCGAGAGGTGTCCGAGGATGTTGAACACGAAGCGCCGGTCGCGATCTTTGAGGGTGGCCATCATCGCCGCAACGGATGGCTCTGCTTGCCCCATCAGGTGGCCTTCGCCGATGCCGAAAACGTCGAGCAGGATTTCGTCTACCTTGCGCTTGCACTGCAGCTTGTACCCGAGGGCTGTTTCCTTCTGCTTCTTCGGGAACTTCGCTAAGCCTCCGATGTGCTCGGGCTGAATCTCGTTCGCTACGATTGCAAAACGCTCAAGCGCCCGCTGCTTGTGCGGCGTTAGCTCAACGCACCGGTCAAAGACTCTAGCGGTGCGGTCGATGTCGAAGCGCCGAAGTCCGTAGTGGTGCCAGCCGAGCGTTTCCAGGGCGAGAGAGACGAGGCCATGCAGGTTAGGCTCGAAAAGCGACGGCCAGTCCTCAGTTCTCACTGCCCGAATGGCGTCGAAGTCCGGATAGCCGAGGTAGGTCAACACACGCCAGGCGTAGCCGACCGCATCGGTGGAGAGCTTGCGGTCGTGCGGGTCACGCTCCGCCCGGTCGAAGCGCTCGCGCAGTTCGCGCATAGCCGCCTCTACCTGCTGGTCGGCGAGCTGTGCAGCGCCGTAGCGGTTGCGGTAATTCCTGGTTGGGGCAACGTGCTCTGGGCGGCGCTGCCTGAAGCTGTTTGGGTCAGACGACATTCCGCCTAGGATAGCCTAAAAACGCCCCCTTTCTCCAGAGACGGGGCAGTGCGCCGGAACCCGTTACGCCAGGGGTTTAGGAGGCTCGGGAGCAGCTTTTCTCGGCGTTTTTGGGCGAGCTGAGGCTAGGGCGCCGACCTTGGGATACTTGCTGGAGATCTTTTCGATCTGGAGAGTTGTCCCCTTGCCGCTGACGCACTCGGCGGCTTTAGCCAAGAGGGCCTTGGCGTGCTCAGGAGTCGCCACCTCTGAAGAGAGGATCGCAGATGAGAAGAGGGCTGGCTGAGCAGCCTCTTGCCCCCTTGGAGCGAGCACCAGCGCGAGCAGCTTTCCGGCTTCACGGATGGCGATGCAATCGTGGTCGGTGGGGATGATTGCTTCCGGCTTTTTCGGGCGCTGATTCGAGCGCAGCAGCTCCTCGACAACGAAGACTCTGGCCTCGTGCAGCGCGGCGTCGCTCTCGCACCGTTCGGCGGCTATTGGGCCATCGTGCAGCGCAGGAGGCTCAAGCCCTTCGAGGGGGGCAAAAGCTGCAATCCACTCCCGTACCGTCTCGAGCGGGGTGCCGCGCAGCGCCTCTTGGTACCTGGTCGCCATCATCTCTTCGCACTCTTCGTAGTGCTGCCGGCCCTTCTCGGTGAGCCGCAGCAGCACCAATTTGCGGTCGCGGCGCGAGTGCAGCTTCTCGATCCAGCCGCGCGACACGAACTTTGATATCTCTCGTGACAGGGAGCTTGGTGGAATCCGAAGCGTCTTTGTGAAGAACTTGAGCGGCACTAGGCGGCCTCTCAGACCGAGCTCAGAGAAGATGTGGTACAGCATGATGTCGTGGCCAGAGCCAAGGTAGTTCGAGCCGACCATGCCGCTGACGCGCGAGATGCGCCGTATCTCGGTAAAGAGGGGCTCTTCGCCAGGATGTCCAGCGGCGGGCGGAGCGCCAAGCCCGGTGGCCAGCGCCCGCACGGCTTCTATGACTGATGCTCTTTGGTCCGGCGTCAGCGGATACGTGCCGAGGCGCACCAATCGGTTATTGACGGTGTCGAGCTGCGCCAAGAGCTGCAGCCCCTCTTCGGTGTACTCGTACTGCTTCTTGCGAGTGTCGGATGCAGTAACGCTCGCGCGCAGGTAGCCCTTGTCGACAAGGCTCTGCATCAAGCGTGATAGTGTTGCTTTTGGAATTCGCAGGTAGCGCTGCAGTTCGCCGAAGTGCAGAACCGGCTTAAATCCGATCCAGAGCACGATGATGGCTGAGATTGAGTCGAGCGGAAAATCGATCTGAGTGCGCAGGGACCTCATCCGGCGTTGCAGCAGCAGAAAGCCTCTGTGCAGCTTCTTGTAGGTCTCTATTTCGTCTCGATAGGGCGACATGATTCGATTTAAATGCCGAGATTGCCCAAGCCTTGAGTCATAGTACGTCAGCGCAGCAATTTCCCTTTACCGAGAAGGTGCCAGAAAAGAAGTGCTTCTCAGCGAGATACAATAAGGGTCTGCGGTGAGACAGCTTTTGCTCCTTCGAGAACCACTGACAAGGATTCAGAATGGAAGTTAGCTGCGCTGGGGCGTCGGCGACCTTGCGCCCACGAGGGGGTAGCGACTTGAGGGGGCGGGCTGCGACAGATGAGAAGCAGCCTTCAACACGGGGGCAGGTAGTCACTGGTCTCGGCCTGACCCGCGAGCCTCGACCCCTGACTATTTGTAAGAACTGTCCAGAAGCATGATTTTCCCGATTTCGTGAAGCACATTGGTTGTTTATAGTCTCGCGCATGAGTGTGGCGTACGCGCAGTTTCCGGGTGTAATTGATGCGGGGAAGAGGGCAGGAGTGGCCCAAGACCCTTCAAATCCCGAGAAATTGCTCCTCTCCAAGCGGCCGCACGGTGAGGCGTCGGTGCTGGAAGCGCTCTTGAAGGGCACCGAAGACCTAAGCTCCTTGTCCCCTGAGCTGCTTGAGCGAGCGATGCTCGACAAGTGTTGGTACCATATAACACCGTTTAGAAGCGCTGCTATTCGCGCGCTTGATATCCCCCCGGCAGCCCGAATCCTTGAGGTGGGGTGTGGGGCTGGGTCGCTCACCCGCTACCTGGGCGAGCGAGGCTTTCAGGTAGTAGCGCTGGAGACCTCAGAGGAGCTGGCCGAGTGCGCGCGTGTGCGCTGCAAGGGATTGCCGAACGTCGAGGTCATCTCTGGCTTCTTAGAGAACGTGCTCGACGACAAGCGCTTTGACTTCGTGATCTGCATCGACCCGGTGCTCGTGCAGAGTGAGTACTTCGACCCGGGCGTGCAGCTCCTCTCGATGTGCAAAAAGATGCTCAAGCCAACCGGCACCCTCGTGCTGGCGGTGGGCAACACCCTGCACAGCCCAGGTGGAGCACACCTAGAGCCGTCCGCTGACCAAATCCGCGGCAAAGGCGCGTCGCTCGACCAGCTCAAGCACGCCCTCCAGAGCTCTGGCTTCTCAAGCTTTGAAAGCTACCTGTCGTTCCCGCACCACGCCGCTCCGCGCATGCTGGTGGATGCCCGTTCGGCTAGAGAGAATCGGGTGCAGTGGCTCCCGCTGGTGCGCGAGCTGTACCGCTGTAGCGAGACAGCTTCCGGAGAGCTTGAGTCGTGGTGGAGGGCGGTTCACTCAGAGCAGCTCGAGCATGTCCTGGCCCCGGGCTGGCTAGTGCTGGCGCACGCGCACTCGGTTCATTCCGTCCTGTGGAAAGGGGCTACTGTAAAGCAGTTCTGCCTAACGAGCGACGAGCAGCCGCAGGGCGAGCGCGTTAGCGAGAAGGGGTTTGGCGTCCACTCGATGCGGGTGGTGAAGCACGAGATACTTCCTGCGCTGCTTGAGGCCTCTCAGCCCTACGTGAATTCAGTCAAAGACTACAAGTACTCGCTCGTTGCTGCCGACGGGAAGCTCGCAGAGCTGTCCGAGCGCGAGCGCCAAGCCCGAGAAGATCTCTCCAAAGCCGAAGAGAGCTACAAGACAGAGCTCCAGGAAGGGAAGGAGTCTCTGCGCGTGCGTGAAGCGGAGCTGGACCTGGTCTTGAAGCAGTACCACGCTGTCGGCGCCATGTGCCAAGAGATGCGCGAAGAGGGCCGAAAGCTGCAAGGCATGGTTGAGGATATCCGCCGCCGCTACCTAGCCTCTGAAGAGTGGGGCTCGGCTCTCGCAGAGCGCGTTGCTGAAGCCGAAGAGGAGCTGCAAGACGTGCGAAGCTCGTGGGGCTACCGTCTCTCAGAGACGCTGAGATCATTCTTGCGCCGTCGCCAGCGAGTGGCTGTCCGCTAATATAGCCTTCCTCCCTGCATCCAGAGCTGCGAGTGCGCTAGTCCTTGAGCTGCTGCCCCGGGGGACTGGATCATTTAGGTCTCATCGCCCTTGACACTCTGGCGTTTCGAGTATATTTCTATACTCGTATGAAAACAGAATCTACTGCTCTCCCACTAGCATCGTACAGAGTCATGAACGGCACTGATAAGTCTCCTTATTTCAATGCCTTGTCGTTTATTTCTGAGTGCTGTGGCGAGCCTCAGGAGAGGGCTCTTGCGGGCCTCGAAAAGGTAGAAAATAGCCCGAAAGGCTCGGTTGGTGAGGCTGTTAGCGCCACCTCGCGGGCCCGCGTAGGGGAGGTCCGGCGCCGTCTGCCCTCGGTTGAGCAGATGGAGCCACTCTTTGGCAGGCTGAGGGGGGCGGACCTTATCTTGGCTACACTGGCGTATGGGCTCGGGGTGCGGGTCTCTGATCTGCGCACGGTGCGTGTTCGAGACGTCAACCTCTCTGCCAAGTGTATAGTGATTGCTGGCACGCTGTACTCGTTGCCGGCGGCGTTAACCGACGACATTAGGGATTTCATTCACGAGCGGCTGTGTGGTTCAGAAGCCTCAGTCACCGTGTCGCGCCGAGAGCAGCGCATCTTCTCTGAGCAAGACTTTGAGAGTTTCTTTGCGCAGGTCGCGCGGTACCAGCTTGAAGCGGGGCAGGCGGGAGAGCGCGAAGAAGAGGGGGTCCTGACTGAGCGTTGCTTGAACAGAATCTTCCGGCTGCTCGGGCGGTTTCACGCGCGCAAGGCGAGCAAGCGAGGCGCTAAGGTGTCATCGCCGCTTGACCTCTTCGATAAGGGCCCAAGGATCGTTCGACGCGGACGTTGGGGTGTTATTGACGCCTACTACCTGTGGCGGACAGTGTGGGCGCCGGCCTAGTGCTGCGCCCCTGAAAGGGTGCCATGCGGTCCGGGAAATCCGTGAAAACTCCGTCTACGCCCGCCTCGGTCGCAAACTTCAAGTCACTCTCCGTGTTCACTGTGTACGAGAAAACCTTGAGCCCGACCGCCTGAAGCTCCGCCACACGTGCAGGAGTAACTGCGTCCAGGTTGAGGTGGAAGGAGACCGCGCCGAGGGACGAGGCCAGCTCCACGGGGCGCCTCGGGTACCCGTACGCCAAGCACCCAACTGGCACCTGCGGCAGCAAACGCCTGAACAGCGCAGTCTGTTCGCTGTCGAAGGAAGAAACTAAGAATGAGTCCGGCGATGCGCCAGCGGAGATCGCTCGCCCCAATAGCTGAGCAGCTGCGGGCGCACAGTTTGGCCCTTTTAGCTCTACCTGAAGGCGTGCCCGGTCGCGGGCAAGCTCAACGACTTCGGCCAGGGTGGGGATCTTCTCGCCTTGGCCCACGTCGAGTGAGCGGAGAAAATCGAGCCTCTGGCGCTCGAACACGCCGCTCTTGCCCGCGCACCGGTTGAGAGTTCGGTCGTGGAACACTAGCGGCACTCCCTCAACAACCCTCACGTCGAGCTCGATCCACTCGGCGCCGAGCTCCAGCGCTCGGCGAAAGCTGCGCAGCGTGTTCTCGGGCTCGTGCCCTGATGCGCCGCGGTGCGCAAAGACGGTGAAGGTGGGAAAGAGAGCGTCGCCCATGCGAGAGAGCCTAGCGTGGCACGAAGGTTTGGGGAAGTGCGGCATAACTTCGTTTGCAGGCGATGAGCCGGCTACGAGCCGAGCTGAATCGCACTCGATTGGGGGCGCTCTCGGGTGGTATACTGTGGGAGTGGGGCCGTAGCGGCCTCAGCAGCTGAGCTCAGCGTTTGCTGACAGTTTTTGGCGGTTTCATGACGACTCTCGGTTTCTCAAGAGATCTCTTCCCGGGCGGCCGCTGGATGGTTTGCCGCCCGCGCGACTACGACGTGCGCTACTCAATCAATCCTTGGATGAACACGGCTGTTGTGCCGGACAAGGCGCTTGCGGCCGCGCAGTGGGGCAATCTGCACCACCACCTCCTGAGGCTCGGTGCGTGGCTTGAGTACGTTGACCATGCGGATGGACAGCCCGACATGGTCTTCACTGCTAATGCCGGACTGGTTCGCGGCAAAGACGTTGTGCTGTCTCGATTCCGCCACCCCGAGCGACAGGGAGAAGAGCGCCACTTTCGTGCCTGGTTCGAGGCAAATGGCTTCACGGTTCACACCACTCGCGGCAGCTTTGAGGGGGAGGGGGATGCGCTCTTCTGTGGTAATCGGCTCTTCTGCGGGTATGGCTTCCGGTCCGAGGTTGAAGCCCACAAGGAAGCCGCCAAGATCCTGGGCGTGCAAGACCTCGTGCCTGTGCAGCTTCAAGACCCGCGCTTCTACCACCTAGACACCTGCTTCTGTCCGCTCAATGAGGCTGTCGCCCTGGTCTATCCGGGCGCTTTTTCGTCGCAAGACCTGGCGACGCTGGGGCGCTGCATGGAGCTGATCCGCGTGCCAGAGCACGACGCGCTCCATTTCGTCTGTAATGCCGTGGTGTTGGGCAAAAATGTGGTGCTGCCCGCGGGATGCCCGGATACCTACGGAATGCTCGCGCAGCGCGGTTTCACTGCGTATCCGGTGCCCCTGGGGGAGTTTATTAAAGCTGGAGGAGCTGCTAAATGTCTCTCGCTTAAGCTCGAACAGGCTGGGGGATGACCAGGACAAAAATTATAGCTGTCGCAGGCGGAACCGCGAGCGGCAAGACTACGCTGGCGCGCGACCTTGTTCGGGTTGGCGGTGCAGAGAGGGTGCAGATCATCCCGCTCGATGCCTACTACCGCTGCCACGCGCACCTGGCTCCCGAAGAGCGCGCCCAGTGCAACTACGACCACCCAGATGCGTTTGAGATAGAGCTGCTTGAGCAGCACCTGGCGATGCTGCTGGCAGGCGAGTCGGTGCACGTTCCTGAGTATGACTTCTCAACTCACTCCCGCGCTGCCATCACCCACCCGACAGCGCCGTCTGAAGTAATTCTCGTGGAGGGGATTCTCGCCCTGCACTTCGAAGGGCTGCGCCGAATGTACTCTTCCTCCGTGTTTGTGGACACGGTGGATGACCTGCGCTTCTTGCGTCGCATGTCGCGCGATGTGCGCGAGCGGGGCCGGACACAGGAGTCCGTCGTCTCGCAGTGGAAGGCGACGGTTCATCCCATGCACATCGAATTCTGTGAGCCGACGAAGGAGCACGCTGTAGAGCTCTTCAATGGCGAGGCGTGGGACGATGCCGAGATTCAGGACCTGCTCGACCGGCTCACTCGTCCGTAGGCAGAAAGCTACTTCACCTCGCGCTCTCGGCGCATGACATCCTCAAGCGTGCCTCTGCGCTCTATGATTCGCTGCGAGCCGTCAGTTCCAAGCAGCACCGAAGCCGGCAGGTTCATTGAGTTGTACTCGCTCTTCATGGCGTGGCTGTAGGCGCCGACGTTCCCGGTCACAATCAGGTCGCCGAGCTCTATCCGCGGGAATGTGCGGGGCAGGAGAGTGCCGTCTTCACCCCTGGTGAAGACGTCGCCCGACTCGCACAGGTACCCCGCTATCACATACGGGAGCTGCTCTGCGCCAATCTTCCGGCCGTTGTGCGGAACGAGCTCTAGCGGGTGGTAGCTGCCGTACATTGCGGGCCGCGGATTGTGGTTGAATCCCGTGTTGAGCAGGGCGAAGGTGTAGTCGGGCGTGCGCTTGATGTTCTGCACTTCCGCAATTAGGTAGCCGCTCTCGGCCACCAGGAATCGGCCTGGCTCGATCTGTAGCTGCACTCTCGAGCCGTACTCTTGGCAAAAGGCGTGCATGGAATCCGCCAGCTGCGACCCCCATTCGTTGAGCGGCATCGGCGCGTCTGTTTCCGGGTTGTAGATCACCGGGAGGCCGCCGCCGAGGTTGATCGACTTCAGGCCCGGGAATGTTGCAGCGACGCGCAGCGCCAGCGTGTTGATGCGCAGCCAGTGGGTGAGGTCTGTGCCGGAGCCGACATGGCTGTGCAGCCCCTCAATTTCAAGGCTGAACTCCTTGGCGATCGCGCGCACCTGGTCTAGCTGGTCGATGTAAATGCCGTGCTTGCTGGCTGGGCCGCCCGTGTTCACTTTGTTGTTTGCGCCGTGACCCTCGCCTGGGTTTAGGCGGAACGAGAGTCGCGCACCGGGCTTGAGCTGCCCGATGAGCCGCATCTGGTCGAGGGAGCTGCAGTTTAACGACACTCCAAGCTCTAGCAGCTCAGAGAAAACAGGGACCGAGGCGCTCTCGCCGGTGTAGCCGATCGTCTCTGGCGCAAAGCCCGCCATGAGTGCGCGCTTTACCTCGTTGAGAGAAGATGCATCGATCCAGATCCCCTCATCCTTGATGATCTGTAGGATGGCGCCGATAGTGAGCGCCTTGCAGGCGTAGCGAATGACGGTATTTGGGAAGGGTACTGCTCGCTTTAGCTCTCGGCAGCGGGCCCGGATCGTGCCCTCATCGAAGACGTAGAGCGGGGTGTGGTACTGAGCCGCGAGCGAGCGGACGAGGTCGGCAGGTAGTGACATACGCCTCGAACTGTACCGACTTTCGCTTCGCTCTGCCAGGCGAAAGGCGGCCAACGACACACTCGGAGAGTCTTGTGGGTCTTCGGGGTGCACGACAGAGCAGGTTAGAGAGCCCGCGTACGCTCGAGGTCAATCACCCAAACGAGGGGCTTGCCGTCCGTCATCGTGTAGAGCAGGTTTCGCTCCTCTAAGTCTTGGTGCTCAAAGCCGTGCGAGCGGATGCGTTGCACGAGCGCTAGCTTCTGCTCTGCCACTTCATCTGGAAAGTTAATCGCAATTTCCGGGTCGGACTCGACCTTTCGCCAGAGAAAGTAGGTATTCCCCTGGTCGCTGATGACAGCGATTGGCTCTGGGGTAGGGATGCCCTGGGCGAAGAGCTGCTTGCTGCGCTCAAACTCAAGCTCTGCCGAGTGCGACTTAATGGGGCCCAAGCGCTTTGACACCACCTCGAGCGTCTCTCCGCTGCGAGCTGTGAGAGTAAACTCTTTTACCCGGCTGCTGTCGTACGGGCTGAGCTCAAGGTCGTTGATAGCGCGGTTGTCTTGCACTGATAGGCTGCCGTGCCGGGCGACGTTCGGCCGGCCTTCGATCCAAGCTGTTATGTTCGGCTCGCGCTTGAGCTCTGCGAAGAACTTCCTGAAGCCAGGCTGCGGGCTGATCGACCGCAGGGCATCGCCCTGCGAGCGGAAGAAGACGGGCTGCTTTGAGAACCGTTCGGCGTTGCTCACAAAGGAGTCGATTAGGGCTTTTGCAAGATTCCTTGCGATGGAGAAGCGCTGTTCGGCCGTGGAGGGGCCCGGCTCGCGTGCGAGCGTAGAGCAGATAGCAGACTGCGCGTAGTCGATGCAGTACCCTAAGTCTCGTTTCAGGCTCTCCGCTCGGTGCGGCTTGGCTACGGCGTGGAATGTGCGGGCGAGAAGCCCTGGAAAGTCGGGCTCCTTGCGGAGAGCGCGCAGCATGTCGGTGCGGAGCTCGTTGCGAGGCAGCGCCTCTAGCAGGGCGCAGCGCAGAGCGAACCGCTCCGGGAACCCCATCTTGCCGCGGCGACGGTCTTCCATCGCCGACAGGTATGCTCCTGAGCTGCTGCGCCGGTGCTTGTAGCCGAGACGCATGGTGAGAACTGAGAGGTCGTAGTCGCTCCAGCCGGGGCCCTGCCGCACGAGCGGCTCGGCTTCGAGCCTCAAGCGCGCAGCAGGGGCGAGCTTGGGGCTCTCTGCAAGGAGCCGCAAACGAGTTGTCCGGAGCTGCTCTACCGCATCCTCATGTCGAGCGGGTGGCTTCTCAGCAGCTTGGCGCGGGGTGCTCTCGTTGGTGGGCTTTTGGCGCATGGTCTCGTTACGGTAGGCAGCGGGCGTGACGCCCCAGGTAACTTATAGACGACCTTGAGAGTCATGTGCTCTCTCATGCAGCGCTTTTCGGGTTAATTTTCAGTTACGATCGCCTATTGGATCGATTTGAGCGCTTTCAGGCGGAGAGGCCCAAGTTGTACGGTCTCGCGCCAAGCAAGACGGCAGCCGGGAGGGCTGCGCTGCGCGAAAGACGGTCGTGCCATCCCTAGCGCCGGGAGCCGCCTGAGCGCCGTTCTGAGCCCATTTTTTCGAGGGCAGCGGCGACCTCCTCGTCGGTGCGCTCGGTGTAGCGCATCGTGACTCGCACATCGCTATGGCCGAGGGCCTGGGCTACCAGCCGGATGTCGCGCGAGCTTTCCAGCAGCTCTGTGGCGAAGGTATGCCGGAGCAGGTGCGGGTGCAGCCTGGTGTCTACCGAGCACTCTCGGATAGCTCGCCATACGCTCTTTGACCCCATCTCAAACGACGACAGGTCGGAGGCAGAGGCCCCATAGGTGCTGATGAAGACAGGGAGCTTGGCGTCGACACTGGCGCCCAGCTGCGGGAAGAATCGCTTGAGCTCGGCAGCTCGTCGCTCGAGGTAATCGCGCAGCGCCGGGCGCAGCTCCGACGCTACGTGAATGTTTCTGAAGCGGCGGCCCTTGGTGCGCACCTTCTCGATTCGTGACAGCTTGGGGTCGAGCTGGCTCATCTTGAGCGAGCGCACTTCATCGGCGCGCAGTCCGGTGTGGAGCAGGAGGTGAAGCAGCGTCTCATTGCGTGCCTGCTTGAAGGTGCCCTTGTCTGTTTTGAGCTTCCTAGCCCGTTCCTTGATCTCTTCCACCTCTGCAGGCCCGACAGACTTCGGCTTGGCTGTCTGCATTCGCGGAGACTTCACGTCACGCGCAGGGTTTACGAAGCCTGGGATCTTTTCGGCCAGCATGCGCCCCATGTGCTTGAGGGTTGCCAGGCGCCGGCAAACCGTTGCGGGGGCCTCGCCGATGCGAAGGCAGTCGTCCACAAAGCGCTGCGTGGCAGAGAAATCCCAATGCTTGACCAGCAGCAGGTCGATCTCGTCGAAGCCGCGCAAGCGCGCCAGGAAGCCCAGAAACTTGTCTGCGTCGAGCTGCTTCGCCCGAGCTGTGTGAGAGACTCCCTCAGCGTAGAAGCGCAGGTACTCGCGAAACACCTCCCCAAGCCGCATTGACGCGACCTGCTTCGACGGCTCTGCGTCGCCAAACAGGGCAGGGGGGAGCTTCTTCATAAGTAATAAGTCTACGGCAACGGGGCTCCGAGCGGCTACCCCCTCGCTTTCCACAACTGCGCCGACGGGCTAAGATCCGGCCCATGTCACCGAAATCTCCCTTTTCCGGCCCTCTGGCCGCCACGATTGAGCAGCTTGAGATGGCCGTCCTCGATGCCGCAGGCTACCTGGTCTCAAGCCTTGAATCCGGCCAGCGCATCGATGTCTCGATTAAGGCTGACAGCACTCAGGTGCTAAACCTCGACCTAGAGAGCCAACGCCGCATCTTAGCGAAGCTCGCCGGCAGCTTCCCGATCCTCGCGGAGGAGGATGAAGGCTCTCATTCACTGATAGATGCCGGCGGCTCGTACTTCCTGGTTGATCCCCTGGACGGCACCACCTCCTGCAAGCGCTTTCGCGGAGAGCTTGGCGGGCAGGTTGGCTACGGTCCTCTGGTGGGGTTTGTTCAGGACAACCGACTCTCAGCCGCAAGCTTCTACAATATCCCGCAACGCAAGCTCTTCTCGGCTGTCGCAGGAGAAGGGACGTGGTGTGTTGAGACGAAGGGCGGAGACCTGGCAAGCGGCACAGCTCGAACCAGGCTCCAGCCCTCCTCGTGCAGCAAGCTCAACGAGGCCGGAGTGCTGTTCTTCATCGGCAAGCGCGGGGAGTCCCCGGTCGTTCAGCACCTCCGCGACGAGAACGCGCTCGAGAACCTGTACCGGTTTGGGGGCTTCGCAAACGACTGCTCCAGGCTGGCCCAGGGGCTTGAGCAGGTGTCTCTCCAGTTTACCGTAAAGCCTTGGGATCTCTCGGCTGCGCTGCTCGCAGAGGAGGCTGGACTGGAGGTAATCCTGGACCCCCTCGGAAGAAAGATCCCCCTGCGCTCTTGGCGCATCGAAAGAGAGAACCCCCTTGTTGCAGTGACCAAGCCTCTTAGAGACGAGCTCTTCACCGTGCTCGGCCGCATGAAACGGCAAGAGAGAGTTGGATGACCACTGTTCGCTTCGATCCGCACGCGCACCTGTACGACTGCTACTCGCTCAAGAGGTGGGTAGATGCGGCGATCACAAACCTCTCACGCGACCTAAAAGATATCCTGCCGGTTGTGTTCGTTGTTGACCGCGAGGGGCAAGACTCATTCGAGCGGCTGCGCCGCGAAGTGCCGATGTTCGGCGACTGGGAGGAGAGCCCTGACGGACGATCCGGCCTCGTCACGGTGTTTAGCGGCAAGCTGCTCGTTATCCGCGGCGTTCAGTACGTCGCCAAAGAGAAGATCGAGGTGCTAGGCCTCGGCGTCTCGCGCCGGATGGCGGACGGAGCACCGGCTGTCGACCTGCTCGAGCTCATCCGTGACGAAAGCGGCGTGCCGTGTCTGCCGTGGTCGCCGGGCAAGTGGCTCGGCCGCCGTGGCAGGCTCGTGCGGCAGCTGCTTGAGTCGAACACTCCGAACACGCTCACCGTCGGCGACATATCGATGCGGACCTTCTTTGGGCCACCGTCTCCGCTGCTGCGCTTCGCGCGCGGGCAGGGCTACTCGATGCTCTACGGCACCGATCCGCTTCCCCGAAAGGGTGACGAGCAGCTCGTTGGGAGTTTTGGACGGGCGATCAAGAAGCTCCCTGAAGGGGAGCTTGTGCCGGCGATCCTTGAGAGCCTCTTTAAGGGCGCTGAAGCGCTCAAGACCTGCGGCCGACGCAACTCGCCGCTGCGGGCGGCGGTTCGGTACTTCTGGGGGTAGAGCGAAAAAGGGGACAGACACCTTTTTCGCCCCCGACAACTAAGGGAAAAATGAGTGAGGGTGTGAATACCAGTGTCATAACGACGCTAGCCATGAACGACCCTCAGGCATTCATGGAGCTTTAAACCTAGGATTCGGGCGGAAGGCGGAACTCCATCTCACACCAGGCAAAGAATCCGTCGAGGTCCATTTCTGGATCCATCTCGCCACTCTTTTCCGGCCCTTCCCCACTAGTGACTAGGGAGAAGGAGACGTCGTTAGGGTCGGAGAGCCCAACGCGAAGAATTCCGCACGGTCCCACTCCTGGAACTTCCAGAAACAGGTGCGCAACCGGGGTTTTAGTCGCTGGCATGATGAGATCATCAAGCTCAGGCTCCGGCTTTCCGCCTATCAATCCCGAGAATCCCCCGTACTCCGCCAGACGCCTTCGCGGGATTGTAAGGGAACCCGTTGCCAGACCGAGGCGGTACTGGTCGATCTCGCAAGAGAATCGGCCAGGGGGATTCTTCGTGAGATTCCCTTTCCTCAGAGTCTGACGCTCGTTGCCGAGCCTCCACGCTCCAGTCTTTGGCTCGATGAAGAACCCTAGGTCGAGCTCTACATCGTTCGTCAGGGTGGCCAGGTCAAAACGTATCATCGTGAAACCTCCTTGGAGAAACCTCGAACAGTCCCCCCTGCGCGCAGTGGGCGCACGAGGGACTGCCGGGGCTCAAGAAGGAGGGCACGGAGAAAACCTTACAGGTATTCACACCCCATAAGGGAGAAACGCCTGTATTCTAGGAAGTGCGGCGAATTAAGCAAATGCGGCGGGTTTCGCAGCGAGATGAAGGGCTTGCGAAAAAGGGGAGCTACCGCACGCTGCCCCAGGCCGGCTCCTGCTGCGTCGAGCAGTGCAGCGTTCCGCCGCCGAGAATCCAGTCGGTGCAGTTAATCCCGACAACTTTGCGCCCAGGCATAAGCTCTGAGAGGAGCCCCAACACCTGCCGGTCGCGCGGGTCGTTCCAGGTCGGAACCAGGCACAGGCCGTTAGCGAAGTAGAAATTAGCGTAGCCAGCCGGCCAGCGCACGCCGTCGCAGTAACGGGGCTCGGGGAAGGGGATCTCGACCACAGTGAGCTTCTCGCCCTTCGGCGTTCGGAAGCTCTTGAGGGCATCCACGTTTGCTTGCAGCCGCTCGTGCTGCTCTGTGTCACTCTTGTCGGCGCTCGCCACGACGACGGTCCGAGCGTCAACGAAACGCGCCACGTTGTCGATGTGGCCGTGTGTGTCGTCACCAGACACTCCATTCGGGAGCCAGATCGTGCTCGTGCAGCCGAACTGCGAGCGGAAGATCTCCTCGTAATCTGCCTTCGAGAAGCCTTCGTTTCGCTGCTGGTCTTGAGATAGCAGGCACTCCTCTGTCACGAGGATGATTCCGTCGCCGCTAACATCGAGCATGCCACCCTCTAGCACGGGCTGCTTGTTGCCCTTGAGCCCTTTCTGGAGCGGGATCTCGGTCTGTTTGGAAATGAACTCCGGCACGGTGCGATCCAGCTCAACCTCGGGCAGCGCCCCCCAGCCGGTGAAGAGGTAGGAGATCCAGGTCGGCTTCTCGCCGACTACTCCTATTGGCCCCGAGTCACGGAGCCAGGCCCGGTTGTACTCGGCGCGGTGAAAGGCGATGTCGCCTTTGATGCTCTGGCGCGACAGGCGCTCGCGAGCGTCGTGCTCGATCTCGTCGTTGAGGCACAGGATCTCTACGCGCTCGGTCTTGCTTACGTGCCGAATAAACTCGCAGTAGGCCCAGCGCACCGCATCAACCTTGCCGGGGTAGTCCGACTCAAGGTACGGCCACGCTATCCACGTGGCGCGGTGCTCTTCCCACTCTGCTGGCATTCGTTGCGCTGTCATCCTGCTACTCCTTAGAGGCTGCCTCGCCACCCGGGTTCCACGGCCGCTGCCCCGAGATGCCGAGGCGAGTGGCGAACTTTTCTTGTATCACAAAGTCGTTGGGCAGCAAGCGCTGCCCCTCAAGCCACAGGTAGATCTCCTCGGCCGCCATGCGGTGTGCGATCTCGTTCGGGTGCCGGTCGACGCCAGGAATAACCTGGAGGCGGTCGAGCGGGATGCCCTTGTAGGCGGCCGACACGTCGAGCACCGGGACGCCGAGCCCTCGCATGAACTGCTCGACCTTCTCGTGCAGCGCGTAGAAAGGGTAGCTCTCGTCCATCGGGATTCCAAACAGCGGGAAGACAACGGCGACGACCGGAGTCTTCGACTCCCGGGCGAGCTGCACGATGGAGGACATCGAGTCGGTGAACTGCTTCCACGAGCGCGGGTTCGAGAAGAGGTCGTTGAAGTAGTCGATGTACGCCTGGTGCGTCTTTGAGTTGTGCAGCCGGCTGGCGACGAAGCCGTACGTGCGCCAGTGAGAGGCGAGCCAAGCCTTCCGTCCGGTCAAGTTTAGCTGCCCGAACTTGTCTTGCATGTTCTCCGTTATGCCGGAGGGATTATGGTGCTTAATCTCGGGGTCGTTGAGCGTGATCTGGAGGATGATGAGGTCAGCGCCCTCCTTAATCGCTGTCTTGACCACTGGGATCTCGTGCGAGGTGGAGTATGCCGGCACGCCGTAGTTGATGACCTCCGCCGTGCGGGGGCTGCCCCCCACGTTGAGCATCTGCTCAAGCTTCTTGGGGAAGGTGTCGGTGAACTGCATGTACGGGGCAAAGGTGAATGAGTCGCCGATCGTGGCGATGCGAAACACGTTAGCCGGCTTCACCGCTTCGTGCGGGAAGTCCTGCATCGAGGGCGCCTGCGGCGAGCGGAAGTAGAACCGAGGGCGGTCGCTCCAGCCAGGGCCCGCCTCGCTGCGGCTCGGAACGGTAAGCCTGACGGCGGCTTCGACAACGCCGAGGGCGACGCCGAGGCCGATCAGCCCGGCAACGAGGGGAGCGAGGAGGGAGGGTTTCTGGCTCATTGCGAGGACTCCGGCTGAAGCGAGGCAGAGCCTTCGTCTTCTCGGTCCTCGCCCCTGATGCGGGCGTAGAGCGAGAGGAGCTGCGACTCAAAAGCCTCGACTGTGTAGAGAGACTCGGCGCGCTGGCGTGCGCGAGCGCCAAGCTCGGAACGCTTAGCTGGGCTCTCGAGCAGCGAACGCAAGCCCGCAGCGAACCCTTCCGGGCTTGGCGCGGCCAGGACGGCGATTGAGCTGTCGAGCACCTGGGAGTGGGTTGGCAGGTCTGTGGCTACGAGCGCCGTTCCGGAGTGAAGGTACGAGTAGATCTTCATCGGGGTGTTGTTGCCCTTGATGCGCGGCGAGACGAGGATGTCTGCGCTGTCCAGGTACAGCTTGAGGTCCGAGACGGGCCGCGGCCCGAGGAACGCCACCTGCTCAACGCACCCCAGGGCATCCGCCTTTCGGGAGTACGCTTCAATTGCCGCCTCGGAGCCTCCGATCACCACAAGCTGAGGCCGTGACGAGTGACCGGCGAGCAGCGCAAATGACTCAAGCAGCAGGTCGATCCCTTGGTAACGCTCGAGGTTGCCAACGTAGAGCACCACAGGGCGCCCACCCTCGACGCGGTCGCCAAAAACACTCGACGTGCTTGAGGCGCTGCTCCGAGGCTCGCCAGTTGGGAGGAGAGAGACGTCTCGCAACATGACCGTATGCGGCGACCCGTGGCGCTCTGCAATCGTTAGCAGCGCATCGCAGACTGGCGCGACAGCGATGCTTCCACGCACGGCAACTCCCTCAAGCAGGTTCAGGACAGGGAGCAGCGGCTTGAACAGCCACCACTTCTCAGTCAGCTGCATCGAGAGCGAGGAGTCCATGTCGTACACGTACGGGGTGCCGAACAGGTGCTTGGCGAGCCAGGCGATGAACACGGCCTCTTCGACGGCGTGCACAACCGCGTACTGCTCCTTGCGAGCCCTCCACAGCATCGAGAAGGCCGCAAAGAAGAAGAATACGTCGCACAGGAGCTTCTTGAGCGATATGCCAGGCCGAATTCCTCGCAACACGCGTGGCGTTGAGCAGCGCACGATGCGAACGCCCGGGATCTCGATGTCCTCTCCCTCATTGTAGGCCAGCAGGTCGATCTGTGGGCTCGCTCCGGACGCGGTGCTGAGCTTTGAGGAGAGAGTCTCAAGCAGCAGACGCACGGCGATCGGCGTTCCGCGCTCCTGGTAGAAAGGCTGAGGGGCGAGCACAAGAATCTTCACGCTACGTCCTCCCGAAGAGCTTGCGGCGAATGAGCGCCTTGGTGTCGCGCAGGAAGAAGCGCAGCGAGCGCCGCTGGCAGTTGAGCCAGAGCAGGATGTAGCCGCCCGTTGAGAGCGTGAACTTGAGCACCGCCGGACGCAGCTTCGGCAGGTGGCAGAACATGTGCGTGAACATGTGGATCTCGGTCTTCACGAACTGCTTTCCGGACTGCCTCGGAAAGCGGAACCCGTGGTCGCCGTAGGCCGGCACGGGCTTCCCTTGGCGGCGAAGCGTCTCTGTCACGCGGAAAGCTCGCCAGCGCTTCTCTGTGGCCATCATCCTGTTGCACGCTAGCGCCTCCCGCTCGGTCACAGGGTCAACCACCGCATCACCGTCCTGCGAGATGTTCCGCACCGCGGCTTGGCCGCGGGCTGTGCGAGCCAGGCCGAAGCTCCAGCCCTTGTAGAAGTCTACTCCCTTGTGGGGCGGCGCCATCCATGGGTCTCCGACAGCGACGTCGGCAAACTCCGCCAGGGCGTCGAAGCAGGTCAGGCAGCGCGAGGGGGTGTAGAGCCGGTAAACGATGTTGATGATCTCCATGGAGGAGGGGCGGTACCCCTTCTTCTTCCCGAAGTAGACCGGGTAGAGCGAGCCGTCCTTCATCTCAAGGTGCGGAGTTCCCGGGTGCTTGCCGACGCGCGAGATGTACCGCTGGGCGTTCTTGGTCTTGTCGCCGAGGCTGCCCCAGATAATCTTCAAGGCGTCGTGCTCGACTGCCGCGTGGCAGAACAGTCCGATGGTGAGAACGATCCGCTCGCGCAGCCGCTGGTCGAGCTCGGCTGCCTTGACGTACCCGTGAATCTGGCAGGGGAGCCCCACGAGCGCGTAGCGGCCTGGCGTGTTGCGAATCTCGCTGAAGACCGAGTTGGTTGGGCAGATGGCGTACTTTGACTTCATCGCCCCGAGCACCTCATCGCGCGAGCGCGCGATGATAGCCTTTCCTTTCCAGAGCTGTTCCGGGTCAGATGTGATAACGACCGCGCCATCGATCTCGCCGCGCTTCATCATGTTGAGCAGCAGCGCGGTGACGAGGCCGCCGCTCGTCGAGCGCTCTCGGATGTCTGGGTCCGTCGAGTACGAGAGAAAAGCCTCGCTGAAGTTTCCGTGAGTCGACGTAAGGTCGGCTTCAGTTCCGAACTGTTTCTTGTAGGCGTCGATGATGTTGAACTCGTCTCCCGGGCACACCTTCACGCACAGGTCGCAGTCGGTGCAGGCTGAGAGGTTGTGAACAGCCGGGTAGTCGTCGTCGTCGAGCCCGAGAACTCCGGTTGGGCAGATGCCGACGCACGAGCCGCAACGGTGGCACAGGCCACCGTCGATGATCTTGCTCAAGCTGCGCAGCGCCCTCGGCGTTTGGTCGTTCTTGTCGTTCTCCCACGAGAGCGGGGCAGTCATGGGGCTCTCGCCGCGCAGGGCTGTGTACGGGGCTGCCTGCCCAACGATCGAGAGTGAGAGCGGCTTTCGCCTCTGTTGAGGGGCCTCCGCCGCGATTTCGCCTGAGCTAGCCACGGGGCTTGCCCTCCACGCGCACGAACTTCGCCACGGCTGGAGAGCCGAACAGCCAGGTGAGGCCGAGCCCGCGGGCGATCGACTCAAGGCGGCGCGACAGGGTCGGGCTCTTGAGCGCGCGGTGCAGGCCCATTGGGAAGAAGAACTGGTACGTGACTGATTCGAGGCGATAGCCGTTGCGCTTAAACTCGCGCCGAACCTCCCACGAAGAGAAGATGCGGTAGGTGCGGGTGTTTCCCTCAATCATGTGCTTGATGCGGAACAGCAGCGGGGTGAGGAAGTTGAAGCTGAACCAGACCGGGTAATCGACGATTACGGCGTGGTTAGAAGCTCTGCACATTTCCTTCACGAGCGTGCGCCAGGCGGTGCAGTGGCTCATCAGGCGGAAGCTGGCCACGACGTTGAACGATTGGTCGGGGAAGGGAAGCTCGATCAGGTTCCCCGCCCTGAAGGCGATCGCGCCTGATTCTATAAAATCTCGCAGCCTCTCTGCGCAGATGTGAGCGCTTCCGAGCACCGTGACTGAGCGGTTCGCCTTAGAGAGAGGAACCGCAATCTGGCCGTGGCCACCGCCTACGTCGAGCACAGTGGTGCACTCGTGGTCGAGCGCAGCCAACACTGCGCGCTCCTGGACCGCAAGCATCCAAGCGCCTACCGGTCCGCTAAAGCGGGCCGCGTACTCGTCAGAGGAAGAGTGGATGTCGGCCGTCTCATCCCCGTAGCGGACGATCTCTGCCTGCGCCGGCTGGCTATCGGTAAGGGCGTTTGACATGTGCGCGGTGCGGTAAAAGCCAAAAAGCCAAGCTGCCTAAAACTCACGCTCGCGAACGGCTTCGCGAGCACGCCGAGAGGGGCGGAGTATATAAGGTAAGTACCTAAAAAATCAAGGAATCCACCCCCGTTTGGCATTCTCTGGCTGAGGCTGGCCGCTGGTCTAAGGTACTGAAAAAGTGAGCCTTCTCGGTTCGGCGCGAGTACCCGCAAAGCTCCAGCCTCAAGAAAAACCCGGCGTCAGCCGACTAAGTTCTTACGGGCAGATGCTTGAGCGGGGGATGAGCTATGGATTTTCCTACGGAGATTATTGGCGAGAAAGCGTACATCAGGGTTACCAGCGATCTCGACACCGAGGTCGCGGGAGAGGCTCTGCGCTCAGCCTTCAACGACATGTACGACCAGGGGAAGCGCACAATCGTGCTGGACCTCTCGGGGGCGCAGATCATCAACAGCTACGGAATCGGCAAGGTGCTCATGTGCTACAAGCGCCTCAAGGCTGAGAACGGAGTGCTGATGGTGAAGCCGCTTTCAGGCTTCGTGAAGGAGACGTTTGAGCTGCTCATGCTCGACAAGCTGTTGCCGGAAGACAAGGATCGGTAACGGGCAGGATGCAGGCACAGGAGAGATGTAAAGCAGGAGTGAACTGACTGGAGGAATTGCGGAGCACATAGCCCATGAGCGTCGCTTCGACACCACCGAGCATACTGTTGGCAGATGGGGACGCCCATAGCCGCGAAGTGTTCGGCAGCTTCTTCGAGCGCCGCGGCTGGCAGTACGACGTGATTCCAGACTCCCGACTCCTCGGCGCCGCGCTCGACAAGAGCCCCTACGACATCGTGATAGCCGACGTCGCTCTCCCCGGCGTTGACTCGCTCCAGATGCTTCAGGACGTCCTCAGGAAGCACCCCAGCCAGGCAATCATCGCACTCAGCAAAGATGCCTCGTACGACGAGGCCCTGTCTTTCTTTCGCAGTGGCGCCACGGATCTCCTGGCGCGCCCAATCGATTTCCTGTGGCTTGAGCGCATCGTGCAGCAAGTAGTCTGCTCGCGGCGCCACGAGGAGCGGGAGCGCATCTCGTACGGCTTCGTCACGAGCGAGCGCACGGAGATGCGCTTCTCCTGCCGAGACATAATCGAACTCGACACAGTTCCGCTGCCAATCGTGGGCCGACTCCAGGCAATCGGCGCTCTCGACCAGCACGAGGCGATCCGCGTTCGTTTGGCTGTTCAAGAGGCGGTTCTCAATGCGCTTGAGCACGGCAACCTGCGCCTCGAGTCGCGCTGGAAAGAGGAGTTACAGCCCGGCGGTGAAGATCGCTTCACGGCGCTGCGCCGCGAGCGGCTGCTCGATCCGTCGTACGCAGGACTCGCCATCTTTGTGACGGTGCTGTACCAGGATGGAATGCTCGAAATTGAGGTGAAGGACGAGGGGCAGGGGTTCCTCAATGCTCCGGCGAGCGCGGCCCCGCGCAAGAGCCATGACGTGCCTTGCTCAGGAAGGGGCTTGGCCCTCATGTCCAGCGCCGTGGACGAGGTCGTATTCGGGAAGAATGGTTCGGAAGTGACGCTTCGCAAGGCTACAAAGCGCGTAAGGAGCGCATAGGGCAGATGGCACTCAAATTCAGGCTCAAAGGGCTCGCTGAGACTTTCGTCGACACAATCACCTGCCCGTGTTGCGGGACGGTAGGGTCTGACGACCAGAACTTCTCGACCGAGTTCACGAAGGTCACCTACGAAGGAATTGTGGTGGTCGTTCAGTGCCGCTCGTGCAGCGAGATCTTCGTGCCTCGAACGCAGCGGCTCGGCGTCATCGACTACAAGGCGCTCAGAGTGGCTGTCGAGAAGGACAGTGTCGACAGCGGCCAGGCGATACTCTCGGGCTGGGATGCGGTGAGGCTCTCTGCGGAGAAGCTAAACGCACAGCGTAAAGGCGCGATGCATTAGCCAGCAGCTCACACTAAGAGACAACCCTAGGGGCCACGCATACACCTTCACCAGGGAGGGGAGTCTCCAGATGTCGAGTTTTCGGGGAATGAACTTGGGACGGACTACTTGGTCACGTCTGCGAGGGTCAGGCCGGCCTTCTTCAGCGCGCCCATGAACCCTACCTTGTCGATCGTGCGGAGCACGCGGGTCGATACGCGAACACGCACGTACTTTCCGAGCTCAGGGACGAACAGGCGCTTAGCCTGAAGATTTGACTCAAACTTGTGGTGGGTCTTGTTGTTAGCGTGGCTAACCCGGTTTCCGTTCTGGTGGGTAACCCCTGAGATTGCGCAACGACGAGCCATAAGCACTTCCTTTCTCAAAAAGCGGGGGGAGGATATATGTCCGCGAGATAATTGTCAAAGTACAGGGAAATGGCCCAGGGCTGTCACGCAACCCGCTGTAATTGCATTGAAAAAGGGTGTTTTTAAGGCGGCCGAAGATGTTGCCAGCCGTTCCTGTAGGGCACCGGGCGCAGCTAGTAGATCAACAGAGACTCAACCTTAGGGCCAGCTCCGCCTCCGCCAGGACCTCCACGGCCACCCGACTTGTTGATGGTCGCGCTAGCCATGAAAGTAGAGGTGCCGTAGTCCACTTTCGCGATGACCTCGAAGATGTTCCCCGAGTGGGTGACTTTGCTGCCGCTGCCGCCTGCGGCTGAGCCCGTGATGCCTGTCGCTATCGTTGCGCCGATGATAGCGGGGAGTTCGGTTGCAAGAGCCGTTGTGAAGGGCTGCTGCTCTCGTTGCTGGATGATCTGGGCGGCGAGGGCTTGAGTCATCGACGGGTCGAGCGCCATGAGCACCTGCTCAGGCGCTGCGTTGATGTTAATCGCCGCAAAGTTTGCCGTCGACACGTACGGCAAGATCATCTGCACAACATCAGGCGTGAAGCCCGGCACGGCGGCGAGCTCGCTCGCGAGCGACTCTAGCTTTCCTTCGTTTCGAAGCTCCTGCTCCTCGGAGAGGGTGTTCTCGATCCCCTGGAAGCTTTGGCCTTGCGGGCTCTGGTAGCTAAAGGCGTCCTTGTTTGCATCGAGGTAGTCGACCAAGTTCGCCACGAGTTGCTCTGGCGCAATAGGAGGAGAGTCTCCCGTTGGTGAGCCAACCCCAAGGTTCTGCATCAAGCGCAGCAGCACAGGCGCCCACTTCTGCACGTTGGGCGATGGGTTGCCCTGGGTGCCAGAGTCCTTGAGCTGCAGGAGGGGGATCTTCCCTTGCTCCGAGGCAATCAGAAGGGAGACCCGGACGTTTGGCTCCTCAATTCCGAGCATCGCTCCTGGAGCCTCCAGCCCCTGCTGGAACTTCATCCAGTCGTCCTTGGTGGGATCGTCTTGCGCGTTCTTGTCGTTCTCTATCAGCACGACCGCCACGTTTACCGCGGACTTCAGGATGTACTCAGCCTTCACTCGCCGCTCGGCGGCGCTGTTGAGGCGCATGGCGATGTAGGTCGAGTCTCCGAGCGCGACCAGGATGGTCATGCCTATGGCGATCATCAGGATTACCATGATGATCGCCACTCCCCTGTTAGGGCGGACTGGGGTGAATGTGTTCTCTGATTGCGTCACAACAAAACACAGTTGTAAAAATAGGCGCGAATCTCAACAAGACCCTTTTCGGGGCTTTCTTTGTCCCTGCCGAGCAACATAGTGACGGACAATCAAGAGCTTAGTCCGACACTCACGAGCCGGCAAGGACCACTTGATCGGGAAACTCCCCGTTTTGGCTGGGTCGATGATTCAGAGATCGCTGCCCGGACTCAGCCGGGTTGCTACTGGAATATGAGACGACTGACCACCATCAGGGCTCTCTGTGTGCTATGCTGGTAGTCGGTATAGGAGACAGGTAGTCGCAGTCGTGAGCAGTGAACGCCCTGCGAGAGGGTCCTTGTTGAGGTGCGGTAGCGTGAAGGCTCTTATCTTAGAAGACGATGCGTGCTCAGCGCTCGCGCTCTGCTCTCTTCTTGAGCAGGCTGGAGTTCAGTCCTTTTCGGTAGCGGACACGGGCGCAGCGATGGAGGAGGTGCGTCGCGCGGCTCCTGATCTTCTGCTTGCGGACATAAACGTGCTCGGCGCCGGCTCGTCGTTGGATGTCGCTCGTGAGCTTCGCAGCATTCGCCCGGACGCGAAGCTGTTCTTTGTGTCAGGCTACCCCAAGGAAGAAGTCGAGGAGCAGGTGGCTTCGTTGCAGCCCTGCTTCGTGTACTCGAAGCCGGTGAATTTCGAGACCTTGCTTGAAGAGATTGAAACCGGCTCCGGCGGCGACATGCCCGCCAGCGGCCCGGCAGCAGTGACCTCTATGCGATAGGCCAAAGCGCGCATCCCTCGGGCAAGCCCGACAAAATCTTTGCGCCGAGGAGACGCAAGCGAAAGAGCGGGGTGACCTCAGTCATGCAAAGCTCAGCCACAACCGGGTAGATACCGAGAGTGCCTGCCTACAGCACGCTGGAGTTCGTATGACACTATCGAGCCTTAACTCTCTTCTCCTTGAGCAGCTTCGGGTGCTCTACGCGGCGGAGTCTCAGCTGGTTCGAGGAATCCCCAAGTTGATAGAGGGAGTTTCGTCTTCGGAGCTCAAGTCTCTCCTGGCGCAGCACCTAGCGGAGACAGAGAAACACCTCGAGCGGCTTGATGCCGCTGCCACGCACCTGCACGAGAAGCTTGCGGGCGAGCGATGCCGGCCCGTGGAGGCCTTGCTGAAGGAGGCACTCGACCTGACTGAGCGTCGAGGGGACGATCGGGTGCTCGATGCTGGCGTGATCGCCACAATGCGCATGATTGAGAGCTTTGAGAAGACCGCGTACGAGCTAGCCCGAGACGTTGTGGAGGTGCTCAACGAGTCTGAGATCCTTAAAATAGTCGACGCTAACCTCCTCGACGAGAACCGCTGCGAGCAGTCGATGACAGTGCTGTTCGAAGACCTGATTGACTCGATTCACGAAGGAGCCCGGGCGCATCAGCCGCGGGGAGCTATGGGGCTAGAGGAGGCTTCTGGCGGTTAGTGGCGACGGCGTGGCAGAGCCGCTTGTGGGCGGCTCTGCCAGTTTATTTCTAGCAGATCTTTGACCTCTTGGAGCTGGGCGCAGAGCGCGACGGTTGCGATCTCTCCTTCGGCGTGGGTGTGGATGTTGACGGCGCTACCTTCGGTGCTGGCTTCTTTTTGCGTGGCATAGTTCCTCCTTTGGCTCTTGAGTGAGCGACTATTTTGCGAATCTTGGTGGTGGTAGAGCGGATAGTCTATGAGCTTACTCACGCTCAGCGCGCCAGCCCGGGGTGGCGCATGCAGCTTGGTGTTTTGCGCGCTTGTCGCAGCACCTTCCGTGCTCACGCTTGGCTGCGCAACTGGAGGTTCGCTTCAGCCGTGGGGCCTGAAACGCGGCGCCGCGAGGGAGCCTAGCAACAGCACGAGAAAGATCGGGAAGAGTATTCGGGCCACGTGCGCTAGTGGCCCAGTGATCCCTCCGAAGGCGAAGAGGGCGGAAAACAGCGTTGCAATACAGAAGAAGATCGGAGCGATGCGCATGGATAGACGGTAGTGCTGATGCTCCGCGTGAGGCGATGATTGGCCTCGCGTTGCCAAGCGTGCACAAGCGATCGTGCAGTGACCTGAGTCAGCCTCGCCAAAGAAAATTTCGTAGGGCTGTAGAGTTTCACCCAACACACTGGTACTCTTCGCCGCGTTCGATGGAGGCTCATGAACAGCCGAGAGTACATTCAGAAGATCTTCTTAGAGATCGTCTCCGCGCCAAACTACGGACTGAGCGACTACGAGGACGCCTTTGTGCGCGCAGCGCTGGAAGTCACCCGCGAGGTTGAGTCCCCCCACAAAGAGGAGGCGATCGTGAGGCTCGTAGCGATGCGCAGCAGCAGGCTTTCCGCCGGCTCCCGCCGGGCTCGCTTGGCTAGCTAACTCTTTCAGCGATTCTTCAGCAGCCCTGTTGCTAGGCGCTGACGGAGGCCGTTCTAGTAGCGGTAGAAACCCCGACCTGACTTTTTCCCGAACCAGCCAGCCTCAACGTATTTCACCAGCAGAGGGCACGGCCTGTACTTGTCCTCGCCAAGCTCGCGGTGGAGGAGCTGCAAAATGTACAGCAAGGTGTCGAGGCCCACGAAGTCTGCCAGTGTGAGCGGCCCCATCGGGTGGTTCGTGCCGAGCTTCATGGCGTTGTCTATGTCGATTGGCGCGACACCTTCCTGCGCCAAGAAGATCGCTTCGTTGATCATCGGGCAGAGGATCCGGTTAACGATGAATCCCGGCCCATCGATGGCAAGCACAGTAGTTTTCTTGATTGAAGTGCACAGGGACTGCACCACGGCGTAGGTCTCATCGCTGGTCTGAAGCCCCCGTATCAGCTCCACGAGCTGCATAACCGGAACGGGGTTCATGAAGTGAACTCCCATGAACTTCTCGGGGCGAGAGGTTGCCGCCGCCATGCGGGTAATCGAGATTGATGACGTGTTGCTGGCCAGGATAGCGTTTGGCCCTACGATTGAGTCGAGCTCCTTGAAGAGCGCGGCCTTCGGCTCGAACTGCTCGATGATCGCCTCAATCACCATGTCGCACTTTGCGAAATCCTTGAGGGACGATGCCTTTACGAGCTGCTGCTTCGCCCGTTCGCTCGTCGCCGCATCGAGCTTGCCTTTCTCGACTGCTTGGCCGAGGCGCGTGTGGATGCCTGCGAGCCCCTTGTCGAGGGCGGCCGGCGCCGCATCGAACAGCAGGGTTGATAAGCCCGCTGTGGCGAGCACCTGCGCGATTCCTGCGCCCATCTGCCCTGCACCGACAACTCCGACTGTTTTAACCTGGTTCATAGCGCCTCTGTAACTAAAACTCCGCCGTAAAAATCCCGTGAATAGGCGGAACGTGCAAGGCGAAAAAGGGCGCTCTCGTCGCTGAGACAGGAAAAAACTGCTCGAGGCTGCTTACTTGGCGTGAACAGCCGCCCGGGCGATAGGCTCGCTGCCGGCGAGCTCGCTTCCTGAAGACTTCTGGGCCGCCTTGAGAGTCGTCAGGTCTCCAGAGATGAGTGCTACGATGCCTCCAATAGCGCTGGTCGTCATGACGGCCAGCAGCCATAGGGCACCAAACGCTATTGCCTGCTCGGAAGTCATCAGGGCAGGGGATGAGGCGACGAGGAAAGTCTCGTACGACTTCTCGCGTACGCCGAGGCCGTTCCAGCTAATTGGGAGGCTGGCAGCTATGTTCACGAACGGAATCACAACGAACAGCGTCGTGAGGGGAATCGAGACACCGAGGCCTGCCGCCATAACCGCGTGCAGCGATATCTGGAGCGAGTGAAAGACAACTGAGATTGCTGTAATCACCGTGAGGGTCTTGGGGTCTCGAGGAAAAATTGCTGCTACCTGGCGGAGCTTGGCCGCCAGTCGAGTGTTGTTGATGCCGGGCAGGTGAGTCAAAACCCAGGGCCCGACAATCCAGGCTGCGATGAAGCCCAGGACGAGAACGATCAAGCCCGAGAGGAGGGGCCACTGCACTCGGTCATTTCCAAGGGTAAGGCTCGTCACGATAGCGATAATGCCGAGCACGGTTAGGCCGTGGATTCGGTCTGCCACCACCGATGCGACACCCTCGGTCTTCTTCGGCTGGCCTTGAGCGATGAGCAGGCCGCGCACTGCGTCTCCGCCCACCATGCCGAGCCCGAAGCAGTTCACGAACATGCCGATGAAGTAGGCCTTGAGCGCGGTCGGGTAGGGTACGTCGATTCCGCCCGAACGAGCGATGGTCCACCACTTCACCGAGCTCATGAGCTGCCCAACTGTGTAGCCCACCACGACCAAGAGAACGGTGCTTAGGCTTATGGACTGAAAGGTTTCGAGCAGGTGGCGTCGCTCGGCGGAGTAGTACACGAGCGTGAGCATCGCGATGCTAAGCAGGATCTTTATCAGACTTTTAGTTTTCATTCGGCGGCTCGCGCCCGTAAGTATTCCAGATCCTCACCTTTTTTACAAACTCCTAACCGGCTGTAATAACCGACCTTGCGCCGCCTAAGGTGCTCTGCTTATGTGCGAGAGGCACACCGCTATGGCTCAAAATCCTAAAAGACCGACCGGACCATCTCGCGACCCACTCAGCGTGGGACTTGGCCGCCACAGGCGTCAAGGAGAGCGTCGCCTTCCCCCGTGGCTTGAGGAGTACGGCGTATGGATCGCGATCGCTGTGGTGGTTATCGCCTTCGTCGTGCCGGTTCAGATGCTTGGGATCTTCGACCAAAAAGAAGCTGTGAAACCCACCGCGGCGCTCCGTGCAGTGTCGGTGCCGATTAAGAGCTGGGCGGAGGGCTCTAGCACGAAGATTGAGTCAATTGCCGTGGATGTCGAGAATGTAGGGCCAGAGGAGGCGCGCCAGGTGACAGTGAGCGGGGTCGTGCGAGGCACATCGTTTCCCCTGACTGGACCGGCTGTTTTGGAAGCGGGCCAGCGTGGGCGATTTATCGGAAAAACGGCCCTGAATGTCATGTCAGAAGACGAGGTGTCTGTAGGGCTCTCGTGTGCAAACTGCCCGCCAGCACCGTAGGCTGTTAGACAATCCGCTTTGCCGGTGTCACACTGTGAGCCGCTAGAAGCCTTGAGAGAGTGAGAGGTTGTAGCCCATGCTTCGACCACCCGAGTTGCCGAATTCTAAAGCCCCCGAGCGTGACGTTCTTCCGTCAGCCGTGTTCCTGTTCGGGCTGTCAGGCGCCGGAAAGAGCTATTGCGGAGAGCTTCTATCGAGGCGCCTCGGATTCTCTTGTGTCGAGCTAGACCAGCACCTCACCGCAGCGATGAAGCTGGCGATTCATGAGAAGCGTTCCTTCACGGACGAAATGCGCGATGAGTACTTCTCTATTATCAAGGGTGTCGTTCAGTCTCGGATTGAGTCGGGCGGACGCTTTATCTTCGTGCAAGGCGCCTACCGGGAGCGCCACAGGAGATTCCTCAAGACAGAGATTCCATCGCTTGAGTTCGTGTGCGTCTCGGCCCCTTCGGGCCTCATACAGCAGCGCCTCTCGGCGCGTGGCGACTGGGTTGGCCCAGAGTATGCGGCTGCGATCGCCAAGAACTTCGAGCACCCTGCCGGCACGCGGGAACTTGTCAATGACGGGGCGTCAGACGACGAGCTGGTGGAGCGCTTTGTGGCCCTGTTTAGCCATGGGTAGCCCCAGGCGCTGGGCGAGTATCCGGCCTGCCACATCAGGCGATTGCTCTGTATAAGCCGCTTTTCGTGCGCAGATGACATTCGAGGGCATTTTACCTATACTGGTAAGGTTCGTTAGCACGGGCCGATAGCTCAGTCGGTAGAGCGCTGTATCTTTTTTCAAGTTGCTCCACCGACTGAGGTTGAAGTTCGAAGTACCCTTACGGGCCGATAGCTCAGTCGGTAGAGCAACTGGCTTTTAACCAGTAGGTCGCAGGTTCGATTCCTGCTCGGCTCATTCTCTCTCATCTTCAAACACATCAGCGGCACGAGTTCTCCGTAGCGCCGGCTTTCTAGCCGGCAGTGAAGGGGTTTGAGAGCTTACGGTGCTCCTTCGGCCAGGGTCAGCTGGCGAGCTGAGTTGCAGAAAGGTTTGGTGTCGACAGTCGAGCCCTTTCACTGCCGGCTAGAAAGCCGGCGCTACGGAAGGGGCGACTTTCTTTCGAGTGGCCCAGGACCTCTTAGCCTTTGCAGTTGCGAGCGTGTGACGAAA
>OMIG01000179.1 GCA_900299035.1 Pseudomonadota bacterium
GAGGTTTGAGGCGTTCCGCTTGAGTCTTCTGGCTTTCGTTTCTCAAGTCCCCGTTTGCATTCGTTTCGTCTTTGAAATGTACCGGTGCCCCCGGGGCTTGTCGTCTCTCGTTCGAGCGAGTGCTCGACGCTATTATTTCACGGTCCTCAATGTCGATCGTAACACAGCAATCAACGCTTTGCTTCTTTAGTCGGCCCTATCGGTTACACTGGTGGAACTTGCGAGTATTTTGCCGTGTTAAAAAATGGGCTGTGAGGTTAATGGGACTGGGGTATCTCCGTCACAAGTACATTCCTTCGTCGTCCACCTACGACCGCCACTCATCAATAAGCGTAGCCACCAGTCCAGTCCAGCCGGTTTGGTGGGATGCGCCGAGGCCGGCGCCTGTGTCGCCGTTGAAGTACTCGTAGAAGGGGATGTAGTCCCGCCAGTGCGGGTCGGTCTGGAACTTTTCGTTGTTGCCGAACACGGCGCGGCGGCCGTTGTCATCACGGGTGAAGATCGATATCAGGCGCTCTGCGATCTCGCCTGCTAGCCCGCCGAATGTCAGGCAGCGGCCGGCGTGCTCCATTGCGCAGTACTCCGGGCCGTACGCCTTGCTGAGCTTCTTGAGCGACTCGATGATGAGGAATGTCGTCGGAAACCAGATGGGGCCTCTCCAGTTGGAGTTTCCGCCCTTGAGCTTGCTGCTCGTTTCCGCTGGCTCGTAGCGCACCTCCGTGTCGCCGAAGAGGAAGGGGTGCTGCTCGTGGTACTTCGAGAGGCTGCGCACGCCGAACTCAGAGAGGAACTCGCTCGGGTCAAAGACCCGCTCCAGCAGCCGGTTGAGCTGCGACTCATCGAAGATGGCGAGGACGAGCGAGCGTCCGTCGAGGTGCTGCACGGGGTGACAGGAATTGCGCAGGAGCTCGTGCCGGTTCTTGAGGGACCACTCAAGGCGCTTGCGGAATTCAGGGAAGTTTTCGAGCCAGTTCAGCTCAAGGCGCTCGACTGCGTAGAGTGGAATGATGCCGACGAGCGAGCGAATAGCCAGGGTGGTGGTCGTTCCGTCTGGGTAGCGCAGCTTATCGTGGAAGAAGCCGTTGTCATCGCACCACAGCGAGAGGTGCTTCTGCCCGCCCATGTTCTTTATGGCGGCGCCGATAAAGACGTAGTGCTGGAAGAACTTGGTGGCGAGCCGCTCGTACACAGGGTCTTCCTTTGCCAGCTCCAGCGCGATGCGCATCATGACGAGACTGAATGCGCCCATCCATCCGGTTGCGTCGGCCTGCTCGAGGCGCGCGCCTTGAGGCAGCTTCTGGCTCCTGTCGAGCACCGTAATGTTGTCGAGCCCGAGGAACCCGCCTTCGAACACGTTGTTGCCTTCGGAGTCGACCTTGTTCACCCACCAGGTGAAGTTGAGCATCAGCTTGTGGAAGCACTTTTCCAGAAATGCCCTGTCCGGCTTGCCGGTCTTGACCCGCTCAAGGTGGAAGATGCGCCAGGTGGCCCAGGCGTGCACGGGAGGATTGAGGTCCGAGAACTCCCACTCGTAGGCAGGGATCTGCCCGTTGGGGTGCTGGAACTGCTCAAAGAGCATGAGCGAGATCTGGTCTTTTGCGAACTCGAAGTCGACCAGCGACAGGGTGAGAGCCTGAAACGCGAGGTCCCACGCGGCAAACCACGGGTACTCCCACTTGTCGGGCATCGACAGGATGCGCATCGAGTTGAGGTGGTCCCAGTGGGCGTTTCGAATTCGGGCCCTTTCGGCGGGGGGAGGCGCGGCCGGGTCGTCGCCATTCTTCCACCGCTCTACGTCAAAGCAGTAGAACTGCTTGCTCCAGAGCATCCCCGCCAAGGCCTGACGCTGGATCAGCTTCTCGTCCTCCGAGGCTCGTGGCGGATGAATCGATTTGTAGAACTCGTCTGTGTCGGCCAGTCGCTCGGCGATGGCGCGCTCTCCGGTGGCACGCACAGCGGCGGACGGATTCTGCCCGAGGTGCAGCAGGATGCTCTCCGAGCCGCCGGCTGGAATATCGAGCGAGTACACGATTGCGGATTTCGTCCCGCGGTTTTCAGGGTTAGTGCAGGACTCGCCGTTGACAATGGTGCGATGAAAAGCGTCTTTAACGTACGGAGTTTCGTTCGGCGTTCCGTAGAGCCTCTCGCGGTTCGTTTCGTTGTTGGTGAACAGCGGCGTCCCGCCGGCTGGAGCATGCAGGTAAAACTGCCCGAGCTTGTAGCTCTGAAGCAGCGAGGGGAGGAGGTCGGTGCCATCGTCGTCGGCCTGGATCGTGACCCCAGCAGCGTCGTTCGCCACGAGCTGCAATGTAGGCTCTCGCTGGCGCTCTGGGCCCCAAGCCCACACGTTTCGGAAAAATAGCTGGGGAATGATGTGGAGAGGGGCACGATCCGGCCCGCGGTTGTAGGCGGTGATCTTTATAGCGGTGTCATCCGGGGATGACTTCGCAAACTCAACGAACACGTCGAAGTATCGATCCTGGTCGAAGGTGCCGGTGTCGATCAGCTCGTACTCGGGGCCCTGGCCGTTGCGTTTTCGGTTTTCCTCAATCAGGCCCTCGTACGGGTACGCCGCTTGCGGGTACTTGTAGAGGTACTTCATGTAGCTGTGGCTCGGAGAGCTGTCGAGGTAGAAGTAGTACTCCTTCACGTCTTCGCCGTGGTTGCCTTCGGACGGCACGAGCCCAAATGCGCGCTCTTTGAGGATCGGGTCTTTGCCGTTCCACAGCGCGAGCGAGAAGCACAGCAGCTGGTAGCGATCGCAGTAGCCTGCCAGGCCGTCCTCTCCCCAGCGGAAAGCCTTGCTGCGCGCCATGTCGTGGCTCACGGAGCTCCAGGCGTCTCCATTTGCGCTGTAGTCCTCGCGCACCGTGCCCCAGGCGCGCTCACTCATGTAGGGACCCCAGCGTTTCCAGTACCGCTTCTTCTCGGAGTCCTCTTGGAGGCGGATATGTTCGGCAGTCAGGGCCATGCTGCGGTCGAGCAAAACGGTTAGTCGATCAGAGTACCACACCGCCATGGGTGAGCATAACTTCAGAGCCACCGCGAAGCGCGCGAACGCGGTTCTAAAATTGGCGGACAGGGGTCGCCCGATAAAACGGCATCTTGTTAGGTCTGAGTCGGCTTCGGCATACTGTCGAAACGCGCGGCGTTTTCGGCTCTAGCCTGTCACTATATCTGGTGAGCGGCGCGCGTGGTGAGGCTAGCGCTTCGTGCGCCTCGTGTCCGGGAGCTTGTCATGGCTAAGCGGTGGGTTGGCTGGCTTCTGCTGGCGGTTGTCACGTTCTGTAACCTGCGCCTCTTCTTGAGCCGCTGGGCCGAGGAGCCTCGCGCGCCCTTTGCGCCAATCGTTTCGGATGAGCAGCTCGCCTCGCTGGCAATAGGGGTTGCGGCGCTAGTGCTCGCCTGGTCCGTTCTCGACATCCTCCGGTCGTTTCGTTGGATCGCGCTGCTCGTTTTGCCGCTGGTGTGTGCTGGTGTGGTGCTGACCATGCCCAGCCTCGGCGTGATCAAGCTTCTCCAATATCCAGAGATGAACTTCGTTGTTGCGGGGGCCGTCGCCGCGCTCGTCTGCTTTCAGCTCCGGGACAGCTCGCAGGAGACGGGCGATCCCAAGTTGTGTCGGTCATTCGTGCTGATGACCGCCGCATCGCTCAACGCATTCTTCCTGATGGCGCCTTGGACGACACACGTCCCTTCATACGTGCAGGATACCGTGAGCGAGGTGCCGATGATGTCGGGCTTCTACTACGGCTCGGTGCACTCTGACCTCAGCCCGGTTTCGATTGGGCTTCGATGGATCATCAACCAGTTTTTCTCGCACCCGAGCATTAACGCCACCTCGCTCAGCTCCATGCTCTACGTCGCTGTTGGGCTCGCCATGGCCGGCATTGCTCTAGAGATGGTTTTCGGGCGGCTGTGGGGCTGGGCGCTGCTCGCCCTGGCCTGGACGGACCGTTGGCTCTTCGCGAGCGCCGTCTCGTCGGCGATTATCGGACAGCCGGTTCTCTCGACAGCCTACGTGCTGCTGCTCTGCACGTGGGCGCTCTGGCGGAAAGCAGGCCCCCTTTCGTGGAAGGAGGCGGCGTGGCTCGGCTTTGCGAACGCGGCCGGGCTGCTCTACAACTTCTACGGATACTCGGCGGCCCGCATGGCGTGGCTCGTTGGCAGCGGGATGGCTGCTCTGATCCTGATCGCTAGGAGGGCTGTCTGGTTCAACTGGGATGGGCTGCGCAAAGTTGCGGTATCGCTGCTGCCTTCGGCGGCAGTGGTGGTGACGATTTGGGTCTTTATCTTCCAGATGGACACAGAGCGCTTCACCGGGCAGCTCTTCATCTCTCCGAAGGCAGAGTTTCAGATTAAAGACATCAATTCGTACCGCGTGAAGGTCATCTCGGTCCACGACCCGGATGTGCCGATATGGTGGGGAACCGGCAGGCCCACAGACGGGACAAATGTGTCCTTGTACTGGAAGCGGACTCCGCAGGAGCTACTAGAGAAAATTAAGTGGTTCATGGAGCAGGTATCCTCCGAGCCGCCAATCTCCTTCGTGCTCGTGCTGCTAGGCGGCGTCGGCATGGCGGTTGGCCTCACGAGCAGCACCCCGATGCGCCGCTGGTTCTCATTCTGCCTGATCGTGCTGACGCTTGTTTCGTTTTCGACGTTCGTGCTGGCGCAGGACCACTCGGCGTACCGCCGCGCCCTGGCCACCAACCTGCTAATCATCGTGGGCGTTGTTTCGCTGTTCGCCGCCAAGAGCCGCCAAGGAGCCCTGAAGTATGCGGGGCTCTCTCTGTGCGGCGCCATCGCTGTGCTGAAGGGCCCTACGGAGATTAATTCGCTGCTTGATGAAAAGTTTTGGTCGCCGGTGTGTGTCAACTGCCAGCCGATCATCAACGTGCGCGAGCTGGTCAACGATCCTGCATTTGCGCCGGTCAAGCAGCGGCCCTTGAGGTTCCTGATCCGCGGACAGAGCCTTCCGCCGCTCTACACGCGCTGCGCGCACATGACCTTTGAGTCTGATGAGTTTAAGGAGCTGTCGCCTAACTCATCGGAGCTGCTGCTCCAGGAGGGCAAGTCTCTCAGCCAGGCGTTCTCGGAGCTGAACGCAGGAGATGTGCTGGTTGCGTCGTGCTTCCCGTCGTCGAGCAACGATCCGGAGCTGGCGGGGCTATGCCAAGGGACTCCTCCATTCGGCAAGCTGCTCGCCATGGTGCCTGCCAACCGCGAAGGCCGCGTCAAGGTCTGGTGGGCGCTCGTAGAGAAGCAGTAGCGGCGCGATGCGCTAACGCTTAGACAGAACCGCTTGCATTATCGCCCCGCGGCCAAAGAGCCAGCTCGTCAGGGAGAGCCCAAATGCTATTGGCGTAAGCAGCGCGGCGACGAATAGAGTGAAAATGTCTGAGAACCGCCACGGCTCAGCGCGCATGAGGAGACGAGTGAGGCGGTTGCGATTGCCAAAGACCCTGTTGAGGATGCTCTGCACCCAGCCGTACGGGTCGTGCTCAATCGATGCGAAGCTGATTGAGTCAACCTTCATTCCGGCTCGCTCCGCAGCCTCTCGCATCGCGGCTGGTGACCAGTGGAAGAGGTGCCTCGGCACATCGAGGTGGAACCAGCCGTCCTTGCCGAATTTCGCCTGCCAGCTCGCAAAATTCGGGACACCCACGATGAGCTTGCCGCCAGGAGTTAGTAGCGATGCTGCGCGTCGCAATTGCGGCATCGGGTCGGCCAGGTGCTCTAGCACCTGGAACATAATCACGAGGTCATACGTCTCGCCCGCAGGGAGTGGTTGAGACCCTTCAACGAAGACTGTCAGCCCGAAGTGCTGCCGCGCGAAGGCGGCCATATCCTCGGTGCGTTCGGTGCCGAAGACGCTCCAGCCGAGCGAGCGCAGGGCGTTGAGCATGAAGCCGTCCCCACACCCCAGCTCAAGCGCCGTCCCGGGCTGCGCAAAGAGTCGGTTCCAGCGCGAGACTCGACGTCGGTAGAGGAACTTGAGGATAGCGATGATGACAGCGTTGTAGCGGCGGTAGGAGCGTGGGTAGTACGGGTCGAGGTTTGCGGGGACCGGCTGAGTCCACGAAATTCGGCACCTTGCGCAGCCGACGACCTCAAAAACATCCTTCGTTATATAATCGCGCGCTTCGGCGTACAGCACCGAGACCTCTCCGGCCTCGCAGACGGGGCACAGAACCGAAACTTTGCGAGCAGATGCAGCATCTTCCACTGGTGGGACCTCTTATCTAGCGTTTCGTTGCGTGCGCGACCCACGGCCGCCGCAACACCCTCGGTAATAGTAGGTCACTAGACGCCGTTCTGAAATAGAGAATTGAGAGATCGCAGGTTGCACGAACAGGCGCTTTGAGGACCCAATCAGGGAAGGGGACACAGTCATGAAGGTTGTCATTCTTGCAGGCGGGTTAGGGACGAGGCTCGCGGAAGAGACCGTCGTCAAGCCCAAGCCCATGGTGGAGATCGGCGGCCGGCCGATTATCTGGCACATCATGAAGCTCTACTCGTCGTACGGCCTCAACGACTTCGTGATCTGCACGGGCTACAAGGGCTACGTGCTCAAGGAGTTCTTCGCCAACTACTTTGTCCACACGACGGACGTCACCTTCGACATCTGCAAGGGAACGATGGAGGTGCACAACAGCAAGGCCGAGCCGTGGAAGGTCACCCTGATAGACACTGGCGAGAGCACCATGACCGGCGGGCGACTCAAGCGCATAGCGCCCTTCGTGAGCGACGGCAGCTTCTGCATGACGTACGGTGATGGAGTTTCAAACGTCAACATCGGCAAGCTGATCGATTTTCATCGCGCGCACGGCAAGCTCTGTACGGTCACCGCAACCAGGCCAGCCGCCCGCTTCGGCGCGCTCGGGCTCAAGGGAGACGAGGTAACGCACTTCAAGGAGAAGCCGGTCGGAGAGGGCGGGTACATCAATGGAGGCTTCTTCGTTGTCTCGCCGAAGTGCCTTGAGCTCATTTCGGGGGACACGACTGTGTGGGAAGACGAGCCGATGTCGAAGCTCGCCGAGCAGGGCCAGATGAAGGCATTTCTGCACGACGACTTCTGGCAGCCGATGGACACCGTTCGAGACCGCAAACAGCTTGAGAGCCTCTGGCAATCTGGGAAGGCGCCATGGAAGGTGTGGGAGTAATCGACCGACATTTCTGGCGTGGGAAGCGAGTCTTCGTCACCGGGCAGACTGGCTTCAAGGGGGCGTGGCTCGCGCTATGGCTTGAGAAGCTGGGCGCCAGCGTGGCTGGCTTCTCAAATGGGGTGCCGACAGAGCCGAGCATGTGGAAGGCCGCTTCGGTGGGCCGCTCGATGGCCAGTATCGAGGGGGATGTTCGAGACCTCTCCGCTCTCACGAAAGCAATCCGCGACTTCAAGCCCGAGATCGTTTTTCACCTTGCGGCCCAGTCGCTGGTGCGGCTCTCGTACGACGATCCTGCGGGAACATTCTCCACGAACGTGATGGGCACCGTGTACCTGCTTGAGGCGGTGCGGCAAACGGACGGCGTCAGGGCTGTCATCAACATCACGAGCGACAAGTGCTACGAAAACCGAGAGCTCGACTACGCCTACCGAGAGAGCGACCCGATGGGCGGTAGAGACCCGTACAGCTCAAGCAAGGGCTGCGCGGAGCTTGTCACTGCTGCTTACCGGCAGTCATTCTTCGCTGGCCACAGCGCTGGCATCGCCTCGGTGCGGGCTGGCAACGTGATTGGGGGCGGCGACTGGTCGGCTGACCGGCTCGTTCCCGACTGCGTGCGAGCCTTCGCCGCTCAAGAGGCTGTTGTGGTGCGCAACCCTGCGTCGATACGGCCATGGCAGCACGTGCTTGAGGCGCTGCGGGGCTACCTGCTCTTGGCGCAGCGGCTCTACGCTACTCCCGGCGACTTTTCGCGCGGGTTCAACTTCGGTCCTGACAGCAACGATGCGCGCCCGGTTTCGTACGTCGTCGAGAAGCTCTGCTCGGAGTGGGGCAACGGCGCAGCCTGCAGGGTCGAGACGCCAGGCGAAGCCAAGAGCCCCCACGAGGCGCACTTCCTAAAGCTCGACAGCTCGCTTGCGCGTGCGGCCCTAGGATGGAAGCCCCTGCTGGAGCTGCCGCAGGCGCTTGAGCTTAGCGTAGAGTGGTACCGGGCGTTTTACCGGGGAGATGACGTGCGGGCGCTCAGCCTAAAGCACCTCGACAGAATTGAAACGATGGAGAGAGATTCCGCATGACCCGCTGCTGCCGCTTCTGCAAAGCGCCCCTCGAAACGACCTTCGTAGACCTCGGGATGAGCCCGCTCTCCAACGCTTTCTTGAAAGCCAGCCAGCTTTCGAACATGGAGCGATTCTACCCCCTGCACGCTTTCGTGTGCGGGGCGTGCTTCCTCGTCCAGCTCGAGGAGTTTGAAAGCCCCGACCACATCTTCTCGGACTACGTGTACTTCTCCTCCTACTCAGAGAGTTGGCTCAAGCATGCGGCTCGGTACTGTGGCCAAATGGCAGAGCGTTTCGGGCTGGGGGGCTCGTCGTTTGTTGTTGAAGTGGCGAGCAACGACGGCTACCTGCTCAAGAACTTCGTGCAGCGCGGGGTGCCGTGCTTAGGGATAGAGCCTGCCGAGAATGTGGCGAAGGTCGCCATCGAGAATGGCATCCCGACTCGCTCTGTCTTTTTTGGCAGAGAGACTGCCCTCAAGCTTAAGGCAGAGGGGCGAAGCGCCGACCTGCTGCTCGGCAACAACGTGTACGCGCACGTTCCGGACATCAATGACTTTACCGCAGGTCTCAAGGCGCTGCTCGCCCCGCAGGGAGTCATCACGCTTGAGTTCCCGCACCTGCTTCAGCTGATCAGAAACAGCCAGTTCGACACCATATACCATGAGCACTTCTCCTACCTTTCGCTCTTGGCGGTAGAGAAGATATTTGCGGCCCATGGCCTGATGGTCTTTGACGTCGAGGAGCTTCCGACTCACGGGGGATCCTTGCGCGTGTACGGCCAGCACGCCGAGAACGCAGCGCGTCCCGCCCTGCCATCAGTTGCGGCGTTACGGGAGGCTGAGCGGTCCGCTGGGCTTGCGCGCCTCGAGACCTACACGGCGTTCAAGGGCCAAGTAGAGAAGATAAAGCGCGACCTACTCTCGTTTCTCATTCAAGCCAAGGCAGCAGGGCGCTCGGTTGCTGCCTACGGCGCAGCCGCAAAAGGGAACACGCTGCTCAACTTCTGCGGCATCCGGCAGGATTTTGTCGACTACATCGTTGACAAGAATCCGCACAAGCAAGGGCTCGCGGCCCCTGGCACCCACATTCCGGTGTTTGGCCCTGAGAAGATTCTCGAGACGAAGCCTGATTTTGTCCTGATTCTCCCCTGGAACTTAAAGGAAGAGATCGCCGGCCAGATCGCCGAAATCCGCCAATGGGGCGGCAACTTCGTGGTGCCTATCCCATCCCTGCAGGTGTTCTGATGAGGTTCTCTGAGCTTGCGATACCCGGGGTGTGGCTGGTCGAGCCGGAGCAGATATCAGATGAACGAGGCTTCTTCGCGCGGACTGTGTGCGAAGCCGAGTTTTCGCAGCGCGGCTTGCCGGCGTCGTACTGCCAGAGCAGCATCTCGTTCAATCCCCGTCTTGGCACGCTGCGGGGCATGCACTACCAAGCCGCTCCGTCCCAGGAGCAGAAGCTCGTGCGCTGCACACGTGGGGCGATTTACGACGTAGTTGTCGATCTGCGCCCAAACTCTCCCACGTTCAAGCAGTGGGCATCGGCAGAGCTGTCCGGCTCAAATCGCCTCGCCCTTGCGATTCCGCAGGGGTGTGCGCACGGATTCCTCACCCTGGCAGACGACTCAGAGGTGCTCTACATGATGTCAGAGCCCCAGAACGCAAGCCTCGCCACCGGCGTGCGGTGGAACGACCCTCAGTTTGGAATTTCGTGGCCGATGGCTCCTGTTGTAATGTCGGCAAAAGACGCCGCGTGCCCAGACTTCGCTGGGTAACCGGGCCAAGGTAAGGCATCCTCAATGACCTCTCGTTCCGTGATCGTGACAGGTGGCTGTGGCTTCGTAGGAAGGCAGGCGGTGCCGCGCCTGATCTCGCGCGGCTTTGAGGTGCACGTGCTGTCACGCTCGGGCTCGGGGCAGGGCAGGGGCGACCTGCAGGGCGCGCGGCTCCACCAGGTTGACCTGCACGACTCCGAGCGCGCCGTGCCGCTCGTGCGCGGCATCGGAGCGAGCCACCTCTTGCACCTCGCGTGGGACACCCGCCACGGCATCTTCTGGTCGTCGCCGGAGAATCTTGACTGGATAGTCAGCAGCAAGCTGCTCGTCAACGCCTTCATCGAAGGCGGCGGCAGGCGCATCGTGGCGGCGGGAACCTGTGCCGAGTACGACTGGGAGACGGGAGATGAGCGGCTCGTTGAGGGGATCTCCAAGCTTCAGCCGGCGACGCTGTATGGCCAGTGCAAGCTCGCGGCCCGCAAGAGCCTCTTCACGGTCGCGGAGCACCACAAGGTCAGCGCCGCGTGGGGAAGAATCTTCTTCCTCTTCGGCCCACATGAGGGGACAGCGCGCCTCGTTTCTTCTGCGTCGATCTCGCTGCTTCAGGGAGAGCCATTCCCGGCCAGCATCGGAGACCAGGTGCGTGATTTCTCGTTCGTAGGTGATGTTGCCGAGGGCTTTGTGGCGTTGCTCGACTCATCAGTCACGGGAGACGTCAACATCGCTTCAGGGGAGCCGCGCTCAGTCGCCTCGATTCTTGGCTCGCTTGGGAAGATCACCGGGCGCCCAGAGCTCGTGCAGCTCGGGGCGAAGGCAAAAGTAGCTAACGAGCCTGCCACAATCGTGGCCTCGGTTGAGCGTCTCCGGCGCGAGGTAGGGGCCGCTTCCCCGCCATCGATTGACCAGCGCCTCTCAGAGACAGTGGACTGGTGGCGGCACAGGCTGGGGCTCAAGTAGGCTAAGTGCCTGTATTGAGGCGTTTTAGCTCGTAGAACAGGCTTCATTTTTGCTGCGCAGGTACCAGATTTAAGGTCATCTCAGGCGGGCGTTCAGCATCTTACAAGGGAGGGATAGTGGTGCGTTTGCAATGAGCGCCACGTGGAGGAAGCCGTGAGCAGGCAGAAGCAGGTCATCGCCATACTGGTGCCGGTGTTCAACGAAGAGAAGGTCATCCCTCTCTTCTTTGAGCGCATCGCGCCGGTCATCGACCAGCTTGCCACCGAGTTCACGCCACACCTCATTTTCCTCAACAACGCATCCACCGACCGCAGCGTCGACGTCATCACCGAGATTCGCCGGAACCATCCGGACGTGTACCTTCTCTCACTAGCCAAGAACGTGGGCTACCAGCGCTCGATTGAGTTCGGCCTGCGCCACTCCACAGCCGACATCTTCATGTTCATAGACGTCGACTGTGAGGATCCGCCCGAGATGCTGCTGCAGTTCATTCAGCACTACAAGGATGGCTACGATGTCGTGTACGGTGAGCGAGTCGACCGTATCGAGGTCGCATCGATCAAGTTTCTGCGCAAGGTCTTCTACCGCCTGATGCGAGCCCTCGCGGACGAAGACATTATCCTCGACATGGCGGAGTTCTCGCTCATGACGAACGAGGTGCGCGAGGCAGTAATACAGGACACGTCATCTTTTCCGTTCATTCGCGCCTCGATCGCGCGGGTAGGGTTCAAGCGCAAAGGCATCCCGTACCGCCGCGACAAGCGCATCGCGGGCGAGACCCACTACAACTTCTGGGGCATGCTGCTGTTTGCCATCGGAGGCATACTCTCTTCCGGCACATGGCTGCTGCGCCTGGCGACCTACTGCTTGCCCCTGTGGGTTGCTGCGATGGCAGGTCTCGGTATCCTCGCCAACACAGGTTCCGCGCCTTGGGCCTTCACCTGGATGATCGTATTGGGCTTTGCCTACTGCGGGTCGGTCCTCAGCTTCCTCTCAATCTACCTGGCCCGCACGTACAAGAACACGCTCGGGCGCCCCAACGCATTCCTCGATCGCAAGCGATCCTTTCCCCAGGCGCTTCCACGGACCGCATCGGTCGGACCGGCCCATCCGTTCGCCGCAAGAGAAGAAGGCAGCGGCTTTGAGCTCAGGTAGCTCCTGCAACACGTGAATTCCCCCGCGAGAGCGCTCGCAAGGCTAGACGAATTTTTCTACGGACAGGTAGAGCGAGCGACCGTCTTCAGTGACGATGCCCTTCTGTTCGAAGGTCTTGAGGCAGCGTGAGACGACTTCGCGCGACGTTCCGATCATCTCGGCGATCTCGCGGTGAGTTGGACGCTTGGCGATGAAGAGGCGCCCCGAAGCTGGATGAGGGCGCGACATCTTCTGGAGCGCGCGCACGATGCGGTGAGGCACGTCGAGCAGTGCGATGTCGGCCAAGTTGCCTGAGGCGAGGCGCAGCCTGTTGGCCAGGGACTGGGCTAGGAATATCGTTAGGCCCGAAAACCGCCGCGTGTGCTCGATAAAGTCTTCGCGCGAGAGCTCCCACACAGTGGCGCGAGAAATAGCGAACACATTCGCCGTGCGGTGCGAGCCGGTCAGCAGCGCGATCTCGCCAAAAAAATCCCCCTCATCGAGGAGCGCGAGGGTAAATTCCTTGCCCCTCTCGCCAGAGCGGTAGACCCGCACCCGGCCGCTCGCCAAGAAAAACATCTCACTCCCCTCGCCGTCAGCACGCATGAATAGCGTGTTCTTGCGGATGTCACGCACGCGCAGCTTCTGCCGAAGAGACTCCAGCTCGGCGCCCGATAGGCGCGAGAAGATTGGGATGTGGCGCATCGAGCCGACGTCTCGGATGCCTGCGGGAATGGGGCGTTTCTCTTTTCTAGCTAGCATTCTGCCAGCTAGATTGCTGCATGGCGCAGAGGCTGTGCAAGGCTAAATCAGCGTTTACGCCGAATCTCTGCGGCACCGACTCGTGCAGCAGCACCCGCAGCGTATCGTGCCCTATGGCGCCTTCGAGGCAGGGAATTCCCGCGACGCGCGGGGCTGGCACCCCTGTGCCGAGCGCTGTGGAGCACTTAAAGATCCGCGCCTCATCCCATAGCCCCTGATCAATGAAGCTCTGGAGGGTTCTTGCGCCGCCCTCGACGATGAGAGAATTGACCCCAAGCTGGGCGATTGCCTGGCACCAGGCGCGCGCTGAGAAGCTCGCGTCGGGAACGAGCACGCGTTTCACGCTGCCTTCGCTGCCTTCGCTGCGTGAGTTCAGCACCACCGTTGGGGCGGTGCCGTCGAAGAGCCTCAGCGTGGGAGGCAGCTGCAGCGAACGGTCGAGCACGAAGCGGGTCGGATTAGCTCCGGGAACGAGCCTCGCAGTGAGCTGGGGATCGTCGGTCAGGGCCGTGACTCGGCCGACCAGGATGCCCATCTCTTCGGTTCTCCAGGAGTGAGAGAGTGCCTGCGCCTCAGCGCCGCTCAGCTGCCTTCGGGAGCGGTCCTCAGGCGCGATAAAGCCGTCGGAGCTCTCGGCCCACTTTAAGATTGTGTAGGGGCGAACTTCTGTGTGTCTCGTGATGAAGCGCCTGTTGGCGAACGAGCATTCGCCTTGCATCACTCCCTCTTGAACCGTGATGCCCGCTTCACGGAGCCGAGCAATTCCGCGGCCCGACACCTGCGGAAAGGGGTCCCTGCACCCCACGACGACGCTCTTGATGCCTGAAGAGACTACGAGGTCAGCGCACGGCGGGGTCTTGCCGTGGTGAGAGCATGGCTCAAGCGTCACGTACAGGTTCGAGTTGGACAAAAGAGATCGATCCTGCACTGAAGCGATGGCGTGCACTTCTGCGTGCGGGCCGCCGAACCGTTGGTGGTAGCCTTCGCCGATAATGTTTCCTTCGTGGACGACCACCGCACCCACGAGCGGGTTCGGTGCCACGGCTCGGCCGCCGAGCAGGGCAAGCTCAAGGGCGCGGCGCATGAAAGCTTCGTGTTGGCTCATGGGGAGAGAGCTTACCGAATTGGCCGTTATTGCGCACTCCCGCCCCGTGCTCGGCGATTCCAGAGAGCTGTCGATGCTAGCCAGCTTGATTTTTCTATGATGCATGCGAGGGCCTATGCTACTCTGACGGGCGAACGCAATGAGTCTATCCGCCACAGAACCAACAGTTTGGGCGCCGTCACCGGAGCTTCTGCGCTCATGCGCCATGGCGCGCTTGGTGCGGGAGCTTGAAGCTCACGAAAGCGTGTCTCTGCCTGACTACACTGCGCTGCATCGTTTCTCAGTTGAGCACCCGGAACGGTTCTGGAAGCGAGCTGCTGAATTTCTCGGCGTTTCATTTCAGGGCTCTCTAGAGCCGCTCTTTGGCTCCGCGGATGGGCCGACTCCGCTTGCAAAGAGTTGGTTCCCGTCCGTGCAGTTGAGCTTTGCTGAGAACCTTCTCAAGGGCCCTGATGATCGGCTGGCGATTGTGTCGTGGTCAGAGTTGGGCCTCAAGCGCCGAATGACCCTCGGGCAGGTGCGTGGGGCGGCGGGAGCACTCCAGCGCCACTTGAAGTCACTTGGCGTCACTAGTGGCGATCGAGTGTTTGCCTTCATGCCCAATATTCCCGAGTCCATCGTAAGCATGGTCGCTTGCGCCTCGCTGGGAGCATCGTGGGCAAGCTGCGGCACAGACTACCAGCTTCAGGGGCTGCTGGTGCGGGCAGAGCGTGTTAAGCCGAAGGTGCTCGTCGCCGCGCGGTCTTTTGCCTGGCGAGGCGGCATCAGCCGACTCGACGAGACCGTTGCTGGATTAGTTGCCCAGGTGCCCTCGATCGAGCACGTCATTCTGGTTGACTACCTTGAGCCAAAAGCGGGGGCAGAACTCCCGCTCAGGGCAGGAGTCACAGTCAGCAGCTACGAAGAGATAACGGCGTCGCCTTCTGCTCTCGACACATCGAGCCGCTTCCCGTTTAGCCACCCGCTCTACTTAATGTTCTCCTCGGGCACGACCGGCAAGCCCAAGGGGATTGTGCACGGCGCCGGAGGCACGCTGCTTGAGCACAAGAAGGAGATGATTCTTCACGGAGACGTGCGCCCAGGAGACCGAGTGTTCTACCAGACCTCAACGAGCTGGATGATGTGGAACTGGCTCGTGAGCGCCCTGGCGTGTGAGGCAACAGTCGTGATGTACGATGGGGACCCGCTGCTCGAAGATGGCATGGTTCTGTGGAGGCTCGCAGATGAGGAGCGAGTGACGCACTTCGGCACGAGTGCCGCTTTTCTGGGTGCGCTCGAGAAGCAGGGCAGGGAGCCGGCAGCGAAGTTTGCCCTGAAGGACCTGCGGGCGTTGATGTCGACCGGTTCCACGCTCTACCCGCACCAGTTCGACTACATCCAGCAGCGCATCAAGCCGCTCTGGATTCAGAGCATCTCGGGCGGCACAGACATCATCGGATGCTTCGGCCTCGGCTGCCCGCTCAAGCCAGTCGTGCGCGGCGAAGTGCAGAGCAAGAGCCTCGGCTACGATGTGCAGGTGTTCGGGACTGACGGGAAGCGCACGGTAGGGCAGGAAGGGGAGCTGGTGTGCTGCAGCCCCGCGCCGTCGATGCCGGTGTCGTTTCTCGATGATGGTGACGGCGCACAGTACCGCGCCGCGTACTTCTCGGAGTACGGAGCGGTATGGCGCCACGGAGACCTGGTTCGAGAGACTGAGAGCGGAGGGCTAGTGTTCCTCGGCCGCTCGGACGCAACGCTCAAGCCCTCGGGCGTGAGAGTTGCCACCGCAGACCTCTACGCTGTGCTGCAGAGGGACAGCCGCATCGCTGCTGCGCTCGCAGTCGGGTACACTGCCCCGGGAGAGACGAGCGAGAAGATAGTCTTGTTTCTGGTGCTCTCAGCCGGCAGCGCGCTTGACGAGGGCTTGCGAAAAGAGGTGGCAGCGATGCTCAAGGCCTCAAACTCGTTTTTTGTGCCGGCGGCAATACTTCAATCGCCCGATGTGCCGCGAACCACGAACAACAAGCTTAGCGAGCTCTCTGTGAAGCGCATCCTACGCGGCGATGACCCTGGCAACCGATCGGCGCTTGCAAATCCCGAGTGCCTCGTGTTCTTCGAGAACGAGGGGTTGGCGGCGGTGAAGCAGATGCTCGGGTAGCAGCTACCGGGCGGGGGGCTGCACGCTAGGCGCCTCTGGCGGCGCTTCCGTCGCAGCAGTCCCGGCTCCAGCGAAGAGCTCAGGCGTTTGCTCAGGGCTGATGCTTGAGCCGCCCTTGTTCAGCCACTCGATCCGTTGCTTCTCTGAGATTACTCGGCGCAGGTCTGTCATCAGCTTTCCCCGCACCTCTGTCGGAAATGTCAAGTCAGTGCCGACCCACGTAGGGGCTGCCTGCGGAATCTCTTGCCGCTCCATGTAAGACTCAATCAGCGCCTCAGCGAGCCGGAAGCGCACGCCGTAGAGCGGGTCCGCAGGCATGCTCGTGTCCCGCTCTGCGGCCGCAAGGTACTGGATGGCGATCGAGCGGTTGAAGCCCATGCGCTCAAGGATAATTGCTGAGACCTGCACGTTGTTGCACTGCCACATGCGCTCCTCGAATTCCAGGTCAAACGGCAGGTCGTGCGCCTTTAAGTGTTGGCGATACTCTTTGAATGCCCGGCGATTCTCGCGCAGGAATGCGGCGAACGCTAAGTAGCGCAGGCCGCGGCCGAGGAGCCCGAACCCAAACCCGATCTGGGGCACGTTGATGCCAGCGCACGCGCCGACTGCGAGAGCCTCGTAGAGAGGCGTCTGAACGTACTCCCACTCGTCTTTCTCAATCTTCCTGCTCATGTTCCTGAACAGGTAGCAGTACGAGATGATGGCTGCGTGGTCGATTGCTGAGTAAGCCTCGAAGAGGTGCTCGATAGTGAGCGGCTGCTTGCCCTGTAAGACTTCCGGCCGGTAGGCCTTCGTCATGAAGTAGTAGGTAGCCTTGATGGTGTTGTTCTTCATCAGCCGCAGGATGTGGTTCTGTCCAGGGGGAGGGATGATCTGCACGCCGTTTTCGTAGTGGTGCACCAGAAGCCGAATCGCCTCAGAGAAGTTGCCGGCAACGGGGCCAAACGGGTGCAGCAGCTCGCTTGATGCCTTCCAGCCGAGCTTTGCTTGATCTTCAAGCGCCGAGATGAGGTCGTCTTGCTCTGTCATATCCCCGACGGGAGCCGAGGGGATGGATTGCCTGCGGCCCCCTTTCTCCTCCCAATAGGCAGTATCGGCACGCAGGGCCGATCCGCTTAAGGGTCTGGGACACTCGAATTCTCCGGCCGAACGACTGCCGGAGCGAGGCAGAATTAACCAGTGGTTACAGGCTCTTACAACAGGCCGGCGCGCTCAAGAAGCGCTGTTGTATCTGGATCCCGACCCATAAATGTACGGAACAGGGCGTTGGGATCGTCCGCGTCCCCCCGACTAAGCACCTGGTCCCGGAATGCCAAGCCGGTCGCTGGGTTCATGAAGCCGTCGCGCCGAAAGCGTGAGAACGCATCGGCATCGAGCACCTCGGCCCACTGGTACGAGTAGTAGCCCGCTGCGTAGCCGACCGCGGAGCTGAACAGGTGGGTGAAGGAGGCAATCATCGCGAAATCCTCCGGCAGCGGAAGCGGCGAGGACTCCTGCATGGCGGTGCGGCAGAAAGCCAGGATGTCGCCATCCCGCTCGCGCGAGTACGAGCGGTGAAGTGCCAAGTCGACCGTTGAGAAGCCAAGCTGCCGCATCAGGAACGAGGCGCTGCGGAAGTTGCGAGCCCGCTTCACCTTCTCAAAGAGGCTGTCAGGGATCCGCTCGCCTGTTTCGAAGTGCTTGGCGAACAGGTCAACCGACTCGCGCTCCCAGCACCAGTTCTCAAGGATCTGAGAGGGCAGCTCGATGAAGTCCCAGGCGACGTTGTCCATCCCGAGACTTCTCACAGAAACGTTCTGGCAGAGCTGGTGCATGAGGTGGCCGAACTCGTGGAACAGGGTCGTTACCTCGTCGTGCGTCAGGAGCGAGGGCTTGCTGTCCTGCGGCGGAGTAAAGTTGCCGGCCATCAGCCCGACGTGAGGCATTGCGTCTCCGTCATCGGGAATGTGGCTCACGAGGCCGTTCATCCAGGCGCCGCCGCGCTTGCTGTCTCGCGGGTGCAGGTCGGCGTAGAAGTGCCCCAGCAGCTTGCCGCTCTTGGCGTCGAGGGCTGAGAACACCGTAACGCCATCACACCAGGGCTTCAGGTCAGGGTTGGGGCGCACTGCGACGCCAAAGACTCTCTCAGTGATCGTGAAGAGCCCACGAAGCACCTCAGGCAGCGGGAAGTACGGGCGCAGCTCTTCCTCATCGAAGTCGTAGAGCGCCTTGCGCATCTTCTCAACGTAGTAGCCGACATCCCACGGCTTGAGGTCCGCCGGGTCGACGCCAAACTTCTCTTGAACGAAGCTCTTGAGGTCCGCCTGTTCTTTTGCGAACAGGCTGGCGATTCGGCCCTTGAGGCCGCTGACGAACCCCGAGGCTGCCTCGCCGGTCTTCGCCATGCGATCTGCGAGCACTAGGTCTGAGAAGTCCTTGAAGCCGAGCAGCTTTGCCTTCTCCTCACGCAGCTCCAGGATGCGGTAGAGCAGGCTCACGTTGTCGTGTGGAGCCTTCGTTCCGCGCGCGTTGTAAGCACGGTAGAACTTCTCACGCAGCTCTCGATTGTCGGCGTACGTGAGGACGGCCAAGAGGCTTGGCCCTTGCAGCGTGAAGCGCCACCCAGCCAGCCCTTTCGAGGCTGCAGATGCCTTCCCCATCTCTCTGGCGCTCTCTGGCAGCCCTGCGAGCTCAGACTCGTCTGTCGTGACGTGCTCAAACAGGTTGGTCGCGTCGAGCGTGTTCTGCGAGAAGGTGTTGGTGACCTGCGCAAGCTCTGTGTTGATGCGCGAGAGCTGCTCCTTCTTGTCAGGAGGAAGATCAGCGCCGTTGCGCCGAAAGTCGTCGAGTGTCTTCGAGAGAAAGCGCAGCCGCTCGCCTTGCAGCGCCTTCGCCTCGTCGGTTGCCGCGAAATCCTTAATGGCTTTCCAGAGCCCTTCATCGAGAACGATCTTCGAGCGGAAATCGCTCACTTTCGGAAGGACGGTGTTGTAGGCAGCACGCCACTCCGGAGTGGTCAGGACCGACTCAAGGTGCGACACGATTCCCATCCCGAAGTCGAGCGAGAGCCCGAGGTCATCGAGGGCCTTCATGGTGTTGTCGAAGGTCCGAGGGCCCCGCACCGTCCGAATCTGCTCAAGCTCTTTCTCAGAGCGCGCCAACAGCTCGTCGATAGCTGGAACGATCTGCTCCGCCTTGAAGGAATCAAACGGAATGTTTGACGTTCGGGCCAGCAGTGGGTTGTTCGACAAGCTCGTTTTGCTCTCCGCTGGTGTGCGCGGCTCAGGGCTAGGGGAAGTGTGCATGCAGTCAGTCTCCTCGGTAACGGTTCGATTCTACTGGGCGTTTGGCCCCGGAACAAGCGCATACACGCGGAGTGCAAGCCGGGCGCCAAGTTGCTACACTGCGGCGGTTTTTGACGGACACGGCTTGAGCGCATGCGACAGGTGGATTTCCTCGTAATTGGCGGCGGCATCGCGGGACTCACGTTCGCGCTCAAAGCTGCTGAGGTTGGCACAGTCGTCATCCTGTTCAAGAAAGACCCTCGTTCGTCCTCGACCCTGTGGGCCCAGGGCGGCATCGCAGCGGTGCACCAGCCAGATGACTCGTTTGAGCTGCACGAAGAAGACACCCTCGCGTGCGGCGCTGGCCTGTGCAGGCCAGACATCGTCTCGCTCGTAGTTCGAGAAGGGCCGGAGCGGGTGAACGACCTCATTTCGCTCGGGGCCTCGTTCGATAAGGGGGCAGGGGGCGAGTACCACCTCAACCGTGAGGGTGGCCACTCGACGCGCCGCATCTTCCACGCAGGAGACGCCACTGGCTACGAGATTCAGCGGGCGCTGCTGCACGCTGTTGAAGCTCACCCGAGGATCGAGTTCCTGACGAACTCAAGCGCCATCGACCTCATCACCACGCACAAGCTCAAGCTAGCCCAGGAGAAGCCGAACAAGGTGCTCGGCGCCTACGTCCTCCGAGGGGACGGGCAGATAGAGGTGATGCTCGCAGACAAAGTGCTGGTTGCCACAGGCGGCGCCGGAAAGATCTACCTCTACACGTCAAACCCGGATGTGGCGACGGGAGACGGAATCGCGATGTGCTACCGAGCAGGCGCGCGAGTGGCGAACATGGAGATGTACCAGTTTCACCCCACCTGCCTCTTCCACCCGCAAGCGAAGAGCTACCTGCTTTCGGAAGCGATGCGAGGCGAGGGCGCTCGGCTCCTGCGAGTGAACGGCGAGGAGTTCATGCAGCGCTACCACCCGATGAAGGAGCTCGCTCCCCGTGACGTGGTGGCGCGGGCCATCGACAACGAGATGAAGGTTCACGGCGACGAGCACGTGCTGCTCGACATATCGCACCGCGGCGCAGAGTTCATTCGAGGGCACTTCCCGAACATCTACGAGCGCTGCCTATCGTACGGCTTTGACATTACCACTGGCCCGGTGCCAGTGGTGCCCGCTGCGCACTACCTGTGTGGCGGTGTCGTCAGCGATGAGGTCGGCCGCACGGACATTACAGATCTCTACGTCGCTGGTGAGTGCGCCTGCACGGGTCTCCATGGAGCAAACAGGCTGGCGTCGAATTCGCTGCTCGAAGGGGTCGTATTTGGGCATCGGGCAGCGATGCACGCCATCGAAAACAGGAAGAAGCACCACATCCAGGCGTCTCCGCCAGCCTGGGATCCAGGCAATGCCGTCGACAGTGACGAGCAGGTGGTGATCACCCAGAACTGGGACGAGATTCGCCGCACCATGTGGAACTACGTGGGAATTGTGCGCACGACCAAGAGGCTAGAGCGCGCGCTGCACCGTATTGAACTGATGCGGAAGGAGATTCAGGAGTACTACCACCGCTGCATCGTTACGTCGGATCTCCTTGAGCTGAGAAACCTGAGCCTGGTCGCTGAGCTGGTGGTTCGCTGCGCGATGCAGCGCAAAGAGAGCCGCGGGCTGCACTTCACGATGGACTTCCCGGATATGCTGCCGGAGGCCCGCGACACGCTGCTGCGGCGAGACACGGCCACGAAAGCGAGCGGAGGCTGAAAGGGCGAATCAGTTTGTCGTTTCGTTGCAGAGGTTACGTCGGGCGAGTAGCCAGCGCCTGAGCATGCGTTTGAGAGATAGCGTAGGCAGCTCAGGGTACTGCCAGGGGGCGCAGCGGGATTTTTTTGAAAATGTTTGTTAGCCCGGCAAGGCCAGAGGCGCTACAATACGTGTACCTGAGGTATGGACACACTCGTCGCATTTTTCAATTCCGTCGGCCCGGTCTGGGGGCCCTGATC
>OMIG01000180.1 GCA_900299035.1 Pseudomonadota bacterium
GATGCTAACTTGCCAACCGAGCCTCCGCCCGTGCCGAGCGCCATCGGGAGAGAGTCGGTGGCCTCGTACGTCTACACTTCTGGAACGACGGGCCCCCCGAAGGGAGTAATCCAAACCCACGGAAACCACCTCTCTAATGTTGAGCAGGCCTCGAAGAGCGGCGTCTTTCTGGCCAGCGGTCCCCTCTTTCTGTACCTGCCCCTGGCTCACTCGTTTGCCAGGCTAGTTCATTACATCGGCTGCCTCACTTCGGCGCACCTGGTCCTGCCGGCAGTGGCGGACCCTCGTTCATCCCGGATCGACTTGGCTTCGGTCGCGCGAGACCTCAGAGAGTCTGGGGCTGCGGTAGTCCCATCGGTGCCCCGTTTATTTGAAAAAATGGCGGCGGCCCTAAGGGCTCGCTCCGAGGGAAGCAAGATGCAGCAGCGGATTCTGCGCTTCTGCATCTCGAATGCAGAGAGCACCTACGAGCGCCGCTTACAGGGAAAGGCGCTCGGCATTCTGGAAAAGATTGCTTTCGATGGCTTACAGCCAATTCGCGCAAAGATAAAGCGAGAGCTGTTCGGCGCCAGCTTCTCCCACGCCATTTCAGGAGGAGCGAAGCTCGAACCAGGTGTTAATCGTTTCTTTGACGCGCTTGGAATTACTATCTGCGAGGGCTACGGACTGACCGAAACCTGCGTGGCAACTCACGTCAATCGCCCTGACGGCCGAAAAATAGGAAGTGTCGGGCCAGCTTTTGAGGGAGTTGAGACCAAGCTCTCTACCGAGGACGGTGAGATTTTGCTGAGAGGGCCGAATGTTACCCGAGGGTACCTCAACAGGCCGGAGGCAACCCACGCTTCTTGGGATGACGAGGGCTGGTTTCACACAGGCGACGTGGGCTCTCTCGACGCCGACGGATTTCTGTACATCACCGACCGCAAGAAGGAGCTCGTCATAACTGCCGGCGGGAAGAAGATCCCCCCCACCGCTATCGAGGGGCAGTTCAAGCGCTTCTCCTTCATCTCTCACGCATTCCTCTACGGCGAAGGACGCCCCTACTGCGTGATGCTCTTCACCCTCAACGAGCCCGAGCTCCGCACCCTCCTAACCTCCTCCGGCATCCCCCTCGACCACGAACTCTCTGAGATGTCGGCAGTCCGCGGGCTCGTTCAAGACGCCGTAAACAAAGTAAACGAGGGCCTAGCGACGTACGAAAGCATAAAGGCTTTCAAGATCTTAAACGAGGACTTCTCCATCGAAAACGGTCTCCTAACGCCCACCCTAAAAATGCGCCGCAAGCAAATCACCCTCCGCCACCTGCCCCTACTCTCCTCCCTCTACTAACAAACTCTTACTAACAAACTCTCAGAGAACTCGCGGTCCCTTCACCTCATCAAATCACCGCGCCGACAAGTCTCAGAGAACTCGTGGTCTTAAGCTCCCGGGGTTTGTCATATTTGAGCCTCGCGCACGAGCCCATTTTTCTGGCAACGACCGACTCGTCTAAGCGGATGGCTCTGTTCTTCGCGCCTCTTCATTTTCCCACGCAACTCTGTCCCCCTTAGATCCGAACTAGGGGATATGAACTTCCACCCTAGAATAGAAACATCTGACCTTACATCCTTTCTTACGACTCGCAGCGTTAATTCAGAACTTTGGTTCGTGAATAATCGCCCGCTCGAGAATGCGATTTTAGGTTATCTTGGCAAGTTTGCTGCTCGCTATGACGTAAAGCTGTACGCATTTGCGATTGAGGGCAACCACACCCACTGCGTCGCTGACTTTCCTGAATTGAATCGCTCCTCTTTCATGAGAGATCTCAATTCCTGTATAGCTCGAGCAGTAATTCGCCTCGTCTCCGACTATCCCGGCGGCCGTTTTGGGGCCGGCGGTATTCGAACGAGTTTCTCCCTGCAAACGAGGATGTTGAGGAGTACTTCTTCTACACGGTCTTGCAGCCCGTCCAAGACGGGCTAGTGGAGCGGCTATCAGACTATCCAGGGTACAACTGCTTCAGGGATGCGATTTGGGGTATCGCCAAGGAATACACTGTTGTCGATTGGGCCCGCTATAATTCGGCCAAGCGCTACAACAAGTCAGTTCGCTTTGACGATTACGTGCAGCACATCACCCTAAAGTACGAACGGTTACCCGGATATGAGCACATGTCTCAGGCAGCATATGCAAAAATGATGATGCAAAAGCTCGAGGTTCGACGGCAAAAAATTGTTGCTGACAGATACCGCAGCGGCAAGACTTTCCTCGGCCGTTACCAGGTCTTGCAGATTAAAGCCGGCTCTCTGCCGGTATCAACCAAGACCAGCAGCAGGTACTCACATCGCCCTCGCATTTTAGCGGTAGATCCCGAGCGACGCGCCTTTTATCTGGCGTGGTACTTTAGCGTGCTGCAGGAGTACATCTCAGCTTCTAAGCGCTATCGTCAAGGTGACCGAAAAGTAAAATTCCCCGCTGGAACTTTTCTGCCTTTAGTATTCGACCGAGCTAAAGAACCTCCAAAATCGCCGAAGGAAGAAACGGAGACAGAAGACAACGGAGATGAGTCAGGATAAACGCCAAGGGCTTGGCTTGAACTACCAATACTTCTCCACGTGAAGGTTGCCAGGAGATTTCTTAGAGTGGAGGGCAAAGCCGCCCTGCACTAGCCTCGCTTCGAGCTCTTCTATCATAGCAGGGTTGCCACACAGGAAAATGTGATCATTCGTAGGGTTGAGGGTCAATGTGCCGTCGTCAAGTAGAGCCTGCACCCGACCTCTGCGACCATCCCAACCCTCCGCGGCTCTACTGGCTATAGGAAGGTAACGAAAGCCGCGCCTTGAGCTCTCAAGGTGCCGCAGCTCCTGCGCATAAGCGAAATCTTCCGGATACCTAACTCCATGAATGACTGTGATAGACCGCTCGGCTTCCCACGTCGAAGACGTCCGAATCATAGACATAAACGGCGCAAGTCCCGTTCCGGTCGACACCAAGATTAGGTTCTTGTCCTGAGGTACTCCCTCCAGAGTAAAAGTTCCCGTGACCTTCGGTTGGCAGAAGACCCTATCTCCAACCTTCACTGAAGCCAACCTGGACGTTAGAACACCCGTGGGCACTATCGCGATGTAAAACTCCAGGTAGTCCCTCTCCTCGGGAGTCGAGCCTATGGAGTAAGCGCGCTTAATCAGCTTATCAGGCGCAGGAGCCTCGGCCTCAGGCGCTGCTCCTTCATAGCGCGGCACGTCCCCCGTGAGTCCAAGAGCAACATACTGCCCAGGAATGAACGCTGGCACGCCAGCATCCGGTTTAACCCGAAGAACCATCAACTCACGGGTTATGTCGATTCTTTCTACAACTGTTGAATTTAACATGCCGCCAATATACCGTCCTGATTAAGAAAAATGAATACCCCCAGCCTTTTATAAGAGCGCGAACTCTCAGAGACTTCGTGGTGGACACGTGGATATCGTTCTAGTTGAGCCTCAAATCCCCCAAAATACCGGTTCTATCGCGAGGACTTGCGCAGCGACTGATACCCCCCTTCACCTTGTCGAACCACTGGGATTTGAGATAACCGAAAAAGCCGTCCGACGGGCGGGATTGGACTACTGGCCATTCGTCAAGCTCGCTCAGCACAAGAGCTGGGAAGACTACACTCAGCAAGCTCAGCCAAAAAACGTGTGGCTCTTCTCAAAGTTCGGACAGAGGCTTTACACAGAAGCGACATTCGGTCCGCACGATGCCCTCGTTTTTGGCAGTGAGACGAAGGGGCTTGGAGAGAAATTCCTAAGCAGTTTTCCTGCCTCGCAAATTTTGAGAATTCCTATCGTTACTGACTACGTTCGGAGCCTCAACCTGAGCAATGCCGTAGCAATAGCCCTGTATGAGGCCCGCAGACAGCTCGGCCTTGACCGTTGAACAGTCAAATCAGTCCTTGCCGCATCTCCTTTTCCTCCAGCCCCCGCCTCTCTGATCACTCGCTATCCAGAACCCGATTGACGCGAGTTCAATCCAGCGGCCTGCTAGACCAACCCCGAAGTCTCTGAGACTTTGCTGCCCTTTGCTGCCTTTGCTGCAAATGGTTTTACCAAGAGGGAGCAACCTCCTAATTACATTTATCATTATTTGACACCGCGAAGTCTCTGAGAACTCGCTTTAGCGAGGGGGGTGGATGGACGATAGGTGATGTGAAGGGGGGTTTTGGGGATGAGAGTTCCGCTGAATGAAGAGCAGAGGCTCGCTCGGCTCCGGGCGTTTGAGATCTTGGACACGGGTCGGGAGGAGTGTTTCGATGAGATTGTCGCCATCTGCGCTGAGATATGCCAGGCGCCCATTGCTTTCATCTCGCTCGTGGACGAGAAGCGCCAGTGGTTTAAGGCGAGGATTGGCCTCGAACGAGCTTCGACCTGCCGCTCAACCGCCTTCTGCTCAGAGACAATCCTCTCAAGCGACCTGCTCATCATCGAGGACGCCCGTAAAGATTCTCGATTTGCCGCTAACGAACTGGTGACCGCCAGCCCCCCAATTCTCTTTTACGCCGGGGCTCCCCTTCTCACCCCAGACGGCCTGGCCGTTGGCTCCCTGTGCGTCATGGACTACAAGCCGCGCGCTATTTCACCGGCGCAGCAGTCTGCCCTGCGAGCCCTCGCTCGCCAAACGGTCGCACAGATGGAGCTGCGGCAGAAGCTGCTCAAAGTACAAACCACCATCGACGTGCTGGGAGAAACCGAGCGTCGGTTCCGCCTCATCGCAGATGCCTCCCCCATTCTCATGTGGATATCCGACCAGGCCGGCAACCGAACCTTCTTCAATGCCGCCTGGTGCGAATTCACGGGTCTCAGCCGCGAGGACAGTATCGCAGATAGCTGGAAGCAGGCAGTCCACCCCGACGACAGGGACGTTTACGAAGGGGAATGGACTGCTGCCGCAACAACGGCTAAACGCTTCCAGCGGGAGTTCCGGCTCAGGCATTCCAGTGGCACCTATCGCTGGGTTCTGGAGCAATCTATTCCGCTCTTCTCCTCTTCCGGCCGGCTAGAAGCGTACGTCTCATCATGCGTCGACCTAAGCGCTCGAAGCGCTGAAGAACTATCAACTCAAAGCAACGAGGCCCGTTTCCGGGCAATCAGCGAAGCCGCGCCCCTCGGAATCTTCGTCACCGACTCCAGTGGTAACTTTGTCTATACTAACCACCAGTTCCAGAGGATATCGGGGCAGACTATGGGCGAAAGCCTAGGATCTGGCTGGCTGCGGGCCGTGCCGGCGGATGACCGGCAACGAATCTCAGAAAAATGGCTCTCAGCCACTCGCTCGACACAGCTTTTCGAGGAGACCTTCCGCCTCTGTCGCCCGGATGGCACCACCTCGTGGTGCTCGGTAAAGGCAGCCGCCATCAACTCGACCGACACCGTAAGCGGCTGGGTAGGCACTGTCGAAGACATTACGCAGCTACGGCAGGCAAACGCCGACATTCTGGCCGCGAAGCAGTCTGCCGAGGCCGCGATGCACGCAAAAAGCCAGTTTTTGGCAAACATGAGCCACGAAATTCGCACGCCGCTCACGGCCATTATCGGCTTCGCTGAATCGCTCCGCGATGACCTCTCTGCTGTCCCCGAGCAGCTACACACAGTTGAGATCATCCTGAATAACAGCAGACATCTCCTCACGATAATAAACGAGATACTCGACCTGTCTAAGATTGATGCCGGGGCCCTCACTCTCGAAAAGACCAGTTTTGAGCTCGTGCGTCTCGTAGA
>OMIG01000181.1 GCA_900299035.1 Pseudomonadota bacterium
GCGAGAGCCGCCGCCGCTGCCGGTTTAGCTGCCGGGACCACCTTGTATTCGAGTTCTTCAGCTTAAGCTGTTCTGCTTTGCTTGAGGCTCCTTTGTTGCAGTGGCTAAGGCCTGTTAACGACTTTCACCGCCGTTGTACGCTCTATCTTACTGGTCTTGGAATCGTCGGCGGGCTTTTAGGAGCTCTTTGACGGTAAGTACCGTTTGCAAGGTGGGTGCTTAAGGGAACGGGCAAGCAGGATAGGTCATAAAAATCAGCGGTATACGCGGTGGCGAGGGCCGCGGCTATCGCCGAGTGGCAAACGTGTTGGAATTTTGTCGAGATACAGCACATCCCTTTAGCAATTGTCATAACGGCTCGTAGCGGTTTCGTGTGGCCGCGTTAAGGCATGCTGTGGTCGAAAGGCACACGAGTTCGTCCCATAGGTTGATTAGGAGGATTTTGATATGATTACTCGCTCTGTGTTCCTGAGTCTTATCGCCTTTGGGCTTCTGTTGACCGGAGACGCGCACTACGTTGCAGCTCAGACCGGCCAGGAAGCGAAAACAGAACAGTCAGCGAGCGTTCAACGGGTAAAGAAGAAGTCCCCGTCCAACAAGAAGAGATCTAGAAACTCCGGTAAGCCAAACAAGCGAGCTAAGACGAGGCGGCCAGAAAAAACTGCGGTGCCTACCGCATCACCGACCTCGGTGCCAACAGAGCCCCAGCTAAAGGATGGCAGGAAGGAAGACGGCTCTCCCGGCACCACTCCGATAGTCGAGCTGATAGGGACTCCCGTAGCCGAGCCGATAGGGACTCCCGTTTCAGCCGCTCGGTGCCAAGAGAAGAAGAATCAGTGCTTGAATACCATGCGCGAGAAGATTCCCCCGGCGAAGATACTGGATGCCGCATACGACCTTGAGCGAGCTCAAAGCAGCGTCATAGACTCGATCCCGGTTGAATGTGGAGCGTTCCTCCCACTACCTCCTCCGAACCAAGCTGTTGTTCAGCAAACACTAGAGTCTGTATCCGTCGAAGCCAGCGAGCCAGTCGAGGCCGAAGAGAGCCCTGAGGAATTGCAGGCGCGGTGTGAACGCGAAATACAGCGCGCCAGGGAGGAATTCCAAAAGCTTGAGGAAAAGTCAGGGAAATATCGGGACCTGGTCAGAATGACATTTGAATGGTTCCGAGAAGACGGGACGACACCTCCCGGTCAAGAAGGTGAAAACCTATTTAATCGAATTGACCAAGAGTGCGAGAAATTTGGAATAACGTTTGACGACTGGGCGGCGTACCACGGGGCGCTACGTGGCTGCGTGAGTCAATTTCTTCAGTGCATGAAGGGCACAAAGGACCAGGTCGAGCTCTAGCTGATGGATTTGCCGCAGATAGCGGCGAAGAGGCTAGTTGGTGGGCGTGTTCATTTACACGCGTGGTGCGTAGCGGCAGAGCGTTCTACCGAACAAGCTTGGCCCGGCTACCTCGACCACAGAAGCAAGACCGAACGGGTCCCATGCTCACCCCAACGGCTCATACCGCGCCGTAAAGTGCCTCAGGAAGGGCGGATCGTACGTGATCCGGTAACCACGGAGCTTTGACTTCCCTTTAACTAGGTCGGCCAGACCCTCGACGATGTAGTCGAAGTGGCTCTGGGTGTAGACCCGTCGCGGGAAAGCGAGGCGCACTAGCTCCATCTGGGCGGGCTGCAGCGAGCCGTCTGGGTTCCGCTTGCCGAACATCCCGGAGCCTATCTCGCACGAGCGTATGCCTTCGCTCAGGTACAGCTCGCAGGCGAGCGACTGCCCCGGAAGGTCGGCAGGCGCAATGTGAGGCAGGAATTCGCGGGCGTCGATGTAGACCGCGTGGCCGCCCGGGGGCTGCACGGTGGGGATCCCTAGGGCGTTCATGCGCTCTGCCAGGTAGCGGGAAACGGCTAGTCGGTACTCCAGGTAGCGCTCGTCCAGCACCTCCTCAAGGCCGACGGCCAGCGCCTCGAGGTCTCGCGCGGCGAGCCCACCGTAGGTCGGAAAGCCTTCGGTCAGGATCAAAAGAGACCGCAGCGTCTCGATCCAGGTAGAATCGTTCAGAGCGATGAAGCCCCCGATGTTGACCAGGCCGTCTTTCTTGGCGCTCATCATGCAGCCGTCCGCGAGTGAGAAGACCTCGTGCGTTATCTCTCTCACGCTGCGGGTGGCTTGGGCTGGTTCGCGAAGCTTTATGAAGTACGAGTTCTCGGCGAAGCGGCAGGCGTCGATGATAAATGGGATGCCGTACTCGCGGTATATGGCCGAGGCTGCGCGGATGTTTTCGAGCGAAACCGGCTGGCCGCCGCCCGTGTTGTTTGTGATGGTGATCATGCCGAAAGGAATCTGCGCGCGGTGCTCGCGACAGAAGGTTCGCAGGCGCTCGAGGTCGATGTTCCCCTTGAAGGGATGGTTGGAGCGCGGGTTGCGGCCCTCCTCGATAACGAGGTCGACTGCTTCAGCCCCGACAAACTCGATATTGGCGCGAGTCGTGTCGAAGTGGTTGTTCGATGGAACCTTCATGCCGGGCTTCAGCAGCGCTTCGCAAATCAGCCGCTCTGCAGCGCGCCCCTGGTGAGTTGGGATAACGAACGAGTAGCCGGTCAGCTTCTGGACTACCGTCTGGAACTTCTCAAAGCTGCGCGACCCGGCGTAAGACTCATCAGCGACCATCATTGCTCCCCACTGGTTGGCGCTCATGGCCGTGGTGCCAGAGTCCGTCAGGAAGTCGAAGGTGACGTCCTTCGCTGCCACTAAGAAGAGGTTGTAGCCAGCGGCCTTGAGGATCGGCTCTCGCTCGGCCCTTGTTAGGAGGGTAAGCGGCTCAACTACCTTAATCTTGAAGGGCTCGATGATGGTGCGGTGCTTATCCATGGCTTCTGCCTAAAGTAGCATGAGGCTTGCTGGAGCAACCACGGAAAAAGCGGGCCCGTCTGCAAGTGCCTGTCCCTGTGCAGCATAGAGGCTCCACCTTCGGTAAAAGCGCTAGGGGGCCTCTAACGTGAACGTGCTCGTGCACGTGAACGTAAACGTCCCCGAACCCGGGGCAGTGAAATTATCTTGCCACGGCGTGAAAGAGGGGACCGGTAGGCCCCCGGGGCTTGGGGGGAGTCGGGTACGTTCACGTTCACGTTTACGTGCACGTTCACGTCTGCTGAACGTCCCCGAAACTGGAGGGGTGAATATATCTTGCCACACCGTGAAAGAGGTGTGCGGTGGCCACCGGGGCTAGCGGCTTTCGGGTACGTTCACGTTCACGCTTACGTGCACGTTCACGTCTGCTGGGGGTAAAAGAGCAGGCAGTTATGCGGATTGAGGAGGGCAAGAGGGCGAATCAGATTCCGCATTCACGGACGGTGCCTGCTGGGCTATGGTTCGTGGGGTTTGTTATTGCTGGGGCGTACCGATGAACAAGACACCTAACACCTTTCCTGTCCCTAAGGCCTTTGCGGCCAAGGCTCACGTTGATCAGCAGGGCTACGAGAAGCTCTACCGCGAGTCGGTTGAAGACCCGGAAGGGTTCTGGGCTCGGCAGGCAAACGAGATCCTGCACTGGCAGAAGCCGTGGGATAAGGTGCTGTCGTGGGACTTCAAGGCCCCCTCGGTTCGCTGGTTTGAGGGCGGCGTAATTAACGTCAGTGAGAACTGCCTCGATCGACACCTCACAGCTCGCGGCGACAAGCCAGCGATCGTTTGGGAGGGGAACGAGCCGGGCGAGACGCGCACGGTGACGTACAGACAGCTTCACGCTGAGGTGTGCCGCATGGCTGGACTGCTCCGTCACCTTGGGGTGAAGAAGGGCGATCGAGTGGCGATATACCTGCCGATGGTGCCAGAAGCCGCGGCAGCGATGCTGGCCTGCGCGCGCATCGGGGCGATTCACACGGTGGTGTTTGCAGGTTTCTCGGCGGAGGCGCTTCGGGACCGCATCAACGATTGCGGCTGCTCGGTGCTCATCACCGCCAACGAAGGGCTGCGCGGCGGCAAGCGCGTGCCGCTCAAGGAGACGTGCGACGAGGCGCTGGCTGAGTGCCCGAGCGTTCGTAAGGTCTTGGTTGTGCGCCGCACAGACGGCGAGACGGCGATGCAGGCCGGACGCGACCTGTGGCTCGATCAGGCGCTGCGCGAGCTGCCAGCATCGGCGAACTCGGCGCCAGAGCCGATGGGGTCTGAGGACCCGCTCTTTATCCTCTACACCTCGGGCTCAACGGGGAAGCCAAAGGGGGTTCTTCACACAACAGCCGGCTACCTCCTGCACGTATCGCTCACGCACCGCATGGTGTTTGACCTGAAGGAGGAGGACGTTTTCTTCTGCGGCGCCGATGTTGGCTGGGTTACCGGCCACTCGTACGTCGTTTACGGCCCGCTTAGCAACGGCGCTACGAGCGTTATGTTTGAGTCGATTCCGACCTACCCGGATGCCGGGCGGTACTGGGACGTCGTGGAGCGCCACAAGGTCTCTATTTTTTACACTGCGCCAACGGCGATTCGGGCGCTGGCGAAAGAGGGCGACGGCTGGGTCAAGAAGTACGACCGCTCATCGCTTCGGATCCTGGGCACCGTAGGCGAGCCGATCAACGCTGACGCCTGGCTGTGGTACCACAACATTGTCGGTGAGGGGCGCTGTCCGATCGTCGACACGTGGTGGCAAACAGAAACAGGTGGAGTGCTTATCTCGCCGCTTCCGGGTGCGACTGCAACCAAGCCCGGTTCCGCCACCAAGCCGCTCTTCGGGGTGCAGCCCGTTATCGTTGATGACGAAGGGAAAGAGGTGCTGGGCAATGGCGTCTCGGGGCGGCTCTGCATCAAGTTTCCGTGGCCGGGGATGATGCGCACGGTGTACGGCGACCACGAGCGGTTTCGGCAGACCTACTTTGCGATGTACCCCGGCCTTTACTTCACCGGTGACGGCTGTCGGCGTGATGAGGACGGCTACTACTGGATTACGGGGCGTGTGGACGACGTACTCAACGTGGCAGGCCACCGCCTGGGCACAGCTGAGGTCGAGAGCGCAATCGTGCGCTCGGGGCTGGTGGCCGAGGCGGCAGTCGTTGGAATCCCCCACGAGATAAAGGGGCAGGGTATAGGAGCCTTCTGCGTGCTCAGGGACAGCGTGAGCAGCGACGCCTCGACGATCAAGGGGATCCTCCATACAGTGCGTGAGGTTATATCTCCGATTGCGGCGCCGGATGCCGTGTGGTTCGTGTCTGGCCTTCCTAAGACCCGCTCCGGAAAGATAATGCGCCGAATTCTCCGTAAGGTCGGTGAAGGCGAGTACGAGAGCGTTGGAGACGTTACTACCCTGGCAGACCCAGCGGTTGTGTCCGAGATAGTTGAGACTGTTAAAAGCTCTCGGGCTGGGTGATCGCTCTCATCGCTTGCAGCGCTAGTAGGAGCGAGCATCGTAGGCATGCTCGAAGCGGCGCCTGGGGTATGGATTCTTGAGGGTACCTTCGTCAACGCCTACCTGGTTGAGGGGCGGGCCGGTGAGTGCGTGCTCGTCGACTCAGGGTTCTCGTACTGGCGAGCCTCGATTGAGGCAGGGTTGCGTGTGTTGGAGGGGCGAGGGCATCGTCTAGCCGCGGTGTTCCTTACCCACGGACATGCTGACCACAGCGGATGCGCTCGGTTCTTCTCTGAGCGGTACCGGGTTCCGATATACGTTCACCGGCTAGAGCTTCCGTTCCTCGACGGGAGCTCGTCGTACCCGCCGCCAGACGCAAGTATCGGCGGGCCGCACGCATTTATCTCCCGGCTCGTGGACGAGCGCCCCAGGGATCTCGGTGGAAGGCTCATGGCACTCGACTTCGGGCAGGCCTGGTGCGCCTCTGAAGGGCAGGTGCCGGAGCTGCCGGAGTGGCGATGGATTCATACGCCAGGACACTCGCCTGGGCACGTGGCGCTATTTAGGGAGCGAGACCGAGTGCTGATAGCCGGAGATGCTTTGGGGAGCGCGAACTTTGACAGGTGGCGCAACATGCTTCGAAGAGAGCCGGGCGTTTGGCGGGGTGAAAGTCCTTACATCTGCAACTGGAGCCAGGCGCGCAACTCGGTTCGACTGCTGGCGATGCTTCAGCCTGAAACCCTGCTGTGCGGCCACGGGCCGGTGTTGCACGGCCGGGCAGTGGCGCAGCAGCTCGGGGCTTTTGCCGCAAACTACCCGGTGCCGTCAGAGGGGCGTTACGTGGAGACTGGCGCACGCTACGACGACACGGGAACGTTTCAAGTTCCACCCGCCCGGCACAGCAGTCGAGCCTGGGTTGGCCCGGCGATCGTGCTCGGGGCGGTTATAGCTGCGCGTGCCGGAGTCACCGCGCGAAGGCGGTCGGCTCGTTTGCCCTAGCTTTGAGCCAGAGCTACAGACGGGTGGGAATTAGGCTGTTGTCTTCAACTCCCTGAGGGTCGAAGGCGTCGTCACCGGGATCGTCCTGCACCTTGATCACCTTGAGGGCAACTGAGCGGGGAATGTTCTCGCGAGGTATCGGCCTCTGGAGTAGTCCCGCTTCGCCGGCAACGCGCAGCGCAACGCTTGGCTTAAATCCCACGAGGCCATACTGGTCCGCGCCCCCTTCCGCACGCACGATGGCTGGAGCGACGAAGCTTGATACGAGACTGGTGACTACAATCGAGGCTGCCTCCGGAATGCTCGCTAGTGGACCGGCAAGCTGCAATCTGCAGTCGGCAGCTGAGTCATCATTGGGCTCACCCCTGCGGTACAGGTCAACCTTTATGGTTCGGCGGCGGCTCCGTATGTCGTCCTCGCAGAAGATGAGGCCGGAGGTGAACGCTTTGGCTGCCAGGAAGCCTTTCATGTCCCGGTCCATAACGAGGTGGATATTCGAGGGGCCTACTAGGTCACGAAAGAGGCTCAGCGCGCTCATCACGACTTCAAGCTGCTGCTTGTTAGCAGGGGCAACACCCGCTATCTCCGCGAAGCTCTTCCTGCCTGTTGTGACGAAGTCCCGCAGCCCTTCAAGGATCCCTTCGACCGGCGCGCTCTTGCCCGAGGCGAGCTTAATGACCGATGAGGCGAAGACGAGTGGAACAGGCGCTGGCATGCCTTCAAGGACCCGGTGTAGAAGATCAATCGAGGAGGGGCCGAAGATGCCCCCCGGCGCTCCGATGTAGATGCGGTGAGCCCGCTTTGCGGCAAGCTCTCGGATCGCCTCGAGCGGGTTGCTCCACTCCGGCCTCTTGCTGAGCGCCTTGAAGTCGGTGAGAAGCTTTCGGTTTTGGCGGAAGTCCTCGGCGGTCGTCGCTGCTTCTTTAGATATCGCAGCGCCATCGAGCGAGTGCGAAGGCTCTTGGTCTGGCAACACGCTTTCGATCTCCATCTCGAATTCGCCGAGCGTCACCGATTTCTGCTTCATCAGGAACTCCCAATGCGAGAGAACATCAGTGATGCGTTCCCCGGCTTGGGGATAGACAGCGCCAAGTTTCATGAGGCTGTCTTCAACTTTGCTCAGTGGCAGGGATGCTGCAAGCGCTCCCGTCTGAAGGTGGCGGAGATGGAGGCAGGCTAGCCGGGCGGTTTCATCGCGGAGCATTAGATTGACAACATCGGGCGTCGTGTCGGATACGGGGAGCCTGTCGATTGCGTCCGCCGTGAGGGTGTTGTAGACCAGCCAGGCCTTCAAGGCCTCGCAGTCCTGGGTCTGCCGTGCTTCTGAATCGTCCTCAAAAGCTCCAAGCTCGAAGTGCTCCATGGGCTCCGTCCTCGAAAGCTGAACAGCAGCTTGCTTCGCTGCTGAACTCCAGTTCCGCGCTTCACAAAGAATCGCCGCAGCGATGTACGCGGCCTGAGGGTATTGAGCGAGTAGCTGCTCTCTGATCAGGTTGTCCATTACGGTGCTAGCATCGAGCGAAGGGGATGGCTCGTGCTTGAGAAGCTCAAGCGAGCTAAGGGCGCATTCGCTGGGAGACCTGCCCCACGGCAGAATTCCTGACTGACTGGAATCACATCGCATGCAGGCCCGTTCGGCAGCTTCGACGTCTATGCCGACTTTTCGGCAGGTTTCTCTAATTGAGCTGAAGATAGGCGAGAGCTCTGCCACGAGCGCAGCTGCTATATTGGGCAGTTCTGGGTTCCTCTCAGGGGTAAGCATGCGTCACCTTAAGGCCCCGCATTGCGGCGGGAGATTCGCGTCAGGCGGGCCCTCGAAAAGCCAAGACAGACAAAAGGCAGATGAGGTGCTCCGCAGAGAACTCCGAAATCTCGGGCGACACCAACGCCCCTTCAGGCGTTTTCCGCTCGCATGAGACCGACGGAATAGCGATTGATACCGCCAAATAATAGGAGGGAGCGGCTGCTTACTCAAACCCGAGATGGGTACATTTTCGGGGGCTCTTTTGGTCTTTTTCAGCCCCCAGCCTAGGGTTCCTTGGGCGCCCTAGATCGGATCTGTCGCCGAAAAAAGGCCTGGATCATACTGAACAAGGGTGCGGGGTGTCGTACCATTACGGCTGTATGAGTTTTGAGATTCACAAAGAGGACGGCAGCTCCCCTAAGGATAAAAGCGAATCGTCCTTCCGAGACGCCGCGGCGTCGCTCATGCGGGCTGAAACTGAGGGCGAGGCCCTTTCGGCCCTCAGTGAGCTTCGCTGTTCAGGAGCCGCAGCCGCCGCATGGGAGTGCGTCAACGAGGCCTTGTTCGGCCGGGGCCAGGTTGCGCTCATTCGAGGAGGTGAGCTGCGCGAGGCGCTCGTTGCTGCCCTGCAGAGAGGCACTCCGTCGCAGCTCGCTGATCTCGCCGAGAGGCTCGATCGCGCTCGGCTGCCGCTCTCTTTCCGGGAGATGGTAGCAGCCGAGGCTTTCGGCGCTGCCGAGGATACCAGGCGGCGATGGTTCCGTGATCTGGTGAGCGGAGACCCCTACAGGCGGCTGCGGTCGGTAGACTTCCTCTGTGCGGTGAGCCCGGGGTTGCTATCCAACCAGGAGTCGATGACTGTGGCGAAGTACCTCTTCTCTGGCTGCGCTGATGACCATGGAGCGCTGCTATTGAGGGACGGTCCTGACGCGCTTGCGTCTTTTCCGTTTACCGCCGAGCGAATCGGGCATTTCTTCTCGCGGCATAGCTCTCCGGGCGCTTTAGCCATCGCCGAGACGGTGATGGGCCGAAACCAGATGATCTCGTTTGTTGCGTGCAGCGTGCTGGTTGAGCACGGCCAGCAGGCCCACCGCGATGCTGCGTTTTCGCATATTGTGTCGGGTAGCCGCCTGCTTCTGGGCGGCTTTGAGGGGTGGTCAGAGTACGGCCTGGCGTCAGTGGAGCCCAAGCTCCTCAGCCTGCTGCAGGACGAGACGAAGAGCGAGAGCGTGGTGGCTGGAGTAGTGCGAGCGCTCGGCCGGCTGTCGGCTACTGCTGAACGAGACGAAGCGCTGCTCCGGGTTGTAAAGAGCCGCGCCTGGCAGGATGAAGTTGTGGATGCCGTGGCAGCGACGATTCTCAGGGAAGGCCCCTCAGCGGCAGCGGTTGCGTTCGCGCAGCAGGAGCTAGACCCGCCGAAACCCGGCTTCTCGTGGTACAAGGGGCTCTTCTCGCACTTCGGCTACACGCGCCCGGCGCCAGCCGTTGTGGAGCTTTCGGTGAAGGTGCTCGAGGCTCAGGAGTTTCCGGGACGGCAAGACCTCTTCCGTAGGGCTCTCTCGGCATGGGACATCTCATCGCCGTGGATTCAGGGGCCATCGAGGGCGTTCCTGGCGAGCTTACTGCCGGCCAAGGACTTAGCGGCTGAGCACGAGATGGTTTCGCTGCCGCTGGCTGACCTCGTGGTCGCATCGACGAAGCACTTTGAGCAGCTGCTGCGCTTCGCCAGCGAGAGCTCTCTTGATACTGCGAAGACGATCGTAGAGGGCGTGGTTATCGCCTGTTTCGATAACGCGGGAGCTATGGCACGCGCCTCGCGTGTGCTTCGCAAACTGTACCGTACGGCGCGCCGCGAGAGCGAGTCAGCGAGCGCGGAGGTCGTGGAGTTCGTTACGGACATAGCGCGACGTTTCCCCAGTAGCGCTGTGAAGACTGAGCTTATAGTGCCGTTCTACGAGAACCTCGACGAGATCCCGTCAGGTGCGCGCCGCGCGTTTCGGCAGCGCTTAATGCAGTGCCTGGCAGAGTGGAACTCAACCAAGATGGTTGTGCTTGAGGCGGAATTAGAGGCGATGAAGCGGCTCGCGGACCAGGACCGGCGGTAGCGTAGAGGCGGTAGAGTACAGGCGATAGCGTAGATTCGTCTCCTGCGGGAACTCTTCTAGGGACGCACAAGGATGTGAGGGTTGGGAGTGCCTAACGACTTGCCGGGGGGCAGAACCGAGAAGGCACTCCAAGAGACTTGCTCTTAGGGTTGCCCAACCTTTTTGCTAGCGACGTGCTCTGCTTGCATCTCATCGCGGATTTGCGTGACCTTGGTGAGGGCCTTCTGGGCTCTCGACCGCTTGCCTGGTGAGAGCGGGAAGCCCTCCTGCACAAGCTTCTCAAGAGCCATGACTGACCACCAAGCCTTCTGAAGATCGCCGGGTGCCCATGCCTTGATGCCTTCCAGCACCGGCACGAACAGCACCTCAGGCGCGAGGCTTAGGGTCTCGTCCTTCTCATTGGAGATAGCGACAGCGGCGAGGATTGTCTCCATTTCGAAGTGGCTCCTTGGACCCCGTCGAATGTAGTTCGACAAGGTTTCCGCAAGGTTTTCCTCCTCGCCACTGACCAAACCGCTGCTTCGCAGAAATATAGCTGCGAACTCGGCTCGCTTCCCGTTTTTTTCAAAGCGAAGCAAGCTCTGGGTACGAAACGATTCGGAAAGCCTTGACTGAATCGCGGTAAGCGCGTTCATCAATGCCTGCCGAGCGCCCGAAACCTCCATCGATGTGCCATGTCCCATGACGTAAACTCCTTCCTGTTAAGTGCCGTGAATGGAACATACCAACTGACCGCGTAAGGAGCCGTGGGGCGCTCATTAAGCGGGCAGTCGAAGTGGCCATTACTGGTTCTTTAGGGGGAAGGAGGGGAAAAACCTTCTGCCGAATAGGCACTACCCATATGAGCCCCGATGCGAGGCATGTCTATTTGGTATACATGCTTGGCGAATCTGACCCAACTGTAGAGTGAGTGAAAACGAGGGGAGCCCTAGGGAGCGCACAGATCGGAACCGTTCGGTACAGGAGAGCTGCAGGCGGCGCTAGCACATGCCCTAAAAGCCCATGGGCACAGCGAAATTGTTGACTTTCTGAGGCGGGTACCGTTAGGCGCCCCATTGTGGTACAATAATGGTTAGGTCGCGCACTTACAGTACCGATGCGCGCCTTTGACGTTGACGGCCAGAGTGGCCGCTTCCCTCGACACGGGGGAAAGAGGGTTCCGGAGAGCAAGGGGCCCACAGAAGACGGAACAGGAACCCTCGGTGCTACAACGACTAAGCAGATTTCTGCATCGCCCCTTGGCTCGAAAGGCCAATGTCCATAGGCAGAGCTAGGCAAGAGAGCCACAGCTAGGCAAGAGCGACGCCCATTCCTGGGTGAAGCCGGGACCCTTGTAGATCGCTGCACCAAAAAGCGAATCGTATGACAGACGTAAAGACCGACACTCAGGAGCAGCCGCAGCAGGCGTGCTTCTCTTCACTTGTTAAGCAGCCAGCCATCCGGGCCCGGCTCGACGAGCTTAAGATTGTTACCCCGACACCAGTTCAGCGCGGCGCGATACCAGTGGTGCTAGACGGCCACGACTTGATCGCACAGGCGCAGACCGGCAGCGGAAAGACGCTGGCGTTTGTGCTCCCGATTCTCTCTAAGCTGCTCGACGCAGGGAATGTGCGCGGCACATTCGCCCTGATTGTATGCCCAACCCGTGAGCTTGCTGTGCAGGTTAAGAACGTGGTCATGTCGGTGACCCCAGACGTTGTTCCGGCCTGCATCATCGGCGGCGCTAAGCAGTCTGGGCAGGTGCGCGAGCTGCGTGCGGACCCGCGCATCATCGTGGGAACCCCGGGCCGTCTGCTCGACCTGATTCAGCAGCGCGAGATCGACCTTCGGAGCTGCAAGATGTTCGTGCTCGACGAAGCCGACGAGATGCTCTCGATGGGCTTCGTGGAGGAGGTTCGTTCGATCCTCTCAAAGCTCCCGCGCGAGCGGCAGGGGCTCTTCTTCAGCGCCACCATCACGCCGCGCGTAGGCTCGCTCGCGAGCTCGTTCTTGCGCGACCCGCAGCGGGTCGAGTGTGAGGTTAAGCCTGAGACCGCCCCACAGATTGAGCACCTCTTTCACCGTGTTGACGGCTCGCTCATTAGCAAGGCTACGGCGCTCGCAGGGTTCCTGCGCGACATCAAGCCTCGCTCTACGATCGTGTTCTGCAACACCAAGTCCGACACTGAGCTTGTTGAGATCATGCTTCGCAAGCGCGGCTTTGAGCCTGAGCGCCTCAACAGCGACCTCACGCAGAAGGAGCGCGAGCAGACCATGAATCGGTTCCGCTCTGGCGACCTGAAGCTCCTCATCGCCACCGACGTAGCGGCGCGCGGAATCGACATCCAGGACATCGACTTGGTGGTGAACTACGCCATCCACGAGCAGGCAGAGACCTACGTGCACCGCACCGGCAGAACCGGCCGCGCGGGGCGCTCTGGGACGGCCCTTTCGCTCGTCGGCCCACAGGACTTCTTTGCGTTTAATACGCTCCAGAAGAGCCTTTCAGTGAGCCTCAAAGAGGTGCAGGCGCCGGCTGTTGTGCCTGTAGCTGCAAGCGTTTAGCGGAAAAAGCGCGGTTTTTCGGGCGTTTCGTATCTTATGCCGCGTGGCTGTGGTACCGTCCTCCACGTTACCGTTCACCTGGTGAAGTTTCTTGGCCCCTCAAAAATCGAGAGAGGCCTGCCTTACGAGCCCTGCCGGCGGCTTTAGAGCATTGAATGCTTTGCTAACCAAAACCACTCGGGTTTGAGTCGCTCCGGCAGCACCACTCCCAATATAAAAAAGGGCTTCCATGCCTCACAATGATACTGTTCCGTCTTCTGACACCCTCGCGTCTTTCGACAGCCTCCCGCTGGCTCCGTTCCTCAAGGAAACGATCCGCACGGTTGGCTATGAGACCCCAACACCGATTCAGGCTGAGGCTATTCCGGTCGTCGTTCAGGGGAGCGACCTAATCGGCCTCGCGCAGACCGGAACGGGCAAGACTGCCGCGTTCGTTCTGCCGCTCGTCAACCGCCTCGTCAGCGAGAAGAAGCCAGGCACTCGTGCCCTCATTCTCGCTCCGACCCGTGAGCTTGCTGAGCAGATTAACGACGTGCTTAAGCTCTTCTTGCCCCGCACCGGGCTCAAGAGCTGCACCGTGTACGGCGGCGTTTCGCACCGCCACCAGATGTCGGCACTGCGCGGCTCGCCGGCAATCGTCGTAGCCTGCCCGGGGCGCCTTAAGGACCACATGCAGGGGAAGACTATCGACCTCTCGAAGGTTGAGATGCTCGTCCTCGATGAGGCCGACCGGATGCTCGACATGGGCTTCCTGCCGGACATTCGTCATATCGTGAAGGCGCTCCCGGCTGAAGGCCGCCAGACGCTGCTCTTCTCGGCAACGATGCCAGACGAGATCGAGGCGCTCTCGCGCGACCTGCTGAAGGAGCCGACAGTCGTTCGCGTTAAGACGGAGACTCCGATCGCGACCGTTTCGCACGGCATGTACGGAATGTCCCAGGCTGACAAGGCTGAGAAGCTTGAGGCGTGGCTCTCCGAGAATCCGGAGGCACTCGCGGTCGTCTTCACAAAGATGAAGCACACCGCCAAGAAGCTCGACAAGAAGCTGTCATCGGCAGGAGTCGATGCTACCTCGCTGCACGGGAACCTCGGCCAAGGCGCGCGCCATCGTGCCCTGACCGGCTTCAGAGAGGGTCGCTTCAAGGTGCTTATCGCCACCGATATCGCTGCTCGCGGAATCGACGTTGAAGGAATCACGCATGTAGTAAACTACGATATGCCTGACACCCTGGACGCCTACATCCACCGCACTGGCCGAGCTGGACGTGCTTCGCGCACTGGAGAGGCTGTGTCGTTTGTGACTCGTGCAGACATGCCGCTGCTGCGGCAGGTCGAGAAGTGGCTCAACGCGCCGATGGCGCGGCTTGGCGGCGATGCCTTCGAGGGCTCGCAGCGTGAAGAGCGCGCTCCTCGCGGCCGTTCCGAGCGTCCGGCTCGAGGCGGCAGGGACGGCGGCAGAGGCCGGAGCCGCTTCGGCTCCCGCGACGACAGGGGCCCGCGTGGCAGGACCCGTCGGCCAGCTGAGCTTGGCGCTGAGGGCGCGCAGGCCGAAGGATTCAGGGAGGAGCGCAGCGAGCGTCCACGTTTTGAGTCTGGGGAGTCGCGTGGTTCGCGCGGCAGCCGTGATTCTCGTGGCTCGCGTGATTTCCGAGATTCTCGTGGTTCGAGAGGACCGCGAGGCCCTCGTGCTGGCCAGCCCCGTGGCGAGTTTCGTGGAGAGTCTCGTGGCGAGTCGCGCGGGTTTGGTGAGCGCCGATTCGGCGGTGGACGCGACCGTAGTGAGCGCCGCGACGACTCGCAGGGCGAGCGCCAGCCAAGAGGCCGTTTCTCGCGTGGTCCCCGCCAGTTCGGCGAGGAGCGCTCGGAGAGGCCGGCATTTTCGCGCGATGGCAACAGGGGACAGGGCCGTAATTCGCGCCCAGCGAAGCGCCCGTTCCGTGGCCAGCAGGATATCGACCCGAACAGCCCGCACGTTTACCGCGAGCCATCGTCGGCCTTCATCGGCCAGGATGAGCGTCGTGAGGGGGCTCGTGGGAGCCGTCCAGGCGGACGTGGCGGAAGGCCCGGCGGCGGCGCCCGTGGTGGCCGCCCTGGTTTCCGTGGCGGCCGTCCAGGCGGTCGTGGCGCACGTCCGAGTGGACGCCGTTTCGAGCGTGGCTCAAGCCGTGCTCCGCGCGTGACGCCGTACGAGTAGCACTCCCTCAAAAAGAAGGGGCAGGCACCTTTATTCGCTGCGGCGCAGCTCGAATAACGGTGCCTGCCCTTTTTTTTGCATGCGCGCGCACTCGCAAGAGATTAAGCTCGCAAACTGATGAGCGCTGATTGGTCATCCGCACAGTACTGGGAGCACTTCTACGAGGTAGCCGATACCCCGTGGGAGCTAGGGCATCCTTCTCCGGTGCTACAGGAGGCGATCGCCGAGGCGAGGGCGCTAGGCTTTGCGCTAGACGGAAAAAAGGTCCTGGTGCCCGGATGCGGGACCGGGTCTGACGCGGGATGGCTCGCTCAGCAGGGGGCGCTGGTGCAAGCTGTAGACTTCTCGGCGCGAGCGGTGGCAGAGACGCAAGCACGGCTTGAGAAGCTGCCGCAGGAAACGAGGCAGCGGGTCGCGCTGCAACAGGCCGACTTCTTCGAGCTTTCGCATTCGGGATACGCCGGAGCTGCCGAGCATACTTTTTTCTGTGCGATAGACCCTGGGAGCAGGAAGCGCTACGCCGAAGCGATGGCGAGAGCGATAGTCCCAGGCGGTTTCCTGGCAGGGAACTTCTTTGTGCTCCCAGACGATCAGGTGGCGGCGCTGCCGTCCCTGGCGCTTCGATACCCCGACAACCGGCCGCCCTTTGTAGCCTCTGAGGGGGAAATCAGAAGCCTTTTTTCAGCATCTTTCGAACTCTTAGTGCTTCGTCCAGCCCGAAATCCATCCCCCGACCGGCGTCCGGGACTAGAGTGGGTAGGGGTGTTTAGGCGCCGGAATTCTTCGCTGGCTGGTTGAGTTGGCGCCGTGGTACCTTATCGGTTGCGGCGCTCATTTTGGCGGCAGCGATTCTGGGGGAGCTTCTCATGATGATCTTGGCAGTTGTTATCGGCTTGGTGGTGGTAATCGGCCTGTGGCTCATCAGCATGTACAACAACCTGGTTGTGTTGCGTAACCGGTTTAAGAACGCGTTTGCGCAGATCGACGTGCAGCTCAAACGCCGCTACGATCTTATTCCGAACCTGGTGGAGGCAGCCAAGGGTTACATGGCGCACGAGAAGGAGACCCTGACAGGGGTTATTGAGGCCCGTAACCAGGCGCTCGCCGCAAGGAACGCTGCGGCGGCCAACACGACCAGCGGCGCGGCGATTGGGGCGCTTAACGCGGCTGAAGGACAGCTCACATCAGCCATGGGGCGCTTCTTCGCGCTGGCAGAGAGCTACCCTGACCTTAAGGCGAACCAGAACATCGCGACCTTGATGGAGGAGCTATCAAGCACCGAGAACAAGGTGAGCTTCGCCAGGCAGTCATTCAACGACTCTGTCACCACGTATAACACTGCTATTCAGTCCTTCCCCGCGAACATCATTGCTGGAGGCTTCGGGTTCAGTGAGATGCAGCTGCTTGAGGCGGTGAAGAACGAGCAGGAGCGAGAGGCTCCGAAAGTCGCCTTCAACTAAGCCGCGGCGGGAGGGCGCTCGCCCGTGGATTTCTTCTCGCACCAGGAAGCTGCGCGCAAGCGTTCCAGGTCGCTGCTGTGGCGGTTTGTGCTGGCAAACCTGCTGTTGGCTGCGCTGCTCTCCTTTGCGCTCTTAGCCCTCGGCGCGGCTTCGGACGACCAGCGCCACAGCGGCCAGGGGCACCACTACCGTCATGAGCAAAGTGAGGCCCTCACGGGCGGCCTTCCGGTGGTGCTGGTGCTTGACCTGTTCGTGATCTTAACTGTCTCCACGGCCGCATTCGTGCGGTTTCGGTCGCTATCATCGAGCGGAGGCGCAGTTGCCGAGGCGCTCGGAGGGAGAAAGGTCTCACCAGAGACAAGCGACCCGCTTGAGCGGCGTTACCTGAACGTCGTCGAGGAGATGGCGATAGCTGCGAACACGCCGGTGCCCGAGATCTACATCCTCTCGGACGAGGAGGGCATCAACGCATTCGCGTCAGGCCCTAGTCCGGAGCACAGCGCCGTTGCGGTTACCCGCGGCGCCCTAGAGCGGCTCTCGAGGGATGAGCTACAGGGCGTCGTCGCACACGAGTTCTCGCACATCTTGCACGGAGACGTGCGGCTCAACATCCGCCTGGCTGGCTACATTTACGGGCTGGTGATTCTTTCGGCAATCGGCCGGTTCGTGCTGCGGCTTGCCGCAGATAGCGGCCGGTCGCGGCGCAGCAAGGACCGCGGCGGGGCGGCCCTCGTAATAGCGCTCATAGGGCTGTTCTTCCTGCTCTTTGGACTGCTCGGGCGGCTCGTATCGGTGCTCATGAGCGCTGCCGTGTCGCGCGAACGGGAATACTTAGCCGATGCGACGGCAGTACAGCTCACGCGAAACCCTGACGGCATAGCGGGGGCGCTTAAAAAAATCGGCGGGTTCTCGAAAGGCGCGGCAGTCGATAGCGTGGGCGCCGAGGGGCTCTCGCACTTCTTCTTAGCGGAGCGGAAGGCGCCAGGCTTCTTTGAGCGCCTCTACGCGTCACACCCGCCGCTCGATGAGCGCATCAAGCGAATCGACCCAAGTTTTGACGGTGAGCTGCCCGACGACGACCAGATAGGCACCCAGACCGGCGACGAGCCGCAGGGCGTCTCGATGCTGACTTCGACAAGCGCCAAGGCCGTGGGCGCAGTTCACTCCGATTGGCTTCCCCCGCCTGAGCTGCACTCTGCTATAGTCGGAATCGGCAGCGCAGAGGCGGTGGTCTGCTCGGTGCTTCTCTCACACGAAAACCCAGCGGCGCGCGAGGCTCAGGTTAAGCTCCTCTCGGGCTGGATACCGGCGAGCGAAATGGAGCGGCAGGAGGCAGCCGTCAGCAAGCTTTCGGTCAGCCAGCAAGTCTCGGCGGTCTTCATGGCGCTCCCGACCGTTCAGCTCGGATCGCGTGAGCGCAGGACTGCGTTTAGGCTGTCTCTTATACACATCTCCGAGCCCACGAGACGCTACGCTATCTCGTATGCC
>OMIG01000182.1 GCA_900299035.1 Pseudomonadota bacterium
GACCATGACGCCGACCAGCACCTCGACTCCGACGCGCACGCCGACAAGCACGCCGACCGAGACGCCAACACAGACTCCAACCAACACGGCAACCGCGACTCCGACCGAAACGCCTACTCGCACCCCGACCAATACCCCGACCAATACGCCGACCAGCACCGACACGCCCACCACCACGCCGACCAAGACGCCGACGTCCACACCAACTGACACGCCGACCCGCACACCGACGAACACGCCGACCAACACGCCAACAGCCAGCAACACGCCGACCGAGACGCCAACTCGAACGCCGACTAGCACCCCAACTAACACGCCAACCAGCACGAACACGCCGACACTTACCCCGACGACTACTCCGACTAACACGCCGACCAACACGCCAACCCCGACCGACACGCCAACCAGGACGCCGACGCACACGCCAACATCCACTCGGACGCCAACCAGCACGCCAACTGACACGCCGACTAGCACCGCTACACCGACGGTGACACCGAGCAGCACTCCGACCGACACACCTACCGATACGCCAACGCCGACAGAGACCCCGACGGCGACCGAGACGCCAACCAGCACGCCCACCCCAACAGCTACGGACACGCCGGTGATCGTGATCTTCTCCGGAAACGCCGTGATCGACCTCACGCCACTGCCGAACATGCCTCTCGACGTCAACGGTGTCCTAGTGACCACCGACGACAACGGAGAATTCGCAATCCCGCTCGAAGAGAATGGCACCTACAGCATCGTGAGCGGCTTGCCGGGCACTGGCTCAAGCAAGGCGGTGGTATTTGATGAGATCGTAGGCAGCGGCTCTGAACTGGCCAGCCAGAGCCCGTACACAATCGAGATGGAGCGCAAGATATTCGTTGTCGAGCCAGTCTGCCGGGCACGGCGAGATGGAGCCGACGTCGTGGTCTTCCACTACAGCAATTCCTCGAGCGCATCGCTCGAAGTGCCTCTCACCTACGGCAGCCTCAACCAGATCCTCTCACCGAGCGGCGTGCCGGCTCCGCCTGCAACCTTCAGCTCTGGAGAGAGCTCGTTCTACGTGCCGCTCGAAGGCTTCTTCTCCGAAGGCACATACGTCGGTCAGTGGAACATTACCGGCCAGTCGCTCGCTGTTGACGGCGAGCCAGCTCTCTGTCCGGATGAGGGAGATGGAGACTGCACGCTTGTTGACCCGGTACTCTTCGACAATATCTGGACCTACACCAGCAGGGTGGTGCAGAACCAGGTAGGCAAGGCTAAGCTGCTGACCGGCAAGACCTGGCGCCCAGCGCCAAGCCAGCGGCTCTTCGTGCTCAACCGCGGGGCCAAGGCCCTAGCCGGCGTGCGACGTGAACTGGCTCAATACGAGGGAGCTCTCATCTGTCCTGCGCCCACAGCCGCAAGCTGCACCCAGGTGCGGGTCGACAGGGCAGCCCTAAGGGCCCAGTTCAACAGGCTCTTCACTGGCACCCCGCGCGGGCTAAGCTCGCTCGATGCTGCGGCTACCGCCCAGCGCAAGGGCCTGGGCAAGCTCCTGCAAGCCCTCCCAGACACCGTTACGGTATGCAGCGACCCCTAGAAAGGGCCCGCTGAGGGCCCGGTTACGGGCCTATACAGTAGTCCCTTTGAGTTGAATCCCTCCTTCCTACTCCCTCATCCTACCCCAGGTTAAGAGAGGATTGGGCTCTTTGCCCCGTCGCCCTGGCATAACATTTGCTCACCTTTAGGCATCGGAACCGCTCTCAAGAGGGCGCGAGGCAAAAAGGACTTTATGAAGACCACCGAAAGCAAGCTACAAGGCACCCAGACACAAGCGGTAAGTGTCCAGCCCAAGGGGAAAAAAGCCTCGACTGCCACGTCTGAGACAACCGACTTCGGCAGGGTAATGCAAACCCTCCTAGGCAAAAAAAGCGCCCAGCAGGATGTCAGCGAGGAGGATCTTTTTGCCGCCGCTGCCTTCAAAGTCATCAAGGAGCTTCACGGCGTTGAGATGGCCCGCGACTTTAAGTCTGCGTTCAAGCTAGCCCGAATCGACAAGCCGGCCACAGAGATGTTCCCCTCGAACGAGCGTGCCACTAAGGAAGCTCTCAACTTCTTCGTTAAGTCCACAATCCTCACCGAGGAGCAGGCCGCCCAGGTGCGCGATATCGCAGCTCAGGCGTGCCAGCTCGACAACCGCAGGGCAATTTGGGACGAGTACGGCAAATCGAAGTCCGTAACTACTTTCGCCGATGCGCAGGTTACCATTCAGGACCGCCTCGCTCAGGCGATCGGCGATGTAGGCTCTGAGTCTACAAAGGCCAGCACCCTCAGCAAGCCCTCCTACTCCGGAAAGGCCGCCGATGCGCCTGTTCGCAGCGCCGGACGCAGGGCTCCGCGCGGCGTCAAGACCGTGGGCTAATCACCCCGCCAGCATGACTCGCCTTATACGGGAGCAGCTCCTTCGCAGATGATACTGCGAAGAGATTGACCACGCTTCACGACCCCTCAGTACTTTATTTTGCAATGCGCGGCCTGAGGGCCCTGCTGACTATCGCCCTCTTCCCTTTGCTTCCCATACTACCCGCAGCACACGCCGACGGATTCGAATTTCGTTTTAAGCCAACCGCAGACACCCGCGTCATTGAGGTCGCCAGCCTCCAAGACTCAGGACTTGGCACGTTAAGGGCATGCGTGGAGTCTAGCGGCCCACGCGTGTGCGTCTTCTCAGTCGCTGGCGTGTTGGCCCTAAATCGTCCAATCAAAGCACGGGAGCCCATGCTCTTAATCGCCGGAGAGACTGCCCCACCGCCGGGCATTACCCTCACGGGAGCCGGCCTAAAAATTGAAACGCACCACGTCGAAGTTCGCCACCTTGCAATCCGCCCCGGGGACAGCCCGCTCGGAGCGAAGCCCGCCGACCGCGACGGAGTGTCGATTGGCGCTGAGCCACCCGCAAGCGCCCACCACGTTTCTCTCTCGCACCTCTCACTAACGTGGGCGGTGGACGAGAACCTCTCTGCTTGGTATCCGACAACTCACGACATCTCTGTTAGCGATTCAATTATCGCCGAGGGCTTGCAAGACTCAATCCATCCGAAGGGACCGCACAGCAAGGGGGTGCTGATCGGGCGCGGCGTGCGCCGCCTCACCCTTCAACGCAACCTCCTTGCCTTCAACGAGGAACGGAACCCATACGTAGAGCCCGGTGCGAGCGCAAAGCTGATCAACAACCTGGTGTACGGCTGGGGGCCACGCGGCCCATGGAGCATCTGCAACATTACTAACAATGACAACTCCAACAAGCCTTTGCGCGTTGCGCTAGTCGGCAATGTATTCCTTCCTGGACCACGCAGCTTTATTGGAAGCGCGCCGGTATGGGCAAAGCGGCTAGCCCCCGCGAGCTTAGTCTTCGCCCAGGACAACCAATGGCTTGGCCATCTCTACCCGGGGGCCGAGGTGCTAAACATCCCGAGCGCGGTTTCACCCTCGCTCCAATGCCCCTTCTCCTCAGGGTGTGGGCCCGCGCTGGCTGCGTCCGCTACTGAAGCCTCTGTACTTCAGCGCGCTGGCAGCCGCCCTGCTCAACGAAGCGAACCCGACCAGCGGATAGTCGCAGCGGTGCGCGCCAGGACCGGAGAGCTGAAAGACTGCCTGGTAGGCTGTCGGCGCCCAGCAGGCAGGCTAAAAGAATCGCCACCTCGCTACCGCTCACTCTCTCCTCCTTCTCGGCCAGCCGGCGACGAGGACGGTGATGGCACTAGCAACTTAGAAGAGTGGCTCGACCGATTCATTGAAGAGGTTGAGAAGTCTCTTCCCGAAACAACCCGGGACAACGCGCCGTCTTACAGAGCAACAAGCCAACGCTAGAGTCTGCTGAATGGACTAGGGGCTTGCTATCGCCCCTCCGCGTGAATTTCACGCGAGACCTCTCCGTACTTACACGCTTGTCTCTCGTGAACGTGCTCGTGCACGTAAACGTGAACGTACCCGAAACAGAGATCGCCTGATCGAGGCTCCATATCCAGCCGCAGCGACCCGAAATGGGAGAAAGGTTCTGCACAGGGCACGTTCACGTTCACGGCTACGTGCACGTTCACGTTTAAAGACAGAGCCGCTCGGAGGGCGGAAAGGCGGATCTGTCCTCGTTCCGAGCCAATCCCCCGTGAACGTGCCCGAAACAGAGCTCGCCTAACCGAGGCAACATATTCTCCCGCAGCGACCCAGAATGGGCGGAGGTTCTGCGGCGGGTACGTTCACGTTCACGGCTACGTGCACGTTCACGTTTAAAGACAGAGCCCCTCGGAGGGCGGAAAGGCGGATCTATCCTCGTTCCGAGCCAATCCCACGTGA
>OMIG01000183.1 GCA_900299035.1 Pseudomonadota bacterium
ACGGCGACCACCGAGATCTACACAAGGAGTATCGTCGGCAGCGTCAGATGTGTATAAGAGACAGCGAATCGCCACCGTCGCGATCGCCGAGTCAGCCTTGAGGCTCTCAGCAATTGCGAGGCCGGCAGCGTCGTCGCTAGCGCGGTTAATTCGAAGTCCGCTCGCCAGTCGAGCGTACGATGATTTAAGCCGCTCGCTCGAGTTGTCGACGTTTCTCTGGGCTACAAGCGAGGGAAGGTTGGTTCTAATATTGATAGCCATTTCCTATTCTCCGTGGCTTACTGCGGGCGCCTGGGCGTCCAGCAGTGAATTAACCTCCTAAAACGGGCCGCATCCTTTCGTCCCGACGGCAAACTTTGCCGTCATGACATTTCATATGGTGAATTGAGCAAGAGGCTTGCCAACTGCCTGCTCTGGAAAGCTCGGAGGAGTCGTCTGCGCGCCAAGTACCTGGTGGACCGCGTCTTTTTGTGTGGGCTCGTCTAGAAGAGCCCCTTTCCGGCTAGCACTCGGGTTACGTACTCGCGGGTCGTACGCGGAAGAAATGGTGCCACGTGCTCGTAGTGCGAGGGGTCTTTGCCTGCCTTCTGGCTTCGACCCTGAGCTGAGGCAACGCGGCCCTCGCCTGCGTTGAATGCCGCTACCGCGAACTTCTCAAGAGAGACATCGTCCGCCGCTTTATGAGTTTTCAGGTTGTTAGGCAGGTCAGTAGATGATCGGAAAATTTCGTGCAGGTACTTTAGGTAGTTAGTTCCCAGCTCCATATTAAGGTTCGGATCGAAGGGGTCATACTTCCTCTCCGGCGAATCCGTCTTGGCGAGGAGAAATTTGCCGGTTGAATCGAGAAGCTGAAACAACCCTTTGGACGAGTGCCCGTCGTTGCTTATCGCAGCCGAGTTGAAGCTAGACTCCGCTTTGACCACCGCCATAGAGAGAGATGGGTTGAGCCCGACTTTCTCGCTCATCGTCTTGAGCTGAGCGCGGACCTCTTCGGAGGCAAGCTGCGGCACGCGATCAATTGATACCTGAGACTTCTCTACCTGGACTCGCTTCACCTCGAGCAGTGTCGGAGTTTTGACACTCTCGGAGGGCGTAAGCTCTTCAGTGGGCGACACCTCAGAGGGTCCGTAAGGCGTTAGCAGCTGCGGCTCGATGCTTGGCGTCTCAAGCCTCAACATGGCCCGCATGTCCGAGAAGCCTCCCGGCGTGTGAGAGATCATCGCCGCAGGCTGCTGAGAATCAACGGAATCACCGAGAGTTTTAGTTGGCTGGGCCGAGGCGCCTTGTAGGTCCTGCTCAAACGAAGCCCCGTCAGCTTGGGAAGCTGGCTTCGAAGATGCCTTCAGCAGGCTGGAAACCTCTTTGTAAGACGCTGCAAAATCAATACGCATAGCGAGTTGGGCCTTTCATCCCTACTGTCGCAATTGCACTAGGCGTGCCAGGTATTTTTATGTGATTCCAGGCGGTTGCCTACGGAGTCTGGTGTGGGTTTTCCGTCAGGCGCCAATCTACCGGCACTACACCGTGCTCTTGCAGGTATCCGTTCGCCTGCGAGAAGTGGCGACATCCCAGGAACCCTCGGTGCGCGGAGAGCGGAGATGGGTGCGGGGCCTCGAGGACTAGGTGCTTCGAGCGATCAACGTGAGCCCCCTTCTTCTGGGCATACGCTCCCCACAGCATGAAGACCACATGATCCCTGCGCTCATTTATCTCTTTGACGACTCGGTCCGTGAATCGCTCCCAGCCACGCAGGGCGTGCGAGCCGGGCTTGCCTTCTTCTACCGTTAGCACCGCATTGAGCAGCAGCACTCCCTGACGGGCCCAGCTCTCAAGACACCCGTGGCTCGGTCGCTTAACTTCCACGTCGCTCTCAAGCTCTTGAAAGATGTTGACTAAGCTTGGCGGCGCGGGCGTCGGCGGACGCACCGAGAAGCAGAGCCCGTGCGCTTGATTTGGGCCGTGGTACGGGTCCTGGCCGAGGATTACAACTTTGACTGACTCAAACGGAGTGCAGTGCAGCGCGTTGAAGATCTCGGAATTCTTTGGGTAGACGGTCTTGCCTGACCGGCGCTCGCTTTCAACAAATTCTATCAGGTCGCGAAAGTACTGCTGCTCACGCTCGCCTGACAGGACTTCCGCCCAGGTTACCGATTGCTGACTCGTTGCGGGGTTCCCCATACTCGGATGACGTTATAAACCGCGCGGGGCAAATAGCAACCGCATTCTCATCAATGCCTGCGCCTTACTGGCCCTAGTACTCGCGAGCGTCCTCAATCTCCTGCAAGATCTGGGTGTAGGAGTCGTACCGCCACGCTGCGATTGCGCCCGACTCTAGGCCAGCAAGGACAGCGCACTCTGGCTCTTGAAGGTGCCGGCAGTCCAAAAACCGGCATCCCGCTGCTGCGGCAACGAACTCTGGAAACGCAGCCGCGACGGACTCGGGCGTGACGTGAGATAACCCGAAAAACTGAACTCCGGGGAAGTCTATGATCACCTTCGACCCCGAAGCACCGAAAAGAAACCCCCTGGGCTGCGTAGTGGTCTGCTTCCCCTGTCCTGTTCGCTCGCTCACCTCTCCGGTCTTGGCTTGCGCATGCGGCACGAGCCGATTGAGGATCGTGCTCTTCCCTACCCCCGAGACGCCGCATAGCGCCGCAACCTTCACGTTCGGCGCGTTCAGCCTCTCTTCGAGCTCGCTCAGGTTTTGCCCAAACTTCGCGCTGCAGAAGATCATCTCTACCCCAACTGCTCGGTAGACGTCCGTAATCGGCTTGAAGGAATCAGCGCCTAGGTCTGCCTTATTGATTACGAGTAGTGAGGGGATCGACTGGACCCTCGCCGCAACTAACATCCGGTCAATCGCTGTTGGATTGAGGACCTGCCCAACCGCTGTGATAACGCAGAGAAGGTCGATGTTGCCGCCCATGCGCTTCAGCGCGCCCCGGTACGATCGGTAGAGGCTCCTCGTCGCTGGCTCTGCCGCTGTGACGAAGACCCCTTCGTCGCGCATCTCGAACGTGACCATGTCCCCGGCCACAACTTCGAGGGCTTTAGACGACACCGTGCCGGTGATTACTCCGGCGCCCTCTGAAAAGAGCGTTACGTAGCGGCGTGAAACCTCGAGTACTCGTCCTATAAGCGGGCTGGTGCTTGGCATTTGATACTTTGGCTGAACCGCTTCGCAAGATATCCCAACGATAGCTGAGGTATACAGGCGACCCGGGCCGTTGCGGGGCTTTCCCCGTCACCCTACCCTACCATGAAAGCTATCCGGTCGTCGCGCTCGCTTTCCGGCCCCTAAGCCGGCCTGCAGCTTGTAAATCATCCAGGGCGTGGTTAATACCTTTCGGAAGAGGTACTCTTTCCCCATGCAAAAGATGCAATCCCCGTTCGGTCCAAATATCTCAGGGTTCGTAATCTCTTCTGGCCGCCGCGGGACACCGTTCCTGCCAGGCCTCATGCTGATGCTGCTAGCTGTGGTGGTGCTCGTTGCGCCGAAGCTCGTGTTCGGGGCTATCGCTGCCGTGCTGTTCGCGGTCGGGCTGCTGCTGTGTTACGTGGCTTACCGCGTCATTCGGTTCAAGCGGCAGCTGCGCGATATGGCCAAAAACTTTGAGCGTCAGTTCTCTTCGCACGACTTCCCGATGGGCAAGCCGGACATCGACATTACCGAACTTAACGAAAAGAAGATCGTGTACCACTAAGCTGGGCACAACTTTCAGAAAGCGTTTCCTCTTTTAAGGGATGCTTGCTGCTTTTACGGCAGCGCCCAAGCGAAAGGGCATCTTGTAGCAGTCCTTAGACCAGCTGCTCCTCGCCCGATCCGCCGCTGATAACGATCTTGCCCTCAGCTTCGAGCTTTCGTACCACGTCGACGATCGACTGCTGCGACTTCTCTACGTCCCGCAGCTTCACCGGCCCAAGCGACTCGAGGTCTTCCTTAATCATCTCAGCAGCGCGCTGCGACATGTTCCTGAAGAGCTGATCGCGCAACTCGGGGCTCGCCGTCTTGAGCGCGACGATGAGCTGCTCGCGCGGAATATCCTTGAGAACAGCCTGAATTCCCTTGTCGTCGACGCGCTTGAGGTCCTCGAACGTGAACATGAGGTTGCGAATCTTCTCTGCCAGCTCGGGGAAGGTCTCCTCGATCTCGGTGATAATTCGCTCCTCGTTCGTCCTGTCGACAAAGTTGAGGATGTTCGCCGCTGACTTCGGGCCACCGAGCTCTTCGTCTTGAAGCTCGCCTGAACGAAGCTGCAAACGCAGCACTTCTCGCACTTCATCGATTACGTCTGACTTTACGTTAGAGAGGTTCGATATGCGCACGAGCACGTCCGTCTGCATCTCAGGCTGCATCTGCTTGAGCACAGCAGCGGACTGGTCCGGGTTCATCATGCTTAGCAGAAATGCAACAGTTTGCGGGTGCTCTGAGGTGATAAACGGGAAGAGCGCCTTCTGCGGAACCTCAGCGATGATCGTTCCGATCGGCTGCTTCTTCGTTCCGGAGATGTACTCAAGGAGGGCCTCGCTCTGCGCCTC
>OMIG01000184.1 GCA_900299035.1 Pseudomonadota bacterium
AGCTGCCCGCCTTCCCAGTCGATGCTCTCAAGAGCGACGCGGAAGTGCACCGGGCCATGGTTATGTTGTCCTTCATCGGACATGCCTACGTGTTCGGCGAGAAGCCGACGGTCGAGCGGATTCCGCAGGTCCTGGCCCGGCCCTGGTTTGAGGTGGCAAAGAAGCTCGGTCGGCCGCCGGTGCTGTCGTATGAATCGTACGCCCTGGACAATTGGCATCGCATCGACCCTAACGGCCCGATCGAGATGGGGAACATCGCGCTCAATCAGAACTTCCTCGGAGGAATTGATGAGGAGTGGTTTGTTATCGTGCATGTAGATATTGAAGCCCGTGCTGCCCAGGCCCTCAATGCAGTGGCGCACGGTCGCCGCGCGGTCATGGCGCAAGATGGCGATGCGCTGACGAAGGCTCTCAAAGAGCTGGCGTGCTCTCTGGACGGCATGTACGGCGCTTTGTGCCGAATGGTCGAGCACTGTGACCCCTTCATCTACTTTCACCGTGTCCGTCCCTACATCCACGGCTGGAAGAACAACCCGGCGCTCCCTAACGGGCTCGTGTACGAGGGAGTCTCCGAGTACTCGGGCACCGGGCAGTTCTTCCGAGGTGAGACCGGAGCCCAGAGCGGAATCATCCCTAGCTTGGACGGGTTTCTCGGCGTTGGCCACAAGGACGATCCTCTCAAGGCGTACCTGATGGAGATGCGCCTCTACATGCCGCCGGCCCATCGGCGATTCCTTGAGGCCACTGAGGGAGGCCCGAGCACCCGCGATTTCGTTAAGGGCCACCCCTCGCAGGGCGAGCTTGAGAAGGTCTACGACGAGTGCGTTGATTGGGTTGAGAAGTTCAGGACAAAGCACCTTGAGTACGCTGTCTCGTACATCGCCAAGCAGGCTCAGGTTGACCCCGCCAACCCATCTCAGGTGGGGACAGGAGGCACCCCCTTCGTTAAGTACTTAACGAAGCACCGCGACGAGACTGGCGAGCACAAGATCCACCCGCATCCGTAGGCCTGCACGAAAAGGACCTCTCATTCCAAATGGGGCAGCTGTGCTGCATGGCCAGCGACTGGCTGCTTCAGGGAAACAAGACCCTACGAGCGAACCCGACGCTCAAATTCCTTTAGGCCTTCTTCAAGGCCTGATGCGACCTGAGGCTGCGCACTCAAGACACTATCTGCGGCCCCGTTCTGAGGAGCTGAGAACGGAAACAGCTCGTGAGGCGCAGTTCCGGACCAAGCATCACGATTGTCGACGAAGAGCCATTCACCGTTTGTAATAGCCAGCTTGCTGACACCTTTGCGCCACCTCGTCTCCGAGATTGCTGTCGAGCCAACAGCAACGGGCGAAGAGCTCTGCATTGCGCTAAGCAACGACACTCCGTCTATGCCGCTGGGGCCCGACACGCCAGCGAGGTCGGTGACTGTGGGAAAGAGGTCTATCAACTCGGCAAGCCCTCTAAGCTTTGCAGGCTTGCCGATAAGCCTCTCTGGCCCAAGGACGATGAGCGGAACGTGCAGGTGTGAGCGGTACAGAAGGTTTCCGTGCTTCGCCGAGCCTTCTACGGAGGGGTGATCCTTGAGCCCCTCACCGTGGTCAGCGGTGATTATGAAGACCGTATTCTCTCCGAGAATCTGTTTGGCCCTCAAGATGAAGTCCGCCAGCGGCCGAGTGGCGTTGCGCACGGCCTGCAGGTACTCGCTGTCGGCGTACCCCTGTAGGTCCGCATCAACTTGGTCCGCAGCGATCCTGTGGTGTGCGTGCACGTCCATGAGCAGCACCTGAAGGTATACGGGACGGCTCTTTGCTTGCTGCAGCAGCTCGAGCGACTGCCCCAGGATGTCGTCAGCGACTCGCACAGCGTGCCCCTGCCCGGCTTTCTCTTTGCCAGCCCTGTCCTTCATCCACGAGAAGGTGACCGAGCTCTCGACGTAGTCGTCGAAGCCCTGCTCGAACTTAAAGTCGACGTTGAGCTGCGGGTTCGCTGTCAGGCCGACCGTGAGGTAGCCGCTGCGCCGCAGCACCTCGGCCAGCGTCTCCACTCCATTTGGCAGCGGGTCCCACTGCTCCTTAATGACCGGCAGCCGCCGAGGGTATATGCCGGTGAGCATCGCTGCGACGGAGGAGCGGGTCCAGCTAGCCTGGGCAACTACCTGCTCGAGAACTATGCCCTGTGCCGCCAGGCGGTCGAGCTCTGCGGAGGCGGGGCTTGGGTTGCCGTAGGCGCCAAGCTTGTCAGCCCGGAGGGTGTCTACGATCACGAGCACGATGTTCGGCTGCGGCGAGGGGCGAAGAAATACCGCCACAAGCGCAGCTGCGCAGCACGCTAGCAATCCGATGAAGAGGGCTCGACGCACCGTTACTTTCCTCCAGGCCCAACGATCTCAACCCAGCCTACTTTGGCAACCCGCTTCGCTCCAGCCGCTTTCACTGCGTCAAGCAAGGGTCGTGACCGGCGCGGCCCCGCGTAGGCTACAGCGAGCGAAGCATCGCCCTTGAGGAAGGCCTCAACTGCGCCTGCCTGCGAGAGTATGTGGCGCTTCTCCTGCTCTTGAGGCGAGAAGCGCCTCACCTGCGCCCAGCTGAAAGCGAAGTGGTTCTCAGTCCCGCGCAGGGCCCGTGACTTTGACTCTACCAAGTACCCTGCCCAGCCGCTAACAACCGGCTTCTCTTCCGGATTGGCAGCGTCGATCGCACGGCTCACCTCGGACATCTTCCCAATGCGCCAGGAATCCCGCGAGTACTTCCCGACGCCGATTACATTGTCACCCGTTACTAAGAAGCGGCGCGCGTCTCCTGCGCCGAGATACCCAAACGCCGCAAGGCAGCTGAAAGCAACGGCTGCTGAAATTAGGCCGGTCGTGCGAGGGGCGCGCTGAGACTTGCTCGCGGACACAACCCGGTCGAGAGCCGCAGCCGCAGGCGGCACCAGCAGGAATGTCACCACCGAAAAGTACTGAAGATGCGGAGGCTCCGGCAGAAAATTTACCGCTGTTAGGACTAGCGCCGTGGCCGGCAATGCGAGCGGCCGCCACCCTGACCGAGCGTTGAGCAAAACCGAGAGCAGCGCGCCCCCTGATAGCACTGCAAACTGGAACCCTCCGAGGCCTGCGTCAGGCCCTGACCCAAATAGCCCTCGCAATATCTCCCATCGGCGGCGGGCTAAGTAGCGGTCCGAGAACGTGGTCCTTTCCAAGTGGTACCCGAAGTTGCCTTCCCAAAAATTGAACGGGTCAGCACAGACGAACGCGATCGCAAGCATGCCCGGCAGGGCGGCGCCAAGCAGCACATCTTTCAACTGTCGCAGGTACGCGCCTCGTCCGGGGTTAAGGGGCAGCAGGAGAAAGAGGCCGGCCGGCGCCACTGTGGCGCGGGCCAGAACGCCAACTCCCAGCCAGAATGCGGCTCGCTTCGCACACCGGCGCCGCAGGAAGGCGTCGAGGCTTAGAGCGAGAAACAGCGCAGAGAATCCGACATTCTTTGCGGTCGGGAGCCAGAGCTGCACACCGGCACAGAGCGAAAAGGTGAGCAGCGCCCAGAGCGCGGCGCGCCCTCCGTAGACAGATCTCGCTGTGCGAGCCAACACTAGGCAGGCCAGGAGAGTTACCAGAGAGCCGAGCACTCTCGCTAATACCCAGCTCCGCCCCGCGACGGCGAACCAGGCTGCAAAAAGGTAAGGAGAGAGCGGAGCCTGGGGAAAGAAGAAGTCTCGGTAGGGAACAAGCCCCTCAAGTGCCATGCGACCGGCGTAGAGGTAGAACCCCTCATCCGGGGCGATAAATCGCCACTGCCCGCACAGGAGCGACGACACAGCCAGAGCTGCAACCGCCAGCAGCAGTCCAATCCTGCTGAGGACACCCTGAGGAGACTGCGACTCAACGCCACCGTGCTGTGGCGGAGCCTCCGGCTGGCCCTGAGAGGCTGAGGGCGTATCGGTCTTGGCAACGGCTTCCATGGTAGCGGTCTAGCCTACTCGATCGTTTCTTAGGGACGCCGCAACGGAGGCAGCAAACGGGCGCCGGACACCGCACCGTTTTACACGCTCTAGTTGGGTAAGTCGACCAAGCGCTGCGCTCTAAAAAGGCGCCCGGGGTGCGGCGGATGCCGGCATCACTTCAAGTCTTTGACCTGGCAGCTAATAATAACGAGCGGGAGCCAAAACGTGCGCTTGTTCGGCACGCGGCGTACCACTGGATTTGCGCAGCGCGCGAGAGCGGCCTGAACTACCTCGCGGTTACTGTCACCGCCCTCAGTGCGCTCCTGCAGAATGAATACGACGCGTTGCCAGTCCGTAACCTCATCAGTCTCGGCCTTCTGGTCGCGCAGCTTCGTCCACATGTAGGGCCAGTCCTCATCAACGAATCGCTTGGCACTGAGCGGGTCTGCTACCGCTGGCATCACCATGCTGGGAGCTCGAGCCACCCACATGTTCGGCCGGTTCTCTGGCTTCGTGAGCGGCTCTAGCATCATGTAGGTCATCTTGCCGATGTGATACCCGAGAGCCAGGTCTGTGATAATGATGGTCTTGGGCTGGACCTCTTTGGCCATCTCCTCGGCGACAAACACCTCGTGCGGCTCCCCGTAACGGAACTCAGGGCGGCCCGAGAACCAGGCGTTCGCCGACCAAGCCGTGAAACACGCAAAACCCGCCGTGACTGCGGCACTGAGGGCTACTCGGCGCCAGCGCTGTCCAGACTCCCGAACAGCCAGGGCGTAGCGCGTGAGCCCGAGCGCGGCGAGCATGTCGAGTGCTGGGTAGAACGACGAGAGCCGCTTTGGGTAGGCAGACTCGGACATGATTCCGGGGAGAATAGCTGCCAGCATCCACGCCAACAGCACCGCTGACTCAAAGCGCTTGGCTGAGCGCAGGACGATGCAGAATCCAAGCATCGCGAGAGGAACGAGCGGCCACGCAACAGTGCGCACGTTGAACCCAGGGATGACCGGCAGGATGTCTTGGTGGAAGAGCACAAACGCGCGGTAGAAGATCCCTTGGACGACGTCGATCAGGTGTGTGCCCGACTTGGTGAGCACGAGCAGAAAGACATCGAGCGGTGAGGTCGGCGCATCTGGCCCGCCCCACAGGGCTCGTGGCCCCGTCAGGTTAAACGGGTTATCAAACGAGAGCTGCATCTCAGGGTAGTAGTAGCTGAGCGGCAGCCCTACGAACCACAGAGCCACCCCGAACCCGACCAAGAGGAGCTGCGGCCAGCGCAGCGGCAGCCGAAAGCGGTTGAGGAGCCAGAAGATCCCCACTGCGAAGACCGGAATCGCAACCGCGCTCTGCCCTGACGGGTACTGGTGCCCCGTGAGCCCCAGGGCGAGCGCCACCCACAAGGCATCGATAGCCTTGCGCGAGTCAAATGCCCTAAGGAGAAGCACGCACAGCAGCAAGCTAGGCCAGGTGGTCACACCGTGCGGGTGTATGTCCGTCCGGCCCCAGCCGACGTGCAAGAAGTTCAGAGCCAAGAAGAGCGCTGCCACCAGGCCCATGCTCTTTCCGCCAACTCGGCGGCCCAGCATGTACATGAACGGGATGGTGAAGATGCCAACTAACGTTGAGGACATTCGCAGGGCAGTCAGGGTCGCCCCGTACAGTGTCGTGGTTACGTAGATCGGCACGTAGTAGAGGATGCCAAGCGGCGCCCACGGCCCCCGCGCGCCCTTGTTCGCCAGGAACATGCCATCGAATGAGGTTCCTCCCGCAGAGAAGAAGGAGAGCTCTCCTTCGAAGGTATCGGGCATGTGGTTTATCGCGTACAGCCTGAAGAAGAGCGCCAAGACGGTCGCGCCCGCCAGGGCAACGGCATCGCGCGGAGTGAAGAGCCCGTCAGAATCACGCTGCGCTGCAAGTGCAGCCATCGGATCTTGGCGGCGAAAGGAGAAGAAAAAGCAAGCTACAGCGAC
>OMIG01000185.1 GCA_900299035.1 Pseudomonadota bacterium
CCGGGTAGGGGCGCGGCTGACTATATATATAGTGCACCACTCCAACTGCTTCCGCCTCGGGCGATGCAGGCCGTCAAAAATCTGTCAGTGCGCCCCTTTTTTCTCCAGAGGCCTGATTATGCTGGCAAACCGCCGGTCATGGCGCCTGACGGCCGAATGCTTCCTGCCCCCTGAAACGGCTCTCGTGCCTAGCTATCTCTTGCCCCACAAGACCGGCGTTCAGCACTTAACGTAAGGCCAGCTCACGCCGGAACGTGGTTGAAAGAAGCAGGACCGGTGCTTATTAAAAAAGAGAGCAAGCGATGTGGCCATATCGCTCCCGTAACAAATGTGTGCGCTCCGCCTCGCGGGCGCCTGTTAGGAGATTGAGCGTATGAACGTAAGAGAGATTGTGCCCTGGTTTTCTGAGTCTGGTGCGCGGAGCGTTGACCCGTTCTGGGTGTTGCACGAGCGCATGAGCCGCATGTTCGACGAGACTTTCGCTGCTCAGCTCGCAGCTGACGCGCCGCAGAAGGCTCGAAAGGAAAAACACTCAAGCTTTGCGCCGAAGCTAAGCATGTCAGAGAGTGCAGATGCTTTCTCTGTCTCTGTAGAGCTTCCTGGAGTTAGCGAGAAGGATCTCTCAGTAACGGTAAAGGATCGCATCTTGACGGTCAGCGGTGAGCGCAAGAGCTGCCATGAAAGCTGCGATGGAGCGAGAGGCCACTACTGCGAGTCCTCTTTCGGATCATTCAGTCGCTCTATCAAGCTCGGTGACGACATTCGCGAGAGCCAGATCGAAGCAGTCTTAAAAAATGGTGTGCTCACTGTGACGCTTCCGAAGTGCCCTGAAGCGGAGAGAGCCGGACGCTCGATCGCTGTTCGCGCTGAGTAGCGCTTGCGGCGGCACGAGAACGACGAGTGGGGCTAGCTTTCGCCCCCTCGTCGCCGCCCTGATCCCTGTCATACGCCAGAAAACACTCTTAGACATGCCAGTAGGTTAAGGTTTAACTCCGCGCTGGTATCCCGTACTATGCGACCCCTGACCCCGGGACACGTTCCGGCAAAGGCACTTGAGATTGACGGCTCGCAGGTCTAGCGTGGCCTGCAGCGGGAGAGAGGAGATAGATGGCTACTAAGGTGATGATCGTTGAAGACGAGGCAGTTGTAGCGCTTGACATAACCCATGAGCTTGAGTCGGCGGGCTACTCCGTCATCTCGCACGTCACCAGCGGAGAGGAGGCCGTCACTAAGGCCATGGAACTCAGGCCTGACGTCATCCTGATGGACATCACCGTGCAGGGGCCGATTGACGGCATTACCGCCGCGCAGCAGATCGGCGAGCGCTCCCGTATCCCGATCGTGTTCGTCACCGCCCACGCGGACGAGGCGACCCTGCAGCGTGCCAAGCTCACGCGGCCATGCGGCTACGTTCTTAAGCCCTTCGAGCCAAACGAGCTGCGCGCAAACATCGAGATTGCGCTCCACAACGCCCAGGTTCGCCAAGCTCAGCCCGTGGAGGAGCTGGAGGAAGAGCTTCAAGAGGTTGAAGAGGCGACTCTCGCCGCCGGCGGCGTCGACGCCTACAAGTACGAAGCTATTAAGGCGATCAACCTTTTCGACGGGATGTCGCTCAAGGATCTACAGGATCTCGCAAACTGCGCCGCGGTGCGGGACGTTAACGCCGGCGAGTTCGTGTCAATGGACGGCGAACGGCCGGAGTTTAGCTTTATGGTTATCTCTGGGCGATTGGCGGTTATTAAGTCTACCCCTCAGGGCAAAGAGCTTACGCTTGAGCTGCTGATTCCGGGCGACTGCACGGGAATCCTTCGGGCGCTTGAGCCCACCGAGATGGACACTTCGATTCGCGGCCAGGTGGACGCAAAAGTTCTCGCCATACCGACTCCAAACCTGCGCGCAATTGTCGAGAAGAACCCGATTATTTACCGCCGCATCGCCGTTGAGCTGATGCAGCGATCGCGGCGCGCCAACAATCTCGCGCTCGGCCTGGCTCATTCACGTGTTGAGAGCAGGATCGTTGCGGCGCTTCTCGCGCTCGCACCGCGCTTCGGGCGTCCGTCGACATCTGACGACCAGACGCGCATCTTCCTCACTCGCAAGGAGCTCGCGGATCTGACTGGCACAACGCCTGAGACCGCCATCCGTGTCACCAAGAACCTGGAGCGTGAAGGGCTGCTCGACCTTACCAAGCCCGGCGTCATCAAGATCCTGTCATTGCAGCAGCTCAAGGAAGCTGTTGAGTAGCTCGCCTGACGCTGCTCACGGGCCACACTGTGCACCCCTCGTGCGCTGCAGTGGGCAGTGTCACTATCACTTTCAACCCTATCAGGAGAGGGGGCGTATGCAGAGCAACCCATTCATCGAGAGAGCAATAAGAGACTTTAACAGCCGGCATCCCGACTTTATTGGAGCGCATGACGCCCGGCTCAGCTCAATCCTAGAGCAGATTCAGGAGCTGCCGTCGCCGCTCAAAGAGGAGCGTCTCGTGGAGCTGATCGTCAGCCCCACTGAAGAGGCGCTAGAGCCCGCTCAGCGAACCGAGGCCAGAGAGCGCGGCGAGGCCTCTCCTCGCCCGTAGCGATCGGGCGAAGGTCTCGGCACTTTTTGAAGCTAGGGCTGCCTCCGAGGGGCGCGTTCGGCTTCACTACTCATCATCGTCAGGACGCACGCGGCGTCTGGCTGTCTTCTTCTCTCCGAGAGCTTTCTTTGACGTTACTCTTCGGCGCTGACTCGCGGCGGTCTTCTTCGTGGGAACTCGTTTCTTTGGCTGCCGCATCGCTAGCCTTAAGAGCTCGTGCAGCTTCTGAAGGGCATCGTCGCGGTTGAGCGCCTGGCTACGGTGACGCTGCGAAGTAACCGATACGCAGCCTTGCGCGTCGAGGCTGCCCTGAACGGCGGGATGTTTGCCGATTCGTCCCTTTTCTTCCCACGACAGCGCTCGAGAGTTTAGGTAGTCGAAGGTGACGGTGACTTTTGTCTCGACCTTGTTGACGTTCTGCCCCCCGGGGCCACCGGAGCGCGCGGCTGAAAAGTTGAGCTCGGAATCCGGAATGGAGAGCTGTCGAGGTTTGGGCTTAGCTGGGTTTTGGGACATGTCGCACCATGGTACCACCTGAGCCTCAAAAGGGGACTGACACATTTAGGGAGGCGAGGTCGGCACACTAAGGCGCCGGGTGCCTCCCGTTTTGGGGCTCAAGGGCACTCTGCGGCAACCGGCAAATGGGCGACAAAACTGGTGTTTGCTAGTGTTTACGAAGTGAAGTATGTAACCTTCCACAGAGGCTTGGAGCACGGCTCATTTGGCCCCGTTCTCGTAGTTCAAACATCTAGGAGCATTCGTAATTACTATGGCGAGTCAGTCAAAGGATCTCATCGTTCTCGGCTCAGGACCCGGCGGCTACGTTGCTGCTATTCGCGCTGCGCAGCTCGGCCGCACCGTATCGATCGTAGAGCGCGAGGCGCTCGGCGGCGTTTGCCTCAACTGGGGATGCATCCCATCGAAGGCGCTGCTGCGTTCGGCGCAGCTCTACAACGACATGAAGCACGCCAAGGACTTCGGCTTTGAGACCGGCAAGATTACCGTCGACTTCCCGCGCATCATTGAGCGCTCCCGCGAAGTGGCTGGCAAGCTCTCCGGCGGCGTTAACTACCTCATGCGCAAGGGAAAGATTGAGGTGATCTCGGGCAACGGCGTGCTTGAGAAGGGCAACAAGCTAGTCGTCACCGACAGCGCAAAGAAGAGCACTACGTACGACTTTAAGGACATCATCATCGCTACCGGCGCTCGTCCGCGCCCCTTCCCGGGCGTCGACGTGGACGGTGAGGTGATCCACACCTCCCGAACGATCCTTGAGAACAAGCGGCTGCCGCAGAAGATGCTCATCATCGGCGCCGGCGCGATCGGAATTGAGTTCGCGTACTTTTTAGCTCTCTCGGGACCCAGGTCACCGTTGTGGAGATGGCTGACCAGATCCTGCCAGTCGAGGACACCGAGGTGGCACAGGCGCTCGAGAAGATCTTCGTCAAGAACGGCATGACGATTCGAACCTCCACTGGAGTGCACGACCTCAAGCGCTCTGGCAAGTCTGTGACTGCCACGCTCAAGGGCAAAACTGGTGAAGAGAAGTGGAGCGGAGATGCCTGCCTCGTGGCGATCGGAATCATGCCGAACACGGAGAACATCGGTCTGGAGAAGGCTGGCATCGAGGCGAATCGCGGCTTCATCAAGGTCGACGAGCTGATGCGCACCAACGTGCCGCACCACTACGCCATCGGCGATGTCGCTGGAGGCCCGGCCCTCGCGCACAAGGCGAGCCACGAGGCGATCGTTGCCGCAGAGATGGCTGCCGGCAAGTCTAAGCACCCCATGAAGTACGACAACATTCCGGGCTGCACCTACTGTCAGCCGCAAGTCGCCTCTGTCGGACTCACTGAGCGCGCCTGCAAGGAGAAGGGCATCAAGTACCGCGTCGGGAAGATGCCGTTCCAGGCGGTCGGCAAGGCGATCGCTATCGGCGAGCAGGACGGCTTCGTGAAGGTCATTATCGATGACCAGGTGGGCGAGGTTCTCGGCGTGCACATAATCCACGCTGAGGCCACAGAGCTGATCTCGGAAGCCGCCATCATCCGCTCGCACGAGGGTATCGCAGCTAGCGTTGTTGACACGATCCACCCGCATCCGACCCTGTCGGAGGCAACGATGGAGGCTATGGCGATCGCTCTTGGACGGCCGATCAACTTCTAGCACCGTGGATGTGAAGGACGCCGCTCCCGAAAAGCAGCTCCTAGAGGTCTACGACCTCGGGGTAATCGACTACCAAAAAGCGCTGGAGCTTCAGCGCCACTACCACAAGAAGCTGATCGAAGGCACGCAAGATGACCTGCTGCTCATCTGCTCGCATCCGCCGGTGTTTACCTGCGGAACCTCGACGGCGGAGGAGCACATCTACCAGCCAGCGGATGAGCTTGCACAGCAGGGCTCGCCTGTCGTTAAGGTCGAGCGCGGAGGAAGCGTCACGTACCACGGCCCGGAGCAGTCGATCTTCTACCCCATCGTCAACCTGCACAACCACAAGACGGACGTGGGGTGGTACATGCGCTCGCTGGAAGAGGTGATCATCCGCTCGCTGGCCGACTTCGGAGTCTCTGGAGTGCGCGTGCCAGGAAAGACCGGTGTGTGGCTCGACGAATCGAGCAAGATCGCATTCAGCGGAGTGCGGATCTCGCGCTGGTGCACGCTGCACGGCTTTTCAGTCAACGTGCTTCCCTGTGCTGCGCGCTTCAAGGCCATAAACCCGTGCGGTCTCGGAGACATTACGGTGTCCTCACTCGCAGAGGCTTCGTCTAAGCCTGTCACCGTGGCCCAGGCGAACCAGAGCCTACTGCGGCACTTCCTTGAGATTTTTAGCTACAAAACCTAGTCTTTTAGAGCACTTGCGGCGCCGTTTTTTGACTAGCTGTGTCGCTACTCTTACAAGGCACGGGTCTTCTCAAGACGCATCCGAATGACCCACATTCCTCTCCACGAACTACCGCGAAGAAGGGCTCTCGGCCTGGCGCCGCCGGGCGACAAGATGCAGGACGAGAGGCTTCTTGAGATCTCGATGCCACCGACCGCGGACATCGGGCCGCGCCTTGAGCGGCTCGATCAACTTCTTGGCGCGCTGTGGAATCACCCGCAAGACGGCAGGGTTATCGGAGCCGTAGTGGAGCTAGTGGTAGGGCCTCAGACTTCAGCCAATCCTGTCGACTTGCGCTTTGCTGCCGACCACGTCCACAACCGCGAACAATGAAAAGTCGAGGCTTCGCCTGAGCGGCTTGAACAGCAGCGCCAAGCCTAGGAGAAGCTGCGAGCGCTCGCCGCCGAAAAAGCCTCGGCTTGAGGCCGGCAAGATATTGAATAAGCTCAACACTCGCTTCTCCCAAGAGCTTAGCGGTGCTGCCCGCTAGAGCGTGGCGGCGTGGCAGGTGGTGACGCGGGTCGTTTGGTGCTATAGCCCTGGGGCATACGCTCGTTGCGTAGGCTTTTTGTGCCTCTTCGTCACTGTCTTTTGAGCCGCTTCGTTGGCTCGGTATCGTGGACTCAAACATGCAGAAAGTGAGCAAGACATCGTCAGCAAAAACTCGCCCGGCAGCCACAGGCGCCCATAAGGTTGAGATGAGTAAGGCAGAGGCCCTCAAGGCCTACACGTTGATGCTTACGGCTCGCATCGCTGACGAGAAGACGATCACCCTCTACCAGCAGAACAAGTGCCCCTTCCAGATTAGCTGCGCTGGCCACGAAGGGGTGCAGGTTGCGACCGCGCAGGTCTTCCGCCCGGGACAGGACTGGTTCTACCCGTACTACCGCGACATGGCGCTCGTGGTCGGACTCGGGATGACGGTCGAGCAGCTCATGATGAACGCCATGAACAAGGCCCAGGATCCGAACTCGCACGGGCGCATGATGCCGATGCACTACACCGACGTCGGCCTGCGGATCCCGCCGCAGAGCTCCCCTACGGGCAGCCAGTTCTTGCAGGCCGTCGGCTGTGCCCTCGGCGCCAAGATGAAGCACCTCGACGAGGTCGTGTACGTCTCAGCCGGAGAAGGAACCTGCTCGCAGGGAGACTTCCATGAGGCGCTCAACTGGGCTGCCCGCGAGAAGCTCCCCGTTGTGTTCGTCATCCAGAACAACGACTTCGCGATCTCAGTTCCGATCCACGAGCAGCTCGCTAGCTCAAGCGTGGCGAAGCTCGTTGAGGGGTACGAGAACCTCGCCTCTGTGCAGGTCAACGGCTCTGACGTCGAAGCATCTCTCGCGGCGCTGCAAGCCGCTCACGACAGGGCTCGCCGCGGCGACGGACCGACACTCGTAGAGGCTCACGTCCCGCGCTTGCAGAGCCACTCGATCTCTGACAATCACCTCAAGTACCGAACGCCAGAGGAGCTGGCTAAGGAGCAGCTACGCTGCCCGATCAGGCTCACCCGCGCCCTGATTCTAGACCGAAAGTACGCCACGCAAGCCGAGATAGAGAAGATTCACGCTGACGTTAAGAAGATGGTCGACGAGGCTGCGGAGTCGGCCGAGGCAACACCAGACCCAGATCCGAGCACGGCTTGTGACCACACGCTCAAGAACCCGCGCCCGTGGGAGGGTGTCGAGGAGCGCCAGGCCGAGGGCGACGAGGTGTTCATCGTTGACGCCCTCAATCACGCCCTAGACGAGGAGCTCGCGCGCAATCCTGACATGTGCATCTTCGGCGAGGACGTTGCGCACGGGAAAGGCGGCGTCTTCACGGTAACCGCAGGCCTGACCGCAAAGTACGGCGTCACCAGGGTCTTCAACAGCCAGCTCGCAGAGAGCGCCATCGTCGGAGCTGCCGTAGGGCTTGCGACCCGAGGGCTCAAGCCCGTTGCTGAGATCCAGTTCGGTGACTACGTCTGGACCGGCGTCAACCAGCTCCGCAACGAGCTCGCGATGCTTCACTACCGCTGCGCCGGAGATTTTAGCTGCCCTGCAGTGCTGCGCATCCCGGTCGGCGGCTACATCCGCGGAGGGGCCTACCACTCGCAGAACATCGAGGCGACGTTCGCGCACTTCCCGGGCCTGCTGGTGCTGTACCCATCGAATGCCACAGACGCAAAGGGGCTGCTGAAGGCGGCTATCCGCGCCCAAGACCCGGTGCTCTTCCTTGAGCACAAAGGCCTGTACCGCCAGGTGTACGCGAAAGGCCCCGAGGGAGACGCAGACTTCCTGGTGCCAATCGGAAAGGCCAAGACCGTGCGCGAGGGCACAGACGCCACAATCGTCACCTGGGGAGCCCTCGTCCAGAAGAGCCTCCTCGCCGCTCACGCGCTTGAGTCGAAGGGGTGCTCGATTGAGGTCATCGACATCCGCTCGATAGTGCCTCTGGACATCGAGCACATCTTCGCCAGCGTTCGGAAAACTGGCCGCGTGCTCGTCGCGCACGAGGACGTTCTCTTCGGCGGCTTCGGCGCCGAGATAGCCGCCCAGATAGCAGAGAGCTGCTTCGGCTCGCTCGATGCGCCGGTCAAGCGGCTTGGAATGAAATACGTGTCTGCCGTTCCCCACGCGCCGCTCCTAGAGGACGTCGTGCTCCCGCAGACTGAGGACGTAACAGCAGCTCTTGAGGAGCTTTTGGCGTTTTAGCTTTCACGGAAGGCTAAAACGCTGGAATTCAGGGCCGCAGCGTGCTGTAATCCCGCCGCGATGGCGAAACTCTACTTTAGATACGGCACGGTAGGCAGCGCAAAGACCCTCAACTTGCTTGCGGTCGCGCACGCCTACAACCAGCAGAACAAGCGCGTTCTGGTTATCAAGCCCGCTCTCGACGACCGATTCGGGAGGGAGACGGTGAAGTCTCGGGCCGGCCTTGAGCGTGACGCGGACCTGCTCGTCGAGCCGGACTCGACGCTCAACAGCGACGACTTCAAAGGCATCAACTGCGCGCTGGTAGACGAGGCGCAGTTCCTGAGCCCCAACATGGTCGACCAGCTCAGGCGAATCTCAAACGAGCTCGACCTGCCGGTCATCTGCTACGGGCTGCGCACCGACTTCAGGACCGACCTGTTCCCCGGCTCAAAGCGCCTGCTCGAGATCGCTGACGAGATCTCCGAGGTGAAGACGACCTGCTTCTTCTGCGACAGCCGCGCGCTGTTTAACTTAAAGTTCGCCAACGGGAAGCCGACTCGAGAGGGTCCTGCAATCGATCTCGGGGCCGAGGAGAAGTACCTCCCCGCGTGCTCACGCTGCTACTCGCGGCACTTTTCGTAACAAAGCGCGCCTCGCTTCTCATGAGCCATCAGCGCTCTGTCAGAGCGGGACGCCTTGCTCAAGCCTGAACATCACGTGAACGTGCTCCTGCTCGTAAACGTGAACGCACCCGACGAGGTAGCTATCTCTCAGCCCAACTCCTTCAAAGCCGCACGACCGTGTCCGAGTCGAGGCCGAAAGCGCGAGACAGTCTGAGCACTCTGCGTCGCGCAGCAGAAACCAAGTCGTGAAAGCTGACTGCTCACCGGACAGCCTCCTCCCCGCTCTTTCTCCGCACGCTGTCGTAAAAAGATGTGCCGCACCGATGCCCTCTTTTTGCAAAGACCCGGGCCACCGAGGCTCATCGTTGCACAGGTACCTCACTGATCTTACTGGCGAAACAGCTCCGCCCTGGCGATACTAGCGGCTTCGACCCTCTGCCGGCTCAAGCTAGCTAACAGCGTTCTACTGCGGTCACCCTGATTCCTGCCAACGACCCGCGGCAAAGATCATCTAACCTCTGCCTCAATCTTTATAAAAGCGTCGTATGGGGCTATAACCACTGTCGAATTTCTGGGCAACAAGGAGCCGTAGAACATGAAAGTCGAGATGATCATGCCGCAGATGGGTGAGTCGATTGCAGAGGCTACCATCTCAAAGTGGCGCAAGAAGGCTGGCGAGTCTGTCCAGAAGGACGAAGTCATCCTCGAGATCTCAACCGACAAGGTAGATTCCGAGATCCCAGCTCCAGCCGCCGGCACCTTGGCCGAGATCCTTTTCAATGAAGGCGATGTCGTTCCCGTTAAGACGAAGATCGCAGTTATCGACACAGCCGGCGGTGCCGCTGCGGCGCCATCAACGAACGGCGCTGCTGCCAACGGAGCCGGCAAGGCTCACGCTGCGCCTCAAGCCGCTGCCGCTCCTGCTGCAAAGCGAGAGGCACCGACGGCAGCTCCAGCAGCAGCCGAGGAAAGCGGCCGTTTCTTCTCACCCCTCGTAAAAGGCCTGGCAGAGAAGCACGGCGTTGCGCTCTCGGAGCTTGAGTCCGTCCCGGGCTCAGGCCAGGGCGGCCGTCTCACAAAAGAGGATTTCTTAAAGTACGTCGAGTCGCGCGGAAGTGCTGCGGCGGCGCCTGCTGCTGCCGCTCCGGCTCCGGCTCAGGCTGCCAAGCCAGCGCCCGTTGCAGCGCGCCCGTCAGCTCCAGCCCAGGATGTTCCGTCGGGCGACTGGGGCGCGGACGGCACTCGCGTTGTGATGATGGATGGCATGCGCCAGGCTATCGCAGACCACATGGTGCGCTCGAAGCACACCAGCCCGCACGTCTACTCGATCCAGGAAGTAGACGTCACGAACATCGCCAACTGGCGCGCAAAGAACAAAGGCGCCTTCGAGAAGAGCGAGGGCTTCAGCTTGAGCTTCACGCCGTTCTTCCTTGAGGCGACGGTTCGCGCCCTTGAGGCCTTCCCGTTTGTAAACGCATCCGTCGATGGCAAGAAGATCGTCCTCAAGAAGCATGTGAACCTCGGTTGTGCAGTGGCGCTTGGCAACACCGGACTCATTGTTCCAGTCATCAAGCGCGCTGAAGAGAAGAACCTGGTGGGGCTTGCCCGCTCTCTCAACGACCTCGCTCTGCGCGCGCGCAACAAGAAGCTCGTTCCCGACGATGTCGCTGGCGGCACTTTCACGGTGACCAACCCAGGGGTATTCGGGACGATCATCGGCACTCCGATCATCAACCAGCCACAGGTCGCAATTCTCTGCCTCGGCGCCATCAAGAAGCGCCCGGTAGTGATTGATGACATGATCGCAATTAGGCAGATCTGCTACCTCACGCTCTCGTACGACCACCGCATCGTCGATGGATCGCTCGGCGGGCAGTTCCTGGCATTCATCAGGGACTACCTCGAGAACTGGGACATGAAGCGCTCACTGTAAGCCCCACTCAACGGACTGCGGCTCCATGCGCGTTATCGGCGGCACAGCAAAGGGGCGCGCGCTCAAGGCGGTTCCGGGCGACACGACTCGGCCGATACTCGACCGCGTCAAGGTGCCGCTCTTCGACATTTTGCGCCCTTCCCTGCCTGGCATCTCGGTGTTGGATCTCTTTGGCGGCACAGGCAGCGTGGGCATCGAGGCCCTGAGCCAGGGAGCTGCACACTGTGTGTTTCTCGACACGAGCGCGAAAGCCGTAGCGACGATCAAGCACAACCTCGAGACGACGGGGCTCGCCGACAGGGCCGAGGTGCGACACACCGACGCCTTTCTGTACCTGAAGAACTCGTCTCGCAGCTTCGACCTGATCTACGTTGCGCCCCCTCAGTACAAGGGGATCTGGATAGAGGCGATGCGCCTCATCGCCGAGCGCCCTCACCTGCTCAACGCGAGCGGCCAGATTATCGTGCAGATCGACCCCAAGGAGTACGAGCAGCTAAGCCTTTCAGCCTTCACGGAAACGCAGCAGCGAAAGTACGGAAGCACGATCTTGGTGTTCTACTCGGCTGCCAGTCCGGACACGCCCTGACGCTGAACGCGAGGCTGTGTAGCCCACGTAGCCGCTACCGGAACTCGGGGCTACAGCGGGCCAACTCGGAACACAATGTCGGTTACGATGTCGCCCTTCTTGAGGTAGCGCGCCAGCTTCTGGAGAAGGACTTGCTTCTGGAACGTCAGTTCCTGGGCCCACGCCGAGTGCTTGACTGTGACGAGCAGCGCGCGGCGCGAGATGTACTCTGGCTTTGTCACATCAGCGATCTTGTCGCCGACGATCTCTCGCCAGTGGAGGATGAACTCGTACCGCTCGACCTTCTTGTCGAGCCCCTTGAAGGCGAGCGCTTTAGCCAGAATTCCTTTCACGAGCGTCAGGTCAGAGCGCACCCCTGCCCTGCGCCGGCGCGGAAACTCTCTTCTGGGCTCTTCGGAGTTCTCAGCCTTTCGCTCGGGCGAGCTTGCGCGCACTCCGCTGCCGGAGCTGCCGCCCTGCGGAGCCTCAAAGTCGGACGCGCTGTTGTTACCGGCTCTTTTCATCCGACGGGTCCTTCTTTTCGAAGATGACTACCATCTCATCAGAGCGTGCCATCCCGAGTTCGCTTCGTGCCGCCTTCTCTACTGTGCGGGCATCGGCTTGCAGGCCAGCGACCTGGCGCTTGAGTGAGTCGACTGACTCCTGAAGCCTCTCGTTGGCACGATGCTGCTGCTCTAGGCTGCGGGTCAGCGACCCTAGCTTTGTGAAGCCATCATCAGCCAGGAACGAGAAAAGGGCTGCCGCAACGGCGCACACGATCAGGACATTGGTTAGGGTAAGTCGCATGTGCTTCAGAGTACCGAAACAGGCCGACGGTAACCAGCGTTCTTAGCTCACTTCGCCTACCTTGGGCCCCATTTACTTCTGCTCGGCAAGGGGGGTAGACTCGAACCGCGCCCACGCGGGCTTTGCCATATCCAGGCTATTTTATTGCAGATTTAGGGAGACCTTTTTATGAAGAGCAGCGCTATAGCTTCAGTCACCGCCTACGAGTGCCTCGACTCGCGTGGCTTCCCAACTGTTGCCGCCACCGTCACGCTTCAGGACGGAACTCAGGGCTCTGCGATGGTGCCGTCGGGAGCGTCAACCGGAGAGTACGAAGCGCTCGAGCTTCGCGACGGAGACGCTGAGCGCTACCTGGGCAAGGGAGTTCTCAAGGCAGTCGAGAACATCAAGGAGAAGATCGCGCCAGTTGCCGCCGGCAGCGACGTGCTCGAGCTCGCTGCGCTCGACCGCAAGCTGATTGACCTAGACGGCACCGAGATGAAGAGCCGCTTGGGGGCAAACGCTATCCTCGGGGTGAGCCTAGCCGCAGCCCACGCTGGCGCAAACTTCCTCAACATCCCTCTCTTCCGGTACATCGGCGGAGCGAACGCGCGGCGCCTGCCGGTGCCTCTGGTAAACATCCTCAACGGCGGAGCGCACGCGGCAAACCTGCTCGACTTCCAAGAGTTCATGATCGTCCCGCACGTTTCTTCCACGTTCTTTGAGAACATTCGCTGCGCGTCGGAGGTCTTCCACGCTCTCAAGAAGAACCTCAAGAAGAAGGGCCTCTCGACTGGCATCGGCGACGAGGGCGGATTCGCGCCGGACCTCGCCGGCCCAGCTGAGGCGCTCGATGCCCTCATGGAGTCGATTGCGGACGCTGGCTACCAGCCCGGCGACGACGTTTCGATCGCGCTCGACGTCGCCGCAAGCGAGTTCTACGACGAGGCCAAGAACAAGTACGTCTTCAAGAAGAGCACCAAGGAGGAGTTCTCAGCCGCAGACCTCGTGGACATGTACGCCGGCTGGGCGGCCAAGTACCCGCTCGTCAGCATCGAGGACGGCCTCGACGAGAACGACTGGGACGGCTGGCGCCTCATGACCGAGAAGATCGGCGGAACGGTTCAGCTCGTGGGCGACGACCTCTTCGTCACCAACGTGAAGCGCCTCGCAGACGGCATCCAGCAGGGAGTCGGCAACGCCATCCTCATCAAGCTAAACCAGATCGGAACCGTGACGGAGACGCTCGAAGCCATCAACCTGGCTCACGAGAACGGCTACCGCTCGATTCTTTCACACCGCTCGGGAGAGACCGAGGACACCAGCATCGCTGACCTCGCAGTCGCCACCGGCGCCGGCCAGATCAAGACCGGCTCCGTCTGCCGAAGCGAGCGAACCGCGAAGTACAACCGCCTGCTGTGGATTGAGACGTTCCTGGCAGGCTCTTCGATCTGCGAAAATCCGTTCGCCTAATGGGCTGGCTGCTCTCCCTCGCAGCAGCGGCGACGCTCGTTGCCGCCTGGTGGATGCCGGGAACGGCTGAGTGCGCAGCGCTCGGCTGGACCTCGGCAACCCTCTTCGCCGTTTCGTTCCTCAATCCGCAGCGGCGCATCTTGCGCAGCTTCGTTGCGGGACTTCTGACCTATACCGGAGGGTTCTACTGGCTGTACGGAACTATCAGCGATTTCGGAGGATTCCCATTCGCAGCAGCGGCGCTCATATTTGCGCTGTTCGTCGTGGGAAGCTCCGTTCAGTTCATCTTCTGGGCGTTCGCATGGGAGCGTCTCCCTGCCTGGGCCGCTCGGTTCGGCCTCCGCACGGCGCTGGCCTGGCTCGTCGCTTACCACTTCTGGATAAAGATATTCCCGTGGGACTTCGGGCACACGCAGATCGGCTTCCTGCCGCTCGCGCAGATCGCTGATATCGGCGGAGTGACTGTCGTGACTTTCCTCATGCTGTGGGTCACGGAGTGTTTTGCCGCTCGGCGCACGGTGTCCCTCGCCTGCCGGACAGGCTCGTGCGCTGCCCTGGCAGCGGCGCTCTTCTACGGCGTCGCCGCCGAGCAGCGCTACGCCAATCCATCAGGGGTGCGCCTCAAGACTGCGATGGTGCAGGGCAACGTCTCTCTCCAGCGCAAGCACGACATGTCGTACTTCACAGTCAACCAGGAGCAGTACCTAAAGACGAGCGCGCACGTTGCAGAGAGAGACCTGCTCATCATCTGGCCCGAGTCGACCATCACCAAATTCATCCCGGCGGACACTTCAGTCGCTTACCACGCGGTCGACCGAGAGACTGGCGAGCCGCTCCTTCCGTTTCTCAACGACGGCTCTGCGTTCCTCGTCGGAGGCCTAACGTACCGGTCGCGCTCTGAGTACTTCAACAGCTCAATTTTGATCAGGCCTGACGGCAGCCTCGACACTCCCTACAACAAGATAATCCTGATGCCCTTTGGCGAGTACACGCCAATGAGCTCGTGGCTGCCTTGGCTTGAAGAGATCAACTCAACCGCAGGCCAGTTCACCCCTGGTGAGTCGCCATCCGTGCTCTCCTTCCCTCTCTCCTCAGGCGCTCAGGCCAAGCTTTCGCCGCTGATCTGCTACGAGGACGTGATCCCAGACATCGCGCGCAAAGCGACGCAGCTAGGCGCCGAGCTGCTAGTCAACCAAACGAATGACGCCTGGTTCGGGAAGAGCGTTGCTCCTTACCAACACCACATGATTGCGAGCTTCCGCGCGATTGAGAACCGTCGCTATCTGCTGCGGTCCACAAACACCGGGCTCACCGCCGTCGTCGACCCTCTCGGCCGCACCGCAGCATCGCTGCTTCCTTTCACCGAGGGAGTTTTGCCGATGGAGATTGAGCTGCTCTCAGCGCAAACTATTTTTACCTCGTTCCCCGTCTATGCACTGTGGCTGCTGCTGGCTGTTATCAGCGCTTTGCTCGTGTGTCTTCCCCTGAAAGGGCGGGGCAATCGCTCGTAGCCTTGGGCTTTGTCGCTGCGCGTTTGCTGCCGCGATTTCTTAATCCCTATTTCCGCCATTCATGTAAGACGCATTCTGAGATACTCGTGAACGTGCTCGTAAACGTGAACGTGAACGTTCACGCAAACCGGCTGGCATCTCTCGCAGAGCGCCAAAGGCCTGACTTGGGAACAAACTCGCAAGACTTCCGTATTTGCGGGTACGTTCACGTTCACGTGCAGGAGCACGTTCACGTAAAGGCAATGGAGAGTGGACGAGCAACTTCCATCCCTCTCCGCCACGTGAACGTGCACGTAGCCGTAAACGTGAACGTACACGCCACCCGGCTGGCATCTCTAACAGAGCACCGGGGGCCTCGCTTCGCCTAACGAATTAGTAGACGTCCCTGTTTTGCGGGTACGTTCACGTTCACGTGCAGGAGCACGTTCACGTAAATGCTATCGAGAACAAGGAGGGAGCACGTATCTCCCTTCCACACGTTCACGATTCCATGGCGTAGGACAACAAACCTCAGACATAGAACATAGTTTCACGAGAGGCCCCTATAAAAATCAGGAATTTACGCATCAGCTGGTCACACCTCTCCTCACGGCAAAAAATGCCTACGGTCCCCCCCACCCCCTGCCGATAACTCCCTTGCGGGGAGCGGATCCTCGCGCCCTTCCGGCGAGGCTTGTAGCGCTCACGGGTGGAAGTAGCACTTGGGCTGTTTTTACTCAGTAGAGAGGTATGTGTATGAAGTTCTCGTTGTGCCGTTGTGCAGTGTCTCGTTCACTTTCTAGAGCTGTATCGTTCGCCGCTCTCGGGGCGTGCATTCTCTCGGCCGGCTGCCACTCGCCGCAGCCGGGGCCAGACAAGACTATTGCCGGCACTATTCTCGGCGCGGGCTGGGGCGCGGGAGCAGGCGCCGTCGTTGGAAACCAAGTTGACGCCACCGGAGGCGGTGTTGCGGTCGGCGCGGGAATCGGAGCCGCAGGAGGAATGATGATGGGCGCTGGTTGGGACGTGCAGGAAGGCACGCAGCTTGTGCTCGCGCGTCAGCTGGCAGCGCTCAAGGTTCAAGGGCAGGCTAACCAGATTGAGCTTGAGAAGATCCAGGCTCGGCTCGACAGCACAACCGGAGCTGACCCTGTCGGCGGCGTCTACCAGGTCTTTTTTGACGAAGACCAGACCAACTTGCGCATGGGCGGCCTTGAGGGGCTCGAAAAGCTGGCTGAATCAATTAAGGCAAACCCGTCGCTAGCCTTCATCACCGTGGCAGGCCACACAGATGACACCGGCAACGCCGAGTACAACGAGAAGCTGGCTAAGTCTCGCGCCGAAACGGTAGGAAGCTACCTGGCGTCACGAGGCATCTCGTCGGCACAGCTCAAGGTTAATGGCTACTCAGCGAGCAAGCCGATCGCGACGAACCGGACAGCTGCCGGACGCCAGCTCAACCGCAGAGTTGAGGTGTACGTTTCTCGGTAGCAAAGAGACGCCGTCGGCGTTAGCCTATACGGGAGCGCAGCGAGTCCAGCTCGCTGCGCTCGCGTTTTTGCAGACTACTTCAAGCAAAGCTCTCCATGAACACAGCCTACATCGTCGATGCCGTCAGAACCCCTAGAGCCAAAAAGAAGGGGAAGTTCGCCTCCGTCCACCCGGTCGACCTTATGACGTTCCCCCTCAACGCCCTGGTCAAGCGGGCACACCTGCCGCCTGAGCTTGTTGAGGACGTGCTGGTCGGCTGCGTCACGCAGACCTCAGAGCAGGGCTGGTGCGTTGGTCGTGCCGCTGTGCTCGCCGCTGGCTGGCCGATCACGGTCCCAGCAACCACGATTAACCGGCTGTGCGCTTCCGGCCAGCAAGCATTCAACTTCGCCGCTCAAGGAGTGCAGTGCGGCCAGTACCAGCTCGTCGTTGCCGGCGGCCTTGAGCACATGACCCGCGTTCCCATGTTCAGCGACGGCGGCGGAGAGGCAAGCCCGTTGCTCCTCAAGCACCACCCGGACCTCGTTCAGCAAGGCGAGGCTGCTGAGATTCTCTGCGAGCAGTTTAAGATTACGCGCGCTGACGCAGACTCGTTTGCGCTCCGCTCTCAAGCAAACGCAAAGCGCGCACTCGACGAGGGCCGCTTCGCCAAGAGCATCTGCCCCGTGCCGTACCGGGACGAGAGTGGCGCAGAGAAGGTGCTCGATCGCGACGACAATCCTCGGCCTGAAACTACGCTGGAAGCGCTTTCAGCTCTCAAGACAGTCTTCAGGGAAAACGGAGTTATCACGGCAGGAAACGCCTCTGCTATCGTAGACGGCGCCGCGGCGATCCTGGTGTCGGGAGAATCAGCCCTCAAGCAGCACAACCTAAAGCCGCGCGCCCGCGTTGGGTCTCAAGCCTCGATCGGCTCGCCGCCGCGAGTCATGCTCACGGGGCCAGTAGAGGCCTCGCGGCAGGCGCTCAAGCGCGGCGGACTCTCAGTGAAAGATATCGACGTGTGGGAGATCAACGAAGCTTTCGCTCCGGTGCCTGTGATGACCATGCGCGAGCTAAACATCGATCCAAACAAGGTGAACGTGAATGGCGGCGGCGTCTCTCTGGGCCATCCGCTCGGCGCCACCGGCGCTATGCTGCTGGGCATGGCGGTCGATGAGCTGGAGCGCTCTGGTGGACGGTACGCGTTGGTGACGATGTGCATCGGCCTCGGGATGGGAACGGCCACCGTGTTAGAGCGGGTCTAAGATCTCGCCGAGGGGCCCCTGTCTGTAGAGCCGTTCACTTGGCTGTGCAGCAAGGAGACCCATCACGCGAGATGAGTAAATTCAACCCCTTGTGCGGTTCGCTGATCTAATGGGCTCCATACCCTAAGCCCGTGAAACTGCGTTGCCGATTCCTCTCGTGAGGTCATGAGATGAAGTGAGTTCCTGGGGTGGTCCGATCCGCGCCCTTGGATATATCGTAACTGCTCGAATATACTTCCTCTCTAGCCGCTAGGTTATGCTTCGCCGAGAAAGCTACGTCGGACTAAAAATGTCCATAACCGACGTAGAGGGATTTTGAGGGCTTTTTAAGGGATGCTCCGCTTCATCGAAATTCAATTCCTGGGGTTCGTTGAGTGGTTCTACACCCTCGACGCAGTCGTCGGCCTGATGACCCTCGGAGTGTTGGCGGTCGGCCTGCTGATCGCTCAGTTCTTCATCACCGGCAACACCACTCTCGGCAAAACTTTTATTCCGGGAGCGCTCGGGCTTCTGTTCTTCGTGGCCGAGATCTGTCACCTAACGGAAGAGAGAAATGGGCAATTTCCCGGAAAAGTGAGCCAAGGAGCGCAGAATCTAGCTAAGCAGCTTCAAGAGGAACGCTCGCCTGCAGAGCGGCTCGCTCCTCTGCCCTTAGTAGAGCCAGGCGTTGAATTCTTTATCGCCCCGAGCACTCACCGCTTCGTGTGGGAAGAGAGCCTCTTCATCGTCCTGGCAGGGTACCTGCTTCTGGTGGGCCGCCACAGCTGGCGCGAGTACAAGAAGACCGGAATCATCATCGGCGACCTGTCGGTTTCTTCGATCGTCAAAGAGAAGCACCGCAGGCCCAAGCGCTCGATGACGAACGAGCTTGGCTCGGGCGACCTTGCAAACACCGAGCAGATTGCAAACTGGACAAAGCCCACCGGCAAGGCTGGTGACACATCGCTGTACGTGAAAGAGTTGCGAGGCTCCGAAGGGGTGGCTTTCAACCAAGCCAAGCTCGTTCTGCCGCGCGAAGAGCGAAACCGTCACGTCCTGATCGTCGCCAAGACCGGAGGAGGAAAGACGACCAAGTTCATCAAGCCGATCCTGTACAACGACTGCATGGATCCCGATCGGTCGTCTATCGTCATCGACTCTAAGCCTGAGATGTGGCGCACCCTAGCGGCGATGACGCGCAAGTACAACCCGAAGAAGAACATTCTGCTCTTCAACCCGCTCGACCGCGACCGATCCCTTAGCTGGAACATCCTTGCCAAGGTCGAAGACGACACTGACTGTAAGCTCATCGCCCAGACGGTCATATCTGCAACCGACCAGCCTCAGGCGAAGTCAGACAGCCCGTTCTTCCGCAACAACGCCCTCGCTGTCCTGAACTCAGTCATGGTGGGCCTGCTGCACGATCCGACGGAAGTGCTCTCGATGCCCCGCATCCACCAGCTAGTCCAGTCTGGAATGAAGGGGCTGTGCGACTGGATCGAGGTGCACCCGCACGCCATCCGAAATTCGCGCGCGTTCGTGGAGCTGGCACGGTCCGGCTCGCAGAACGCCGACACGATCATGTCCGAGCTGAGCATGCGCCTGAGCGCTTGGGACCTCACGGCCATTCGCGCGACGACCTTTCACAACGAGCTGGACATCGAAGACCTGATCCAGAAGCCTACGCTGTTCATCGTCGAGCTGCGCGAGTCTGAGCTCGAAATGCTTCGCCCGATGGCAAACGTGATCGTGGTTGAGCTGCTGCGCTTCCTCACCAAGCGCGCTGAGCAGTGCCCCGGCAACGCCCTGCCTCGGCCCGTCGGGCTCGTCATCGACGAGTTCGCGAGCGCTCTCGGCCGGCTGCCTGACATTCACGTGAAGCTCAACACCTTGCGCTCACGCAACGTCAGCATCGTGGCTGCCATCCAGTCTACTGCGCAGATCAAAGCCAACTACAACGACGATTCAGACTCCGTGCTGGCGGGCTTCAGCACCAAGATCTTCATGCCGCCGCTTGACCTGGCTGACTCGGAGTGGGCATCGAAAGAGAGCGGCCAGATGACCATTCGGTTCCAAACGCAGTCAGTCGGCGCCAACCGCAAGATGATCGAGGTGTTCGCCAGCCGTAACGACAGCACTCAGGAGCAGGTCCAGCAGCGCGCTGTGCTGACGCCGGACGAGATCGGGCGCCCTGCCGACAACATCTGCACATTCTTTATGCCGAGCACACCCGTGTTCCAAGGCCACCTCATCCCCTTCTACAAGCTGCCGGAGCTCCTCAAGCCTCTCACGGAGTTTGAGAAGGGCGACTACGAGCTTAAGCTCCGCACCACAGCTATAGACTACGACGAGAAGCCGATTGAGCTGCCGAATGGCACAGGCGGCGGTGGCGGTGGCGGAGCGCAGGGCAGCGCAGCTCCCGGATTGCCGCCCGGCATCACGAACACTAAGGGCTGGTCTGAGGATCAGCTCCTGGAGAAGCTCACTGAGGTCAAGAAAAACCTCGACTGGGACAACACCACCGGCAGCGCGCGCAAGTGGTGGGAAGCCTTCGAGAGCGAGAACAAGACCCGCACCGCCCTCGTGCTGCGCCTGGCAGAGGAGCTCCAGAACCGCAAGGCAACGATTACAGAGTTCTTCCTGGCGTACGTCTACAGCAACACTGACAACATCCAGGCGAACCTGAGCTACCTTGACTACACGCGCCTCAAGAAGGAAGAAGAGCGCAAGAAGAAAGAAGCCGCCTCCAAGGCTCTAGGCGACGGCTCGACGTAGCTTCTCCGTCTCGGGTAAGCCTTCGGGCTATCTCCCAAGGCTCCCTGCTACCACTTGATGAACGTGAACGATTAGGCTCACACACTAGGAGCGCGCCTGAGAGCCCGCCGGAAGCACTCGCTGAATAGCCCGGACGAGAGCGCCGCTCTGAGGGGTCACGTACGAGCGCCAGCGCCCAACCAGGTTTCCCTGTGGATCGACGAGAAATTTCTCGAAGTTCCAGCGAACCGGCCCGCGAAGGTCTTTCGGTCCCCGCTCGGTGAGAGCCTTAAAAAGCGGCTGGATGTCGGGGCCTTTGACCGCCCCTTTTGCAAAGAGAGGAAAGGTAACTCCGTGGTTTAGGCGGCAGAACTCTTGAATCTCTTGGTCTGAGCCCGGCTCTTGTCCTGCGAAGTCGTTGCTTGGAAAGCCAAGCACCTCAAGCCCACTCGGGGCGAACTGCTGGTAGAGCGCCTCTAGGCCGTCGTACTGGCGCGTGAAACCGCACTTTGAGGCGGTGTTGACGATCAGGAGAGCCTTGCCTCGGTACTGGGCAAGCTCCACCTCTTCTCCGCGCCCGCTGCGCACCGTCTGCGGGTACACAGCCTGCTCTGCGCTCCCGAGCCTTGAGCTTAGTCCACCGTATAGCTTATGCAGCAGCCCCATACCTCACCCCTCTCTTGAGCGACGGCCGTAATCATCTGCCGGCTCTACGTGCACAAGCACTTTCGACACAAAGGGCAGAGCCGCATGAATTGCCTCCCCTACATCGTGGGCAACGTCATGGCCCTGACGAATGGTGGCATCTGGATCGCACAACACGTCCAGGTCAACAAAGTAGTCGAAGCCAACCTTCCGCACGTGGCACTTGTGGGTTCCTAGCACTCCAGCAACCGCTCCTGCCACCTCTCGCACTTTCTCGCCGATGGCTGGGTCAGGAGCCGTATCTATCAGCTCCGCAAGGGCTGGCTTGAGGATGAGGAAGGCGTTGAGAACGATGATTGCTGCCGCGATCAAGGCAGCGAAATCATCAGCGCTCTCGTACCCGGGGCCACCGATGAGCGCTATGGAGATGCCGACGAAGGCAGCAAGGCTCGTCAACGCATCACTGCGGTGATGCCACGCGTCTGCTTTAACTGCCAAGCTCTCGACGCTTGCTCCAACGCCAGCTACGTAGCGGAAGAGCAGCTCCTTCGCCACCACCACGGCGAGAAGCACCACGAGCGTGAAGGGGGCTGGTGCGTGGTGCGGTGTCGCGATCTCTCGGACACTCTCCACAGCGATCAGGATTCCCGCGCCGACGAGGGCCAAGCCGACCACCGCTGCTGCGAGGGGCTCAAACTTTCCGTGACCGTAGGGGTGGTTCTTGTCGGCCGGCTTGCCGGCCATTTTAAGGCCAAGCAGGACTACCACCGACGCCAGTATGTCCGAAGCAGACTCAATCGCATCAGCGATGAGGGCATACGAGTTGCCCAGCACGCCAGCGACACCTTTGACCGCTGCAAGAGTCGCATTGAGCACTAGGCCGACGAGGGTCGAACGGATGCCGGCTTGAGCCGGGTTTTTCTTCTGGAATTCGCTGCTTGTAGGCACCATACGAGGCTGCCTGGATACTACTTGCTGAGGAGCTTCCGGGCAAATCCCTATGCTTGCCCAGCCGTGGGTGCCTGTCAGTGCAGGTCGACAGGCTTAGCAGCGGGCCGGCGGCGCTCGCTGCCTAGGCCTATGAGCATCGCCAGCATCTTCTTCTTGATGTTTATGTCCTTGAAGAACTTGGCGACGTCATCGACGAGGTGGCTAAAGCCGGGCATGTGGGCCCAGTGGGCGTTGTAGGCCCGCAGCAAGCGATCGCGGTGGCGCACTCCTCGGCTCTCCAGGTAGGCGCAGATGCGCTCCTCAGAGTAGTCGGGCGATGACTGCCCTTCCTTGTTGAGCTTCATGATGTTGTAGACGTCGCGCGCCGTCGAGCACACTTCGTGCCCAAAGAGGCGCGTGGTTAGCTCCTCCAGCATCTGCGCTGGGACGCCTGCCTTGCGGCACATCTCCACCATGTCGGTGCCGTATTCGCGCTGGAAGGAGAGCCCCACCTGGAACATCATCTCGTCTGACCAGTTGATGTCTTCAGGAATACGCTTGTTGCGGCGGTTGCCCGACGGTGGCGCGAGGACATCGAGCACAGCCGCTCCAAGCTCATCGCCTTTCATGCACGCCACCAAGTCGTAGATCTCGCTTGCTACTTCCTTCGCCGAATGTCCCTCGAGGTGCAGCAGGGTTTCGTTGATCAGGTCGAGGTCGATTTTCATCTCCTTGATGCAGCGGCGGAGCTGTGCGTCCGGGAATAGCAGGTCAAACACCTCCTCAATTGTCCGCTGGTCATCCTTGTTCGAGCGCAGGATATCCTGGAGCATGTCGATGTTGACCGAATCGAAGCTCTCAAGGAGCCGAGCCACGATCTCTGGGTCAATGCCCTCAAAGTGCAGGATCGCATCGGCAAAGAGCTGCGGGGTAAGTGCCTGTCGTGCCGCCCCGTACTTGAGGTGCTGGCGGAGGCGCGGAAACTCCATGTCGAAGGCACGCTCGAGCGCAAGCAGGCGGAGCAGAGGCAGCCCTGTCCAGTGCTGCCGCACGTTCTCCATGTCAGAGGCCGCGTCCCGCCGCATTGAGCGGAGCGCCTTATGGAAGGCATGCGCCTCCGGAAGCAGCACAAGCGCCAACACCTCTATGAGCCCATCTTCATCCTGCAGGGCGCTGTAGCGCTGGAGCAGGTGCTCATCCAGCCCCACAAAGTGAAGCTTCTCGAAGAGATCCCGAACAGCAGCTATCTGGGAGTGCGGCAGCTCGCGCAGCAGCAACAAGGCCGCCGGGTCGTCGTAGGCGCGCTGCACGATGTCTGCGCCATCGACCCCTGCGAGGACTAGCTCAATCGAGCTTAGCGCCTCAACAGAGAGGCTCTCGTCCAGCGCGAGGCGCAGCGGGACTTTAGGATCGGTCAGCTCGTAAAATGCCCGCTCAAGGCGGTTGAGTTCGTCGTAAGACTTGTTCCACAGCATCTCACGAACCGGCCGGTCCAGCTCGCCTATGTCAGCCTCTCGGTCGAGCACGTGGGCGACGTCAATTGCCGCCTGCGCATCGTCGTCAGACGGCTTAAAATCCGGCTCCCAAACCCCAGGGGGCGGCTCATCCCCGCGGAAGCGGGCTAGGAGGTCCAAATTGAGCGGCCAACGCCCATGACCATCTACGTAGCGGTGGTACGCTTCCTGAAGTTCGCGCGCGGAGAGCTTGATCTTGGCGGCTGCCAACCTGGCTTCGATCGCTGCCTTCGCCTCAATTCCGTACAGGCAGCGGTAGGCCTGCTGCACCGCCAGGCACTCGCGTGGCGAGAGAAACTCAAAGGGCCGCAACATCTGGCCCAAGTCGAATGCCGAGGCTATTGCGTCGTGCAGTACTGTTGCCCTGCGCCGCGCATCGAACAGACCGAGGAAGGGGAACTGTGTCGGATCTATTTCATACCCGTACAGCTCGTAGAGCGCATCGTTCGTCTTCAAGAAACGTTCGAGTGATAGCGCCTGGAGCCGCTCGGCGATGATTTCGTACGAGACCAGTACCCGATGCCGGACGCTGGTTTTGCCGCGCCACATTCTGCGCTTCTTGAAACGCCGCAGGAACCGCCCAATGCCCTGAGTGAAATCACGATCTACTGAGTCCCGAGGATCGCTCAGCGAGTCCTCAAGCTCCTCGGATAAGGTCGCTGGGTACAGTACCTTGTGAATCTCTTCAGCCTCGGTGTGCGGCTTCCAGCCCGAGAAGAGCGATCCAAGCTTGTCCAGCTCAATGGCTGAGAAGCTCTTGCGCAGGTGCGCATCGAGCCCAGCGTCTGCCTCATCTGCGTGGCCATCGCCACAGTCGAGGTAGAAGCGTCGAATCAGCGCCAGCTCCTCGGAGCTTCGCCCCAGCAGCAAGTACCTAATCGCCTGGAGCTGATCGCGTGACTTAACAGCACTGATGCGCTTCGTCTCATACACTTCGGTTTTGCCGATGGTGCGCCGTCCTGCGCTTGAGGCGTCCTGGGCTGGTGGGTGGATTATTGCAAAAAGCTGCCGCGCGAGGTCTTTGTACGGAATGAGCAGGAACTCTTCGCGCAGAGCCCGCACCTGCATCTCGGTGCAGTCGAGCAGCATCGCCGTGATGCGCGCAGCCTTGTCCGCGTGGTCGCCGTGGTAGATGTCCCAGATCGCCTTGGCTGTGCCCTCGACATCGAGGCCTTTGACTATCCTGCCGATCCGGTCAGAGGCTTCGTGCCCGACGCGCTTAATGATCTGGTGGAATATTTCGGGGCGCTCTCCACGGTCACGAATCGGAGTGTAAAAGTGCTCAGTAAAAAAGTCGTTGGTTCTGTCGAGAATCTCCTTCATCTCGCGCGGAGACTTCTCGGCCAAGACCACGTTGAATGCGCTCAGGTAGACATCAATGTCAGTCTCGCGAGCTTTCTGGGCCAACGTGTACACCTGGTTCGCGAGAGCCTCAGCTACCTCCTGACGCTCTCGTCCGAGCGCTTCGATAGTGTGGCGGTCCAGGCGAGGCTCTGGCGCCGGGGGCGCCAGCGGTTCGGCCGCTAACTCGGCTAGCTTCGCTTCGCCGCCCTCAATAGCCAGGGGCCGGTAGTACTGGTCGAAGATCTCGCCTTGGTAGTAGTAGTGGGAGTAGTCGACTTTCTCTTGCGCGTCTTCCTGAGGCGCTTCTTGCTGAGGAGCCTGGTCTTGGGATGGGAGGGACTGAGAAGCGAGGAGCCGCTTCTTGAAAACTATCTTTTTCTCCCCCTGCCCCGAGTTATCCATGTAGGCAGCCCCACTTGCGCCTTAGACGTACTCCATCTCCAGCCAAGCGCGCTCGCGCTTGTCACGGTCAGGATCTTCAACGATGTCCTGCAGTATTATTCGGCCAAGTCGGGCGTAAATTACATCAATCGTGGCGTTTTTTCCGTCCATGTGGAGCGGATCCAAGAAATCCGGATGGAAGCGCAGCATGTGCTCCATAACTGCCCGATCATGCTCAGACTTTGCGATCATGCACCACACGTTCTTCCCTACCCAGGCGAAGTCTGCTGCTCCCCAGTCGAGCATGCGCTGGACGTAGTGGCCGATTGAGAGCAGCTCCTCAGGAGCCGGCGGACGCTCAAACTGGTAGGTGCCCTCGCTATTGCGCATGCGGTCAGCGACCCACACCAGGTTCGTCACGAGCTGCGGCATGCAGTGCTTTGAGAGCACACGGCGCTCGAGCGTAGAGTCGAGGTACGCCATCCGTATCGGGTGAATACGCCGCAGGAACGCGTCATCGAGCTTGCGATTAAAGTTCTTGGTAAAGATTACGAGCAGGTTGTCTACGTTGCAGTCAATCGGCGGCCGTGACTCAAGCCAGATACGGGCGTCCTGGATTGGCCCGAGGAAGAAGGTGTCGATGTGGCTCTCAACCTTGTCTATCTCGTCTATGAGCAGGATGACTGGCTGGCTCTGGGACTTGAGGAACGCCCGCGAGAGAATGCCAAGGTTCATGAGCTTGTCTTTCGCCTGGCTTTCCTGTCCTGCCATTGAGCTGGCGATGGCAAGCGCTGACGGGACCTCAATCAAGTGGGAGGTGTTCATGCCCTGGTAGCAGCTCAAGCACATGAAGTCTGCGCCAGTGACCTTTGCGAGACACTTGGCCAAAAAGCTCTTTCCGCAGCCTGATGGCCCTTCGAGCAGCACGGCTCGTGTGCGGTCTGAGGGGGTTGTGAGCAGGAGCGACATCTGCGTTGCGGTGAATCTTGCGCACTGGTACCCCACGGCCGCCAGACGGCGCGCCATCTCTTCAGGGTCGTCAAACTTGGTGAGCCCTACCTTCTCGGGCCGGTACGCCTTGCCGCGCCGCTTAGCTTCTGGGTCATCGACAATCTCCTCCAGCAGCCAGCGACCAAGCCGCGCGTGAATCTGCTCGATCGGGGCGTTGCGGTTGTCTGGCACGAGCGGGTCCGCGAACATCGGGTGGTAGCGCATCATCTGCTCAAAGACGGTGCGGTCGTGCTCTGACTTAGAGAGCATGTAGAACAGGTTTCGTCCCACGAACGCGAAATCTATCAAGTCCCAGGTGAGGAGGTGCTGCAGGTAGTGGGCGGCCTTGAGGAGCTCCTCAGGCGCCGGTGGGCGCTCGAAGGGGTAGCTGCCGTCGGAGGCTCGCATCAGGTCTGCGATGCGGATGAGGTTCTCAGCCAAGCGCGGCTTACAGTGGGGCGCGAGCACGCGCCGCTCCAGCGCTGAGTCCATAAAGCGCATGCGCAGCGGATGAACACGGCGAAGGAGGGCCTCGCTGATCGGGCGCTCGAAGTTCTTTGTGAAGATGATGACGAGATTCTCGAGGTTGGCGTCTATCGGCGGCCGTGACTCAAGCCACACACGCGCGTCCTGAATCGGGCCGAGGAAGAACGTGTCGATAGCCACGTCTACCTTGTCGATTTCGTCGATGAGCAGGATGACCGGCTTCTTCTGCGAAGTAAGAAACGCCTTCGAGATAATGCCGAGGTTCATCAGCTTGTCTTGGTCGAGCTCACCCTTTCCAGCCATGGCGTTCACCATGCCCAGGGTCGACGGAATCTCAAGGAGGTGCTGCAAGTTCATGCCCTTGTAGCACGAGAGACACATCAGCTCAGCGCCTGTGATCTTGGCCAGCGACTTGGCCATGAAGCTCTTACCGCAGCCTGACGGGCCTTCTAGCAGGATACACTTGATGCTGTTGAGCTGCGTGTTGAGGAGCAGCGAGAGCTGCACGGCGTAAAACGGGAGACAGTGGTAGCCGACTTCTGCCAGCTTAAGCTCAAGCTGTTCAGGCGTGCCTACGTGCTGAAAGCCGAGAGCCTCCGGCTTGTAGTCAGAATGAAAGTTGGGGTTAACGATTCCAAGTTCGCTGCCGTCAGTCCTAGCCTTGCCGTCATCGACAAACTTGCCGAAGCGGAACTGGTAGTTCCGAGAGCTGGAGCCCGACTCGTTATTTCCGCCGTTATTGCCGTCCTGTGTCATGCCGAGAGAAACCTCCGGAGAGCGCGCCTGAGAGAAAAACCCTTTTCCACTCAAGATAGTTATGGCGGTTTTGGGCCGCCGAGTAGCATTTGGGCTCTTCTAGTCCCTAAGAGATCGCTGATGAAGGGGCTTTTGCTTCTAAAAATCAGCTAACCTATTGATATTCCATGCCTTGTGAGTTTCTTCGGAGCAGCAAGATTTTTAGCGGTGGAGCCTCATGCTTTCCGCTGGGGAGCCGTTACGTTCGGTAGAGAGATTGAACTGGTCCCAAGGACGAGGACCAAAAGGTAAGGACAAGATGTCTGTTGTAGTCGCCGCCAACCTAGTCTCGCTGCGTCTCCAAACTCAGCTCAAGAAAACCACAGCCGCGCTCGGCACCGTGTACGAGCGGCTAGGCTCCGGCCTGCGAATTAACTCCGGCGCCGACGATCCAGCGGGCCTGGCGCTGGCTGACAAGCTGCGCTCTCAGAGCAAGATCTTCGCTGTTGCAATCCGAAACGCGAACGACGGCTTGTCGTTCACCACAAGTGCTGACTCAGGGCTCGCAGAGATTACGTCTCTGCTGCAGCGCATGTCAGAGCTGGCCAGCCAGGGAGCCAATTCGCTCTACTCCCTCACGCAACGCTCGGCCTTGCAGACTGAGTTTGCCGCCCTGGGCTCTGAGATCAACCGAATCGCGGAGGTCTCTCAGTTCAATGGGCTGGGCACCCTAAAGAACAGCAGCAACCAAGTCATTCAGGTAGGGCTATCATCCGATGCCTCATCGCGAATCGAGATACGATCAGTCTCTGCCTCACTAGGAGAACTAGGGATCGGCTCTGGCAACACTCTCACCTACTCCCTCACAGGCACCTCAATAGACGCAGCCATGAGCGCCAGCAGGCTCGCCATAACTGCGCTCGCTGCCGCGGTTGACGAGGTGGCATTACAGAGAGGAACTATCGGAGCGGCATCCGAGCGCTTGAGGGCAGCCGTCAACACTCTCTCCGTCATGCGGGAGAACGCTCTGGCAGCCGAAAGCCAGGTACGAGACGCGGATATCGCGGAGGATGTCGCCAAACTCACTCGGCTTCAGGTTCTCTCGAAATCACAGGTCGCTCTCATGGCGCAGGCTAACCAGGAGCCTGCCCTGGCGCTGAAACTGTTGGGATCCAACTAAAGCACGGGGATTAGGCAGGATATTACCGGATGCACTCTGCCGCGAGCGCCCGAAGGTCAGATAGAGCATCAACGCCTCCGGCCCCTTCCGGATCGTAGAGCAGCCCTCGCATCCCTGCTTGCCTTGCGGCATCAACATCCAGCCGTCTGCTGTTGCCGACATGCAGCATCTCGTCCAGAGGCACAGCCACCATGCGCGCAATCGCTTCAAAGAATTTCGGAGACGGCTTCTTCCACCCGATTTCGCCCGCAGTGACCACGCACGTGAGGCTCGAAGACAGTCCTAGCTCATCAAGGACCTGCTTCGTGCGGATGTCATTGTTGGTAGCAGCGATTACCTTAATCCCCGCTGCCGCCAACGCGCGGCACGTTTCGAGCGCTCCTGGAGCCACGCGCCGTGACGCGCCGCGGGCGAAGAACGAGTAGACCGCCGCGAGCAGCTCTCGGCGCTCTCCGAGCCCAGCCTCGCAGCTTTCGAGAGTTCTGCGCACAAATTCATGCCACAGGATTACCTCACGGGGGACAGAAGTCGCATAATTCGCCTGCGAGTTCAGGTACTCAGTCTCAAAGCTCTGCCAGGCGCGTGCCAACGCAACATTCAGCACAGCGGGGCTAAGAGAGATTCCGCATCCCTGCAGCGCCTCGGAGTAAAGCTCTCCGACACTAGCCCGCAGAGTCACTAAGGTGCCGTCAACGTCCAGGGCAACTGCCTGAGCTCCGCTCATGTACACTCACGAAAAGCGCGTTTCAATCGGTACCCGTGCCGACAGGTTCCGACTCGTGCAGCCAGCCCATTCGGCTGGATTCCGAGCACGCAACCGCCAAATTTGCCTATTTGATTAGGCGGCAAGGCACGTTTACCATTATAGAGATCGGCGCCCAATCGCGCCAACGTGGGTTTGTAAAGGGCTTCCCCTCCTTGGGAAGTGAATCGGCTCTTCAGCCAGAGTCTTGCAGGTTGTATGACAGATTGAGAGGTGCCGCACCGCTTACGCAGTGGCTTCGCGGGCACAATCGGGAGACAGCCGGCTATGAAAAACAATCTTCGCAACACCACCACAGGAAAGGTCCTCACCCTTCTCGCCGTAGTGGCGACTACAGCTCGGTTCTCAATGGCTCAAGCTCCCGAGGGCACCGCATCACCCGTGGAACCTGACCGAGCAAGCATTAGTCAGCCGTCAGCGCCTGCCGCCGCCGAGCCCGCCGATCAGGAAGCCGCTCTCCGTCAGGCAGAGGATGATCTTCTCAAGAAGCTTTCAGGATCCCTGCCGCCATCGACAGGAGCAAGCTCCGAGGGCGTTTCAACGATAGTGGTCTCCGAGCCGCCGAAGCCCGCTGCGGTGGCGCAACCAGCCGGTGCCGTGCTCTCAGAGAGAGTTGGGGTGCCTACTCAGCCAGCCCCAGTCGGAGTGGCCCAAAATCAGCAAATCAAGCCAGAAGAATCTTCGGTTCCGCCGCTGGCTGTTTGCCCGCCATGTAGCGTGAAGCCAGCAGCCACAAACCGCGCATCAAAAGGCTCGGGCTCGGGCGTTGCAAGGAAGCCGTCTGTGGCCGTCGCTAGCGCCAAGACAACTCGCGATGAGTTTTCGTTTCATGGCCGATCAGGAAACTGCTCTGAGTCGATCGACGATCCGTACGTTCCGACTTCGAAGCAGGCGCGGGTAGTTGCGTCACGGGCCCACTTGAGGCTTGCGCCAGGGCGCAGCGAAAGCTCGCTCTTTGTGATGCCCAAGAATGCTATCGTCTCGATTGAGTTTCGGGACGGCCAGTGGTACCGCGTCGTCACCGCTACAGGTATCCGTGGCTGGCTAGCCACTAGCGACGTAATCTTTGACGTCGACGTGCCTGAGAGCAGCACCGTAAAAGTGGGCCCGTACAACGCCAGTTACGAGCCAACTGGCATCACTTTCTAGGACTGCTCGCCCTATTTAAGCTTCCTAGCCTAATGGGGCCACACACTTGAGCCGATCCCGCTAGATGAAGGGGTGTTTACCCCTGCAAACAGCGTGACTCATGGGCTCCCGCTACCTTACATCCCCTCGAGCGCTCGCCCTGGCGGCCCTGATGCTATCCGCATGCGTAGCTGCCGTTTGTGAAGCGCAGGCGCACCCCAGGAGCGCCCAGAACGCCGTGGTGCGGGGCGACCTTCGCCGACTGATCGCCGACGCCGAAGCCTCGCTGGAGGCCGCCTGCCCTAATCCAGAGTGCCGTTTCGCGATAACGCCCGTTTCGCTGCTCCTGTGGAGCCCCAAGACAGGCAGAGTTCGCGTAACCGTCTCCTCAGTTACACGGCCAGCCTCGGAACGTAGCAGCGACTCCCCGCTTCTCCTGTACGGGCGCTCCAGCCAACGCCGGAAAGAAGATCCGTACGACGCGACTCTAGTCATCTACCGCGATGCAGGGGCGCACTCCTTAGAGGTATCCGTTGCACGGCACCGCTCCTCAAGACGGGCGCTCAGCCGCCCAATCCTATTTACGTTGCCTCTTGCGGCCGAGCTTGAGGGGACCAGCATCCTTCGTGGCCGAGCAGACATCCCTTCAACTTTCCACCGAAGGGATGCCATCTGCCGCCTCTCCCAGCCGCCCGCAGCCGAATCTACCAGGAGTTTTGGCTCTGGCGTGGGCACAAGACAGTCCTACGACATCCTTTTTCTGGCCACGGACTTTGACTCAAGCTTCGCAAGAGTCACTGGATGCGGCACTCGAGCGCGGTGCAACAGCAAGATCGTAGGCCTAGTGCACCGCTCATCGCTTCTGTACGAAGAGCCCTTTGGCTTGGTCCTGCGTGTCGCACGGCAGTACGGCCCGTCCTCATTAGGACGGACAAATGACGCCTCGACGATGCTCAGCAACTTTGTCGATCGCAACGCTGAGGAACGCCCAGGCGTCATCCACGACGGCAAGAGCTCGCTGCGGAATCAGGCTGACCTCTTTCAGTTCTTCACCGGCAAGTCTCTCAACGACGAGGTGTTTGGCTTGACGTACCTCTCTGTGGCATGCCGAAACCGATTCTCGGACGTTGCTGCGCTAGTCGTCCAGCACGTGTCTGACTCACTCGACCCGTCAATCATCGCCCACCACATCGGCCACACCTTGAGCGCCACGCACTCACCGGGAGGCATCATGGCGCCAATTCTTGCAGAGCCAGCGCCCCAAGAATTTGAGCAGCAGAGCCGCGAAGAGATCGCGGCGTACCTCTCTGACAACTACGCTGCATGCCGAGGCGGCAAAGGCCAAGGTTCCCTCCCCAGCACCCCTACCCCAACACCCACTGCGACTCCCGACCCGTACGCCGGCGTGCCACAGACGCTCGCATTGAGGGCCTTCCGGCCGGACGCCGCCCACATGAGAATCATTGCGCGGGTCTCTGAGATTCGTCCTGGCTGCTCGGTCTTTGTGCGCGCCACAGGCACACGAGACGCTATCAGGAACGGCGCTGTCATACTGGAGTTTGCTCCGACAACCCTCATGACGAGGGTGTCTCGACGCCTGCCTGCGGGGATTCAGCAAAGCGGCTCAGAGGAGTCGGCTGTGTATTTTCAGGCTGAACACGTCTGCCCAGGAGCGGAGACGATCGAGGTGTCGCGAGTCCTGCGCATGAACCCCAACGCCGGGGGCCTTGCAGGAAAGCTCGTGAGCAAACCGCGTTGGCTTAAGCTGCTCGAGGAGGCCTTTAGCCGAGCCGTCGTGGTGCCAGCGTCTTAGGGCAGAGAGTGCGGCCCGGAATATCCCTGTGGCCGAGCCTCCGTATTTACGAGCCGGAGCTATTGTGCAAAGTTTGGCGCATGACGACTGAGAAAACCCGCACCAATATCCTCTCTGGATCTCCGCTCGAGCCGCTACGAGGCTACGCGCGCGCCGTCCAGGTTGGCAGCCACCTCTCGATCTCTGGCACCACCGCCATGAACTCAAAGGGCGAGGTAGTCAGCCCGGGTGAGCCGTACGAGCAGACGAAGTACATTCTCTCGATCGTTAAGACGATTCTGGCGAGCCGTGGCTTTCAGCCTGGTGACGTCATACGCACTCGCCTGTTCGTTACCAACATCGCCCGCTGGGAGGACTACGCCAGGGCGCATCGTGAGGTCTTCGAGCCGATTCGCCCGGCGAGCAGCATGGTGCAGGTTTCAAAGCTGGTTGACCCCAGGCTAGTCGTTGAAATCGAGGTCGACGCCATCAAAGGCGTTCAAGAAGTTGAGAGCGTCTCGCTCGAGTACTAGCGGACTTCTTCCGGCTATTGCTGCTCCGAATGTTGTGCTTAGGCGTGCGGGCCGATCGACAGCGGTCCGTCCGTCGCTGCAAAGAAGGCGCGTAGGGACCAGGCGCTAGCCTACATCGTAAACGAACTCTATCTCCGCCTTCACCTCAGGGTGCAGAGACTTGTGCACAGGGCAAGCTCGCCCGGCACTTTCGGCCCGGCGCCGCTCGGCCTCACTGAGGCTGCGCGGCAGGTGCACGACCAAAGGAATGATACCTATCCGACGAGGCTCTTGCTGCATGTGCTTCTCTACGCGCATGTGCATCCCGTCAACACTGAAGCCCGCGCGCTCCGCGACGATCGCAATGGTCGTAAGCACACACGACCCAAACGCGGCAGCCACAAGGTCTGTCGGAGAAAAGCTCATTCCTTCGCCGCCGTTGTCGCGCGGCGCTTCCGTCACCATCTTCGAGCCTGACTGGGAGTGGGTAAGCTCAACTTTCTTGCTGCCTAGGTACCTGCCGGTGATCTCGACGCTCATTCCTGGGACTCCTTCTTCTTTTCGGCCTGAGCCTCCTCAAGGCGCTCCACGTCTGACTCGCTCGGATCGTACAGGTCGTCTGATTCTCCGCTGAGCGAGTCGTACTCGTCCGTCTCAGCTCCATCCGTCATCAGGCCGTAGCGGTGCTGGTAGTAGGCTCCCTGCATGAACCCGTAGTAGTCGAGAGAGCTCTCCTTGGCCGCATCAACAGCTTGCAGAAGGCCCGAGCGCGTATGGATCAGCTTCACTCCGAGGGCGCCTCCGGTGATAGCCCACTTGGTGCTCGACGGGAGGTTCGAGTACGCGACCCACCCGATTGGGTCAAGGAAGGCGTCAACGATGCGGCCTACGCCGTCACGGACGTTGGATGGCCCAAGGACTGGCAGCATGAGGTACGGGCCAGCCGGCACTCCGTGGTAGGCGAGCGTAATTCCGAAGTCCTCGTCGTGGTCAGGGAGCCCCATATCCTTGGCAAAATCGATAAAGCCGAGGACGCCGATCGTAGAGTTAATAAGGAAGCGGCCGGTATGATCGAGAGCTTGCTCGAACTTCCCCTGAAAGATGTCGCTCACAAGGTAAGACGGGTACCGCAAGTTAAGAAAGAAATTGCCGATGCCGGTGCGAACTTCGTCGGGCGTTACGTCGCGGTAGCCACGCGCCACTGGCTCCAGGACGTACTCGTCGAGGTGGTTGTTGAACCAGAATATCCCCCGGTTCATGTCCTC
>OMIG01000186.1 GCA_900299035.1 Pseudomonadota bacterium
CACCGAGATCTACACAAGGAGTATCGTCGGCAGCGTCAGATGTGTATAAGAGACAGTCTTCGAAATGCCTGCCGCCGATTCGCAGCTGTGCTCGCAGTGGCCGTGATGGTCTACGCGCCCTCTGACACTCACGCCCAGCAGACCGACTTTGAAGGTTGGTTTAGTTACGTCGCAAACGTCGGCATTGAGCCCGAAAGAAAGTGGGTACTGACGCTCGAGGAGCAGCCCCGGCAGGGAGACAACTGGCGTCGACTCAACACAAACATCCTGCGACTCGTTCTCTCGCGCGCTGGGCCCGGAGGAAGCACGTTTGGAGTTGGGTACCTGTGGGGGCCGATGTTCTACAACTCCGAGTACCACCGCACATACCGCGATGAAAATAGAACCTTCCTGCAAGCGACCTACGTGCACCACCTCGATGACGTGTTGGTGCAGCATCGCTTTCGCCAGGAGCAGCGCTTTATTCAGGACACGCAAGGGGCGGTTTCTAATCGCGCGCGGTACCTCATCCGTGCCAGCTATCCGCTCGTATACGATGGGAGCTTCGGGATTGCGGCCTTTAATGAGATCTTTGTGAATTTCAACTCCGTGCCGAACGGCCCAACTGGGGGCTACGACCAAGACAGGATCTTCATCGGGCCATTTTGGAAGGTCGGTAACGCCCGCTATGACGTAGGCTTCCTGGAACAGCACACACAGCGGTTTGGGCTGGAGCCGCGCTGGGCGCAGGTGTTTGTTGTTTCGGTGTCGGTGGACTACTAGCGGAAAGGCCTGAGCCGTGGCGGGAAAGAGAGCGAGTTCCGTACATGGGCGCGACCGCGTTGAGATGACGACGCGACGCGCAAGAGCCTGCTAGGCAGCCGCTGACGGAGGAGGAATCAGGGCGTAAAGATGGGGACGACCGAAATGCCTTTCAAGGGTAGAGGCTTAGCAGATTCGCTAACCTAATTCACACGCAAGGGTAGTTGACTAACCTCTGCCCTGGGAGTAATCCTAAAGAATCGACCCGGCCGAGCCTTAGCCACAAGCAAAGCGACTAGACTCGACTTAAGGCCTGATAAAGCAATTTATTAGCTCTGATAGTTACTTCTAGGAGTTGTGCAAATGTTATCTCGCTCGGCGGCTTGTACGCCTACGCCTTCACACGTGCCTGCGGATGGGCTCGCGGGCCTTCAGCAAAACTGGAAAAATGATCTGACAACCGGCCTGCTGGTGTCGCTCATAGCGTTGCCGTTGTGTCTCGGCATCGCAATGGCGAGCGGCTTTCCAGCGTTCGGGGGGCTCATAACCGCTATCGTTGGCGGACTGGTGGTAGGGCCTCTGTGTGGCTCGCGTCTCTCGATTAAGGGACCCGCCGCCGGCCTTATCGCCATAGCTATCGGCGCAGTCGAGGCACTTGGACCGGGAGATGCCTTCACTGGGTACCGTCTGACACTGGCCGTGCTGGTTATTGCCGCGGCGATTCAGATCGTGTTCGCTCTCCTCAAGCTGGGCAAGTTCGGAGACTTCTTTCCAGCATCTGTCGTCCACGGGATGTTAACGGCGATAGGCGTTATCATCTTCTCAAAGCAGATCCATCCTCTGCTGGGCGTTAAGCCGATTGCCCGGGCGCCAATTGACCTGCTCCTTGAAATCCCGCATTCGCTTGTGAAGATGAATCCTGAGGTTGCGTTAGTTGGGGCGACCAGCGTGCTCATCGTACTGTTTGCGCACATCTTTCTGGGGAAGCTTGCTCGTTACTTTCCTGGACCACTCCTGGCAGTGCTTGCCGGCGTCGCGTTCTGCCTCTTTTTTGACTTTGCCCATCCCCACAACTACACGTGGTACTCTGAGCAGTACAGCGTCGACGATAAGCTCCTGGTCAGCTTGCCGAGCAACTTCGTCGCAGGCATCACGTTCCCGAACTTCGACCTCACGAAGATACTTTCGGGTACTGGCATCCAGTTTATTGTGCTCTTTGCGATGATCGGCTCAATCGAGTCGCTGCTAACCGTCAAGGCGGTTGATACGATCGATCCGTTCAAGAGAAAGTCAGACTTAAACCGGGACCTGCTGGCAACTGGCTTCGGCAATATGCTGTGCGCCTGTCTCGGGGGACTCCCGATGATTTCGGAGGTAGTGCGTTCCTACGCGAACGTTACCTACGGAGCGCGCACTCGGTGGTCTAACTTCTTCCACGGAGCATGCCTCCTTCTCTACGCGGTTGTCCTTGCTGACGTCATCCACCTAGTCCCCGTTTCTGCACTAGCTGGAGTCCTGTGTGTCACGGGCTACCGCTTAGCCGCGCCGAAGCACTTTCAAGAGTGCAAGCACGTGGGCTTGGAGCAGCTGATCGTTTTTACCTCGACGGTGCTTGCTACTCTCATCCGCAATGACCTCCTGGAGGGTGTCTTCTTCGGCGTGCTGGTGCAGTATGCCTGCTGCCTGTTTATGGGTGCGCCTGTCAGGTCTCTGGTGGGGCGCGTGAAGCCCGGCGTGGCTGGCCCGGATGGCCGAGTCACAATCACTCTTCCTGCTAGCTGCTTCTTCGGAAACGTCATCGGCTTCAAGCAGGCTCTTGCTGCCGCGGGCGATGCGCCGCTGTGTATCGACTTTAGCGAGACGGTCTTGGTTGACCACACCTTTATGCGGGAATTTAGGGCGGTTGAGTGTGACTACTCGCAGTCTGGCCGGTCGTTGCTCGCTCCAGGACTTGACCGGCTGACGCCGGTGAGCTCTCACTATGAAGCTGCGCGGCGACTTGTCGTAAAGAATTGCGGTGTCCAGCAGACTGCTCGGTCTTAAGAAGGTTTCGGTATGTCCGCAAGTTCCGGAGAGCCTGCCGCCGCCAAGCGCGAGTCGGTGGATGAGATCGTTGAGCACATCGGGCACTACCTCCCATCCCAAGGACCCCTAAAAACGTTCGTGCACCACAATACCCTGCACCACTTTGAGGGGCAGGAGTTCTTCGATGCGCTCGATAGCGCGGCCGAGGTTTTCTCGGCTCGCACGGCCTTCGCTGAGACCACGTACCAAGATTTTTACTACTCGGGCAGGGTAGACGCATCGGACATCAACCACGTGCTTGATGAGACTGGCCTCGACGGCACTCCGTGGCTTCTGGGTGTTTCGAAGCGCAAAATGGTGCGCGCCCTCATGTTTGCGGCCCCTGTGCCGCTCACCGCTGAGACCCTGCGTTGGCGGCTGCTCGAGAAAGGGTATCTCGAGCACTACCACCACGAAGTTTCGGCGTCGAAGGTTAGCCATATCTTGGAGTGCGACTCGAGAGTGCCTGAAGCAAAGCTCGGGGAGTGGCTCAAGCGCTATGAAGATGTGGTGCAGGACTGGCACCAGGAGTGGCTGCACGAGCTGGTCGATGTCCACGACCTGATGCACAGCCCGCAGGATTCCTGGAGCGTGAGCGACTCGCTCAAGTTGCTCTGGTTATCCTCGATTGTCGTTGCGCGAGAGGTTCTTCAGCGCAGCCCGGAATTCGGCTCAAAGCACAGGAGGCCGAGAAGGAATTCAGCGATCGAGGAGCTGGTTAATCCCTACCTGATAAAGTTTACGGGTGCGTTTCTCGATGCGGGGCTTGCGCACTTAAGCCTCAACGACCGTTCACGCGGTCTCATGCACGCATTCTTTGCCCACATGAGGAACCTTTCGATTGCTCGCCCTGTGTGGCTCCGGGGAAGCTTTGAGCAGTACGAAGCATGTACGGCAGCAGAGCTGATCGAGCGGCTCCTCAGGGAGGAGGGGATTCCCGAAGACGAATGGGAGAGTGTGCTGCTTCAGAAGGCCCTGATCCTAAAAGGTTGGGGAGGGCTTGTCAGGCAGAGCGAGCTCGGCGTTGCTGGGCTTCCAATTCGGGCGCACCTGAGAGACTTCTTGGCTGTGAGGCTTCTCCTAGAGCGGTTCGCTGCCAGGTACTTTGAGAGGTTCCCGGACCGCCTGCCAGGGCAGGATCAAGATGAAGAGGCTTTCGAGCTCATGCGACCCGGGCTTGCCGACCTTGACGACCAAGCAACTCGGATCCGGACGACGGCCTACCACCTCTTTCACGCATTCCAGCTCCTGCCCTGTGCCGGCAGCGAAGTGCTCGCGCTGAGCGAGCTTGAGCGCGCGGACCTGGTCGCTCTAGTGTGCCGATTCGATTCGCCGGAGCGGCTGCGGGTGTGGCACAAGGCCTACGAGTGGAACCTGTACAGTAGGGTTGCGTCCGCGATTTTGAGCCTTAACGCCGGACGCACGGCGGAGAGGGTAGTGGACCCGGTGTGCCAGGTTGTTTGCTGCATCGATGATCGAGAGGAGTCTTTTCGGCGCTACCTTGAGGAGATCAATGAGGGATACCAGACCTTTGGAACGGCGGGGTTCTTTGGGGTCGATGCCGAGTTCCATAGCCTGTACGAACGGCCAGCACCGTTCTGTCCGGTAAACATCGTCCCGACTCACCAGGTGCAGGTTGCTCCGCGTAGGGGCTCTGAGGGCAGGCTCATCGGGCTGCAGCGGGTTAAGACTCTCCAGTCGGACATTGAGATGTTCATCGAGGGCAAGTCTCGGTCTCTCTTGCGCGGTTGGCTGCTGGCGCTGGGAGGCATTCTGGCGCTCGTTCCGCTCTCGCTCTCCACGCTGGCGCCGCGGCTAATGCACAGAGTCAGGCTGTACCTCAAGCGGTCGCTGCTCAATCCAGCAGACGAGAGCGCTATCATGTTTGCAGAAGACGACGGGACCGGGGGCACAGGCAAATACTCTCTCGATGAGATGGCACACCGAGTTCGTACGCTGCTTCTAACAACCGGGCTCTCAAAAAAGCTCGCTCCTTTGGTGGTTGTCATGGGGCACGGGTCCTTTAGCACGAACAATCCGTACCGTTCGGCCTATGACTGCGGGGCCTGCGGTGGACGACCTGGCAGGCTTAATCCTCGCGTGTTTGCCCTCATGGCAAACCGGAAAGATGTGCGAGCCAAGGTTCGGGAGCAGGGGGTTGAGATTCCTGACAGCACCTTCTTCCTGGGAGCTTTTCATAACACGACCACTGATGCGGTGGAGTACTTCGACACCAAGGAGCTGTCTCCTGGCAACCGAAAGATTTTCGATACGTTTCGCGCTGACGTGGAGGTTGCGCGTGCCCAGAACGCGCTAGAGCGGTGCCGTCGCTTCGACGACGCGGAGGTGAAGACGGTGGAAGAGGCGATAGCTCACGTCGAGTCGCGTGCTCACCACATCGCGCAGCCCCGGCCGGAGTACGGCCATGCCACTAACGCCATCGCTGTTGTCGGGCGCCGGGAAGTCACGAAGGGACTCTTCCTCGACCGACGGTCGTTTCTCATATCGTACGACAAGACGGTGGATCCAGAGATGGGAGCTTTGCGCAACCTGCTGCGGGCGGTGATACCGGTCTGCATGGGCATAAACCTTGAGTACTTTTTTTCGGCCCTGGATAACCAAAACTACGGGGCGGGCACAAAGCTTCCGCACAACGTGACGTCATTGCTCGGTCTCATGACTGGATACTGTAGTGACCTGCGAACTGGGCTGCCACAGCAGATGATTGAGATACACGAGGCGACCCGGCTGCTGTTTGTCATCGAGCAGGAGCCGGAGAAGCTCCAGCAGCTCATGAAGCTTGAGCCCGAGCTGGCATCGCTCATTCTCAACCACTGGGTTGTGCTGATGGCCTACCGCCCAGAGAGCAACGAGCTGTTCTACCTGGATCAGTCAGGCGCATTTAGAAAGTTTGAGGAGCAGCCCGTAGCCCTGCAGCGAGTTCCATCCTCCTTGAGTTGGGTGGTGGGCAAGAAGGGGCATCTGGGCTTTGTGAGGATAGGCGGATGACGGCGGACTCAGTTGTTCACAACCTGGCAGGCGCCATCTTCTACGGCCCTCTTATGTCTCTTCTCTTGCTCGCGCTGCTTGGCTTCACCCCGCTCAAGTTTAGCGAGAAGGTGGTTAAGCGCACAGTGGCGCTCGGGCAGTCGATCGGGTTTTTTGCTGGGATGCTCGTGGCGTTTCATATGGTGAGAGAGTTCCTCCTTCGCGGGACTGTCAATCCGATCCCCGTGCTGCACTACCATTTCTTTTCCTTTGGTCACCACGTAGTCGAGCTCGGGCTGCAGCTGGATTTCCTGAACATATGGTTCGTCGTGATGGCGACGATCCTCTCGAACATTGTGGGCGTCTTCTCGCAGCACTACCTGCACAGAGACGCAGGATTTTACCGGTTCTTCTTCCTCATAGTTCTCTTCCTCAATGGAGTGCTCGTGGTGTTTATGGCCAGCGACTTCCAGGGGCTCTTCATTGGATGGGAGCTGGTGGGGATAACGTCGGCGCTGCTCATCTCGTTTTTCACGATTAGGCGTGAGACCATCGACAATGCGTTGCATGCCTTCTGGGCATACCGCGTTTGCGACATCGGGCTGCTGTGCGGTGCGGCGCTCCTTGCTGCGTACCTGCCGGACGACAGCTTCGGGCTAGGGGTGCACGTTAAGAGGCCGTTGCCCGGAGACCTCTTCTATTTCGTGCCTTTTCTCTTTCTGTTCTCCGCGATGGGAAAGTCAGCGCAGTACCCGTACTCGTCGTGGCTCCCGAGAGCCATGGAGGGGCCCACCTCGTCGAGCGCGATATTTTATGGGGGGCTCTCGATCCACGCCGGAGTGTACCTCCTGTTGCGGCTTCGACTTCAGTACGACGTGCCAGAGTCAATGCTGTGGGCTACAGGAATAGTCGGTGCCGTTTCCTGTATCTACGGGGTGCTGCTAAGCCAAGTTCAGAGCGACGTAAAGAGCGCATTGGCCTACGCCTCGCTCTCGCAGGTGGGGATAATGTTCGTCGAAATAAGCCTCGGCTGGTACTACATCGCAACGATTCACTGCATAGGCCATGCGTTCTTGCGTACCTACCAGATCCTCAAGTGCTCTTCGATCATCCACCAGTTCGTCGCTTTCGAGGACGCCCACCAGTTCGATGCGGAGCGGGCCAGGGCTGGCATTGTGCCTGTGCTGGTTCCTCCGGGGGTTCTCAATCGCACATTCAGCTTTGCTTTCGACATGGCCTTGCGAGCAGCTTCGGGACGGAGCGTGTTGGTGCTGATGCTCGAGCGGGTGTCGCTCCGACTGCAGGCCCTTGAGGAGGCGTGGCTGGGCCTTCTGACCCGCTCAGGACGCAACAAGCCACGGGAGGGAACGCAGTCATGACCGTCGTTAGCACTGAGTTAGCCAGCAGAGTGCTCTTGGCCGCGGTCTTCGTGGGAGCGTCTGCCTTCGAGGCCCTGCGAGAGCGTAAGCCCTCGGCGCGTTTTCGGCGCGGCATGGCAGTATCAGTCGCACTGCTTGGCCTGGCCCTGGCGGTAGCTCAGAGCATGGGCTTTCGGGTTGAGGAGGGTGGCCTTGCGATGGGCCCCATGGTGTTCGCCAAGCAGGCTGCGTACGTCCACAAGCTCACCTTTGAGGGGAAGTACCTCTGTTCGATCGTGAGCGCTACGCTCTTTCTTGGAGCCGTCCTGTTTACACCCAGCGCCCCGCTCGTTCGCGTCCGAATGAGTCGCGTGTACCTGATGCAGGCCCTGGTTTTTACCCTGATAGAGGTTCAGAAGGTTTCCAGCTTCCTCTTGTTCGGTGCTTTGCTGCTTTTGCTCTTTAACGGGGCGGTTCGGCACCACGCGCGCAGTCTTCCTGAGGACGAACGCGGGCAGGTGCGAGCTCAGGCGTTCCTCTGGTACCACGGTGTGGCGCTCGCCGCGATAGGAGCATCGCTCGTCTTGCGCCTGCTGCATGACGTTGGGCTAGTCATTCCGGCTCAGGTGGGAGGGGCGCCGGGCTTGCTCCAGACGATTGACCTCGCGCTGCTCTGCCTGTCGTCTGCGATTGTGGCTGGCATATTCCCTTTCCATGGATGGGTCGTGCCCTTTCTCGGGGCTCCGCGTGGCACCATATTCCTCCCACTGCTGTGCATAGAGGTGGGGCTACTCTTCTTTTTCCGGCTCTACGCCCCGATAGTGACGCAGTTCTGGAGCCATTCCTTTTTGCTCATCATCGTGCCAGTTGTAGGCTTGCTGTATGCAGCACTGCTTTTTTTCGCCGAAACGCGGTTGAAGAGAATTCCGGGCTACCTCTACTTAAGCCACATCAGCCTAATGGCCCTCAGCGCAAGCGGCTTCGAGGAGATGGGGATGACAGCCTCAATGCTCGATGGAGTCAACGTGCTCGTGGCTGTTCTAGGTCTTCTCGGGGTGTGCGCGCTGCTAACGAGCCGGTTCGGGGTCCGTGGCGTATTGGCGCCGTCCGGGCTCGGGGCGCTCTTTCCGGAGCTTGGAGTTTGCTATCTGGTGTGCGTGCTGTCGCTCGTTGGATTCCCAGGCACTCTAGGGTTTATAGAAGAAGAGGTAACGATAGGGCAGGGGCTAGAGCACCACGCATTCCTGGTGGGTGTTGTTGCGGTTGCCCTCACGCTCAATGGGTTCTCTGGGTTTAGGCTGTTTGCCAGGATCTTCTACGGCCAGCCAGTCGAGGGCCGCGACCCGGAGACTAGCCTCTCGTTCCGGGAGCGGGCCGTCATCTTTCTTATCTTAGCCCTAATTGTGTTAAACGGAGTTGCTCCGAAGTTTCTGCTGCGAGCCCTCTCGGACTTCGCTTCCTAGTTAGCCTTGCTGCCTGCCGCCTCGCTCTGGGATAGTAGCGGCATGAATCCGGCTTTCTGTTTCGTAACCCACAACGGCGTTGAGCTGCTCGTCTGTCGTGCCTGGTGGGGCGAGGGCATCGTGCATGGGATGACGACACGCGCGCTCTCATTTCGGGATGAGTCCTTTGCTGACAGCGCGCACTCGCTCTGTCAGGCGGTGGGCGCCGCGGCGCTGGCCGTTCCCCGCCAGAGCCACGGGAACCAGTGCGTACAGCTTCCCGACAACCTTGAGCAGCAGCTCGCTAGGGAGGGCGCCAGCAGCCTGTTCCGGTTCGCTGAGGGGGATGCAGTGGTGACTCCTTGTGAGCTGGGTTCTTCTGTTGCGTTTGGGGTGATGACAGCCGACTGCGTACCGGTAGTTGTTCGAGCCAGGAGCGGGTGGGCGGTGACTCATGCTGGATGGAGGGGGCTCGCAAACGGGGTTATCCGAGCCGGTCTTGAAAGGCTGCGTGAGCCTCTGGAGGCTGCTGTGTTCGCCTCGGCAGGGGGGGGCTGCTACGAGGTGGGCCCCGAGGTTATCGAGGCTATTGGAAGCTCTGCGGTGTTTACCGCGGCTCCTGGAGGGGGCGGGAAGGTGCTCCTGGACACAGCTGCTACGGCCATCAGCCAGTTACGTGAGGTTGCCCCTCAAGTCAGGGCAGTCTCGGCCGAAATTTGCACCATCTCCGACCATCGCTTCCACTCTCACAGGCGCGATGGCGAGCGAGCGGGAAGGGCGCTCACGTTCGTCTTGCCTCCTCCGGGAAACCCATAAACCTTGGGGCTGTTGAGCCTCATTGGGTTTAGTTTATCGCCCGGGCATCCGAATCTTCATAGGAGAGGGGGACTTCGGTGGTACCATAGAGGGGTGTTACTTCGCATCCGACCGGAAGACCGTGGTTCAACTACACCTTGAGGCAGAGTCGCCTCAGGGACTTTTGATGGGAGATGAGTAATGGAGCGTGCTGAGCGAGAACTGATAGAGAGAGAGGTCCCCCGCAATTTCGAACTTAAGAAGCTGTACGCGCAGCACCATGAGTTCGAAGAGAGGCTCCAGCAGCTAGCGCGCCAGTCCTTTCTCACTCCGGCTGAAGAGCAAGAGGAACGAAAGCTCAAACAGCTCAAGCTCAGGGGGGTAGAGCGCATGCTGTTCCTAGTGAATGGAGGGCATGCGGCAACGCTGTAGGCTTGGCAGCTTGGCGTTACTGAGGGGCCTTCGAGGCCCCTTTTTTTGGCCCAGCGGCTTCGAAAGGAGAAGGAAAAAGAAATGGGACCTCTCGGGGTCCCATTTCAGCTTTTGCGCCCCGGCGTACGCTGGTGCGCGAACAGACTGAGGCTCTGTCCCTACGCTGCCCGCCGCCGAGTGCGAATCTTCGACTTGGCGTTCAGGATCGCGTAGCGCGTTTTGTCAGGATCGAATCCAAAATAACGACAGATAGAATTGAACGAAAGGATGTACTCATCGTCGTCGTCCATCAGGTAAGTGAGAGCCTCCTGCCTGAGCTCGGGCCCAGAGCTAAGGTCCTCGATGGTGCGAAGAATCATCGCCCGCATTAATTCGCTGATCGCCGTGTATCCTTTCCCGCCGAGATGCGCGAGATCCATTTCAGGTAACCGGTCCGAATTGCCCACCACAGACTCCGTGAAATTTAAAGCCACGTTTCCTACCTCGAAGCAGCCTTTCGTTTCACAAACTCCAAAATCCAGCAGGCTGGTTTGGAGGTTCGCAACACTCAAGCGCAAGCTTCCAAAACCTGTGAATCAACGCAATTGAACCAGCCGTTCGGAGATCGCTCTCCAAGCGGCAAACTACAGAGGTTATGAGGGTTTTTGGCGGCTCGTGCGCTAAGGGCCAGGGCCCTAAAAAGGGGCGTTTAAGTGCCTGAAACGAGGGTTACAGCACCCGGTCGAGGGCGAAATCCACCACGGCGAAGAGAGCTTCTCCAGCCGGATTAAGCTCGTGCAGGTTGCCACCCAACGCCTCGGTGAGCGCCTTTGAGGACTGGTCTGCGTACGATGCCGCGAGGCGCTTCGCTTCCGAAATGACGGGGCCATCTTTGAGCTTCAGCACGGCCGCGTCTACCCAAGGCTGTTCGTCGGCTGGGCTGAGGGGCGGGATTAGTAGTCGCTTAGCGTCAGCGTCTCCCGACTCCAGCCATAGGACGTTTACGAGAGAGGGCTTTCGCTCTAGCAGGTCAAGTCCCTGCTTCTTGCCGAGGGTCGCCTCGTCTGAGGTCACGTCGAGGATATCGTCAATAATCTGGAAGGCGATTCCCAGACACTCTCCGAACGTGCTCATCAGGCGCTTGGTCTCAAGGGATCCGCCTGACAGGTGGGCAGCGCAGAACGCCGCCAGCCGAAAGAGCGACGCGGTTTTTCTCTGCGCAATCGTTAAGCTAGAGGCCTTCGAGTGTTTCTCCGCGTAGAGAGCTGACTCAAGAGCCTCACCTTCTACCAGCTCGATGCATGCCTGTTCTGTCGCTGTTACTATGTCATCGTCGAGCTTGGCGCAAAGGCCAAAAGCCCGGGTCAGCAAGAAGTCTCCCGACAGGAGCGTTGCAGGGGTGCCGAACTTGGCGTACGGCGAGGGCTTGTGACGGCGCACCGGCGACTGGTCGATGATGTCATCGTGCATCAGCGTTGCCATGTGAATCAGCTCAATTCCGGCCGCAACATCAAGGAACTCGTCTGAGATATCGTCGGTTCCCAAAGCCTTGCCGCACAACAGCGTCAAGACCGGGCGGATCCTCTTGCCGCCGAGCGACAATAGGTACTCTGGGATGTCTCGCATCGATGCGACGTCTGACTTAAAAGACGATCGAATGACCTGCTCTACGTCCGCCAGCTCTGGGACGAGCGTGAGCGCGTGCGCGAATCGCTCCTTGGCGCTTGGGGCAGACGAAATTCTGGGGTTTGAATGGGTAGATGCGTTCATGAGCCAGAGGACGGTACCACAGACAAGGGCAAGCTAACCACGGCAGGGATTGGGGGTCAGGGCGCGCCGTTGGCCAAAATGCCGCCGATCGGAGAGTGTCCCCAACGGGATTCGAACCCGTGTCTTCACCGTGAAAGGGTGACGTCCTAGGCCAGGCTAGACGATAGGGACCGGCGAGCTCTAAGGGCGGGAGATACACTCAGCCCTAAGAGTGTTAAGGTTGTCTTCTTAGCCCGGTTTGGCAAACCGGGTCAACCCTCGCGGCGAAAGATCCGCATGTATTCTTGTATGTTATGCAAGTTTTGGATCGAGAAAAGCTCGCCACTCTAGCCTTCAGGGCAGGTCTAACGGTTGTGGGGGTGGCCGATTCCGAACAGCTAGAAACCGATGCTGAGCGCCTTCGCACCTGGCAGCAGGCGGGGTTCGCGGCGGAGATGCAGTACATGCAGCGCTCGCCGGAGCTGCTATCGAGTCCCGCGGCGATCCTCCCCGGAGCTCGCTCGGTGGTTACCGTTGCCCTCTTCTACGACCGGGCGCCGGTCTCGCCGCTCCCCCCAGATCACGGTCGTGTTGCCCGGTATGCCTGGGGCAGGGATTACCACAAGGTGTTGCGAAGGAGGCTAGAGCAGCTTGTGGCCCTGGTGCGAAGCGAGCAGGGCCTCTCCTCGCTGGAGGCGCGCGTTTTCTCTGACTCGGTGCCGCTGCTTGAGCGTGCGCTTGGCCGAAAGTCCGCACTCGGGTTCGTCGGAAAGAGCACCATGTTGATTATGCCGGGACGCGGGACCTTCTTTTTCCTCGGGGAGATTATCTGGGACGTCGATGTGCGCGGGAGCGGCAGCCGTGCCGAAGACCGGCGAATGCATTGCGGAAGCTGCCAAAGCTGCATGTCGGAATGCCCAACGCAGGCTTTTGTGGGAGAGCGCGTGCTGGACGCCGGACGCTGCATCTCGTACCTCTCAATCGAGAAGCGAGGAGTTCTGAGCCTTCAGGAGCGAAGGATGCTCGGCGAGTGGATCTTTGGCTGCGATGTATGCCAGGAGGTCTGCCCATTCAATGTAGTCCCGCTCAAGAAGAAGCTCAGCGCAGACGTGCCCGAGCTGGGGAGAGAGGCGGGGGTAGGGCCATCTCTGCCGCTGGCTGAGGTGCTTGGCATGCGCGACGGTGCGGCCTTCGAGCGGAAGTTTGCGGGCACCGCGCTGATGCGCGCCAAGCGAGAGGGGTTGCTCCGCAACGCCGCGGTAGTTGCAGCAAACCGCGGCGTCCTCGGCTTAGAGACTGAGCTGCTGGAGGCCTCTCGCGCTGATTCATCCGCTATCGTTCGACGGCACGCCCTGTGGGCCTACAGCGAGATCCTCAGCCTGCAGGGGGGCAAAGCGAAAGCCCGCATGCTGAAGAGGCTTCAGGAAGCCCAAGCCGACCCTGACTCAGGCGTTGTGACTGAGGCCCGAGAGATTTTGGCCCAGTTGCCAAATTAGGCTTCAGGCGAGAGACTCCGAGGGTATGAAAAACCTCTTCTTCGCACTCCTTGTAGTCTTTAGCGCCTCCGCCTGCGCTCCCGAGTTTGGGCTGGAGATGCAGGCCCCGCCGGTATCTGCGGTACAGAAGGTTGAGCCCGGCGGCGCTGAAGCGGCGGCCTTGCGCGTCAAGGTGGGCTCGTTTGAGGATGCCCGCTCTGCTCTGACGATAGTGACAGTTGATGACCGAGAGATCCCGACGGTTGGCTCGGTCGGGGGGCCAGTTCAGGAGGCGTTCGATCGCGCGTTTCGGGACGCCGGCGTGCGAGTGGTAAGGAGGGATGCCCCGCTCCTGCAGGGAGAAGTCGTTGAGTGGAAGGCGAACATTCTGCCGGGCTTCCCGAGCTCTGAGGCCGTGGCAACGGCTAAGGTGAGAGTGTCCCTAAAGGATTCGGAATCGCACGTCATATACCGCGGAGTCTTCAACGGTGAGGCGACGGTATCGCACCCGCTCCTTGATGAAGATCATGTGCAGGAGCTGCTTGGGCAGGCGATGGGTGGAGCGGTTGAGGCTGCGGTTAATGACGAAGTGCTGCGGGCGCAGCTCTCTCGCGGCCGGATTGAGTGATGGCAGAGCTTCCTACGAACGCTCGTCCGCAAGCGGGCGAGCTGCAAGGCCGTTTCCTGAAGGCGGTGCGGGCGGCGGTTCGCGCGGCGCTTCCCTCGATTCTTGCAGCCCATAGCGCCCCAACCCGCGCTGCCACAACGAAGAGCGATGGCAGCCTCGTGACATCCACTGATCGCGATGTCGAGCGGCTCTTTATTAGCGCCCTGCGCGAATCCCTGCCAGGGGTCCCGGTAGTCGCAGAGGAGTCCGAAGCGGAGCGCATTGCCGACTTCGCCGGCTCAGCTGAAGAGTTTTACAGCCTGCTCTTCGCTCACCAATCGCTGGTCGTGGTTGACCCGATCGATGGCACCAAGAACTTCGTTGAAGGACGGAATGAATTCTGCATAGCGGCTGCGCTCGTGTCGCGGGTCGAAGGGGGAGTCTGGCCCACGTGCGGTGTGGTAGGGATTCCGCTTGAAGACAGGATGGTGTGGACAGACGGGGCGTCGGTGAAGGACGAGTGTGTCAGCTCTGGCGAGGTGCGGGAGCTTACGCGAGACGAGTCGGAGGCGCAGGCCGTTTCGGTAAGCTCGGCAGATAGGCGCTGCCTGTCAGAGCACAGGCTCGAACTACTGCACCCATGGGTCTCAAGCGGCTCCAGTGTCTACGACATGCTAGGCACGGTCACTGGTCGGCTGAAGGGCTCGATCATTGGCTCGCAGCGGCTGTGGGATGTAATGGCTCCGGTAGCCCTAGCAGATGCCCTCGGGCTGGCCCTAAGAGATCTGTCATCTGGAGAGCGAGTCAGGGCGATCGTGCCTCAGGACCTAAGCGCAGAGATCAGTGGGCGTCCGTGGGGGCTGGCGAGGAAGTTTGCTATCGTGCCTGCCGACCGTGGGGTGTCAGAGGTTGTGGCCACATCGGCGCTGTAAACGCTCCTGCGGTGCGAGAGCGTTCATTTGGCTGGAGGAGAGGGAGACTTCGGCTTCCTCGCCGTAGGGCGGCCATCTTCCTGTGCCGTCAGCTCCTTTGCGATACGGTCTAGCATCGCGTCGAAGAGCAAGGGGTCCCGGTCGCGATACTTCGAGAGCACGTCGAGGGCTTTCTGAAGTTGGTCGTGCTCTTCGTACCAACGGCCGACAGCACGGTACCTGTCTGAGATTAAGCTGGGTTCGACCTTCATTCTTTCCGCCTCTTCGTAGCTGCTGAGGGCGGCGCCAGGATCTCCCTGCCCGAGCTGAACATCCCCTATGAGCAGGAGGTAGAAGTATGGATTCTCCCACTCGGGACGGCTGCCGACGGCTAGCCGGTCGTTCATGTGCTCACGGTACAGCTCGATAGCGGCCGGGTACTGTCCCTGCCTGCTTAGCTCTTCCGCCTGCTCGACCTTACTGCGCGAGGATAGGCAGCCCCCCGTGACCAATAGGGCGAGGAATGCCGGGAAGGTAATGCGGTAGGCCCATCGGAAGTCCATCTCGGCACTATAAGGGGAGCGCAAACGGTTGTCGACGTGCCCTGGAGCCCCAAGATCGCTCCTTTCAGCGCGCCAAAGTTCCTGCAAAACTCCCCCTACGGGGGGAGTATGTCCAATTTCGCTGCCATCGACGTCGGTTCAAACGCCATGCGCATGGCGGTGGGGCGCTTCAATGCCCGTGGAGAGCTGTCTGTCATCGCCTCCTGTAGGGCTCCGGTTCGGCTTGGGCGCGACGTGTTCCGAGGCGGCGCCATCTCGTCGGCGGTCATGGAGCAAGGCATCGCTGCGTTCGCTGAGTTTGAGATGATGCTGAACGAGTACCGCGTGACGCGCTACCGGGCGGTTGCAACGAGCGCGCTGCGAGACGCCTCCAACAGCGCGGAGTTTATCCAGCGAGTTGAGCGGGCCACCGGGATCTCGATAGAGGTTATTTCAGGAGATGAGGAGGCGCGGCTGGTGTATCGGGCCGTGGCCGAGCGAGTTCCGCTGTCGCGCGGAACTACTATTCTGCTCGACATTGGCGGCGGCAGCTGCGAAGTGACCCTCATTGAGCGGGGCAGCGTCATTTTTGCCGAGAGCGTTAACATGGGTACCGTGCGGCTGCTCGAGATGGTGCGTGGCGCCAGCAGAGACCAGGCGCTCTTAGAGCGGCTCATCCGTCAGTACGCGATGCGGGTCAGGAAGCGGCTCAAGATGACAAAAACTCAGGGCCGCATCACTAAGATCGTTGGCACCGGAGGCAACATCGACGCGCTAGGGGAGCTTCGGCGCGATGTGCTCGGCGAGAGTAGCGCGCGGATTGTGAAGCGCTCCGAGCTGCGCCAGCTCCAGCACCTCATTTCGGGCATGACAATTGAGCAGCGCATATCTCGGCTGGGGCTGCGGCCGGACCGGGCGGATGTGATCGTGCCGGCCATGACGCTCTTGCGCGGGGTCATGGACGAGGTGCGGGCAGACACGCTGCTCATCCCCAAGACAGGCCTGCGAGATGGGGTCCTGCTCGACCTATTTGCCAAGGGCCGGGTGGACTCGTCTGCCAGTGCGCTGTCCCGCCAGATTGGGCGCGTGCGGGCTGCCGCCCTTGAGCTCGGCCGTCGCTACCAATTCGATGAGAGGCACGCGCTGCACTCTGCCAGCCTTGCGCTCCAGATCTTCGACCAGACAAGGAGGCTTCATAAGCTCGGCGTTGAGGCTCGCGGGCTCCTTGAGATAGCTGCGCTGGTGCACGACATCGGCTACTTCATCAACAGCACCGACCACGAGAAGCACTCGGCGTACCTCATTCGCTCAAGCAGCCTCGTGGGGCTCTCGCCTGAACAGGTCGAGTTCGTTGCGACCCTCGTTAAGTTTCACCGAGGGTCGCTCCCTTCGGGAAAGGACGAGGAGTTCGCGGCGCTCCCGTCGAAGCAGCGAAAGGCCGTAAAAGTTCTCTCTGCTATCCTGCGCTTGGTCGAGGACCTGGACCGCGAGCACTCGCAGCGGCTCAAGACGCTTCGTATCTCGGTACGAGGCGAGAAGCTCACTATGAGGCTGCCGGCGCGCAGGCCCTTGCTGGTAGAAAGGTGGGGGCTGCAGAAGCACAAGAAGGCCCTTGAAGAGGCCCTCGGTGTCGGGATCGAGGTCGTCTAGGCCTTGGGCGTGCGCCTGGCCGCCTTACGGATGGTGCTTTGGCTTGTGGTGCCCCAGCTCTAGCGCAGGGTGTTGTGAGGCTGCCGAGGCGCGTTCGCGAGCAATCTTCATCAGAAGCTGCTGAGAGCCCAGAGAGATGCCCTCCGGTGACGGCGGCCGCTGCGAGTACGAGCCGTCGGGCGCTAGCTCCCAAGCCGACGTGTGGTCGTTCAATTGGGCTGAGAGCAGCTCCCAGCAGCGCTCCCGGGAGAGCCGGTCGAGGAGCGGCGTGGCAACTTCAACACGACGGTGAAGGTTTCGGTGCATCGGATCGGCTGAGCTAATAAACATCGAGCCGTCAATCGGGTCCTCCGCGCCGGAGCGGAAGTAGTACACGCGGCTGTGCTCAAGGAACCTGCCAATTACTGAGACCACCCTGGGCGCCACCTGCCCGTCACGGACCGCGGGCTTTAGGCAGCATACTCCTCGGATAATCAGGTCCACTGGCACTCCAGCCTGCGAGGCCTTCATCAGGGCCCTGCAGACGGACGTTTCTTCGAGGCTGTTTGCCTTTATGATGATGTGGGCAGGCACCCCCTTCTTGTGCAGCTCTATTTCCTGCTCAATTGACGCCAGCAGCGAGTCGCGCATCGATGCTGGAGCCGCCAGTATTCGGCGGTAGTCGCGCTTAAGGGACCTGCCGGTGAGGTAGTGGAAGAGGTCTACCAGGTCATCGCAGGTGTCCTTGTCGCACGTGAAGAGCCCTAAGTCAGTGTAGAGGCGGGCGGTAGTGCTGTTATAGTTGCCGGTGCCGACGTGCGCGTAGCAGCGGATTGCGTCGTGCTCACGGCGCGCAACGAGAATAACCTTCGCGTGGGTCTTGAGCCCCACGACGCCGTACACCACGTGCACTCCGGCATCTTCGAGCATCTGAGCGTGGCGGATGTTTCGGGCCTCGTCGAGCGAGGCTTTGACCTCGATTAGGACAGCGACCTGCTTCTCCTGTTCAGCGGCCCTAATTAGCAGAGGAATGAGGGCGCTATGGTCGCCGAGCCGGTACAGCGTCATCTTAATCGAGAGCACTCGGGGATCTTCGACCGCTGTGCGGAGAAAGCGCTCAACGCTGCCCGTAAACGACTCGTACGGGTGGTGCACGAGGATCTCCGATGAGCGCATGATGGTGAAGATGTTAGTGTCGTCATCGTGGAGCTGCGGCGGAGAGACCGGCGACCAGGGCTCAAATTTAAGGTGTGGGAGCGGCAGGTCGCACAGCTCTTTGAGCGGCAGCAGCTCAGTGGCAGCAGCGGAAACGTAGACATCGTGCTCGTGCAGCCCGATCTCCTCGATGAGACACCGCAGGATGGCAGAATTCGGCTCTGGAGCGACCTCCAGCCGAACAATGGAGGCGAACTTGCGCTCTTTGAGCTCCTCTGAAATGAGCTCGACGATATCCTCTCCGTCATCGCTGTCCACTTCGATTTCAGCGTTGCGGGTGATTCGGAAGGGGAGCACAGCCTTCACCTGCATCCCCGGGAAGAGCTCGTGCAGGCTGTTCCTGATCAGGTCAGCTAGGGTGATGCCGCGGGTCTGCCCTGGGAACTCGCCTGAGTCGAGCTTGATGAATTGCGGAAGCACGCTTGGGACTTTGACGCGGGCGAAGAACTCCTCGTCTCGCTCCGGGTGCCCTAGTAGCACGCCCAGCGAGAGCGAGAGGTTTGAGATAAATGGAAAGGGGTGCCCGGGATCTACCGCGAGCGGGGTCAGCACGGGGAAGATGGAGTTATGAAACACACTCGACGCCAGCTCCTGCTCGGCGGGCGTGAGGTGAATCCAGCGCAGCACGTGAATATTGTTGTCCCGAAGGGCGGGGTAGACGTCTTCCAGCAGCAGCTTGTCTTGCCTTTCGAGGAGGTCGATGGCGTTGCTTCGAATCTCTTTGAGCTGTTGCTCGAGCGCCGTGTTCCAGGGAGATGCAGCGTGGCTTAGCTCGAGACGCCGCTTAATGCCGCCCACCCGGCTCATGAAAAACTCGTCGAGATTCGACGACACAATGGTCAGAAACCGGACGCGCTCAAGCAGGGGAGAGAGCGGAGACTCAACCTGCGCCAAGACCCGATTGTTGAACTGCAGCCAGCTCAGCTCGCGATTGAAGAACTCGTCTGAAACTCCCGTAATGGGAGGAGCCTCCCTTAGGCGGTGGGTGGATTTGCGTTTCCTTCGAGTCTTGGAGGCTACCATGGCGCCGCAGGGCTTTTACGTTCTCAGAGTACCGACGTAGGGTACCACGTACGATGAGGCTAATTCGACTGGCGATTGAGGAAAGCGGGCTGGAATTGGCCGCTAACCACCTGGAGCTAGGATAACTTGCTGCGTAGCCAGGCGAGGTACTCTCGGAAGGATGGGCGGACTCCGCCCGGTCGAGAGCGCCAGCGGTTGTGGAACCAGACCCATTGGTTCGGAAAGCGGCGCACCAGCGCCTCAAGGCGCCGGTTGTACTCTGCCAAGAGTTCCTCGACAGGGAGAGAGCTGTCCAGCTCTTCGATGAAGGTCTCGAAGCGCATCGGCCCAGTTCGGAACATGAACGCAGACACGAAGCGCGCGTTGCACTTTTGGCCGAGCCCGATGAGGGCGGCAGGAGTGCTGGCAGGCTCGCCGAAGAAAGGGACGAAGAGGCTCTCGACGTGGGTGTCTTGATCGATCAGGGCCGCTACGGTGCGCCGCTCCTTCATGCAAGCCAGCAGTCGCTTGACGCCCGAGCGGTCCGAGCGCCAGATGGTCTCGATGCCGTATCCTTCGCGAACCTCACACAGAACCTGGTGCGCGGCCGGATTGCGGGCCTCACGACCGACCGTCGTTAGCGGTACCCCGCGGGAGATGGTGTAGGCAGCCAGCAGGTCCCAGTTCCCGGTGTGTGCGGTGAGCGCAACCAGAGGGCGGCCATCCGAAAGCCAGCTCTGAACCTGATCCCACTGCGGAGCCGCAACCCGCGACGCAGCCTTTCGCAGGATCGGCTTAAGGTTGAGGCTCTCCAGGAGCGTGCGCCCGGCGTTGGCAAATGTCCTCGCCACGAGCAATCGCGAGCCGTTGCCAAGGAACGCTGCGAGCTGCAGCCGCGCGGCATGGTGCTCTCTCGTCGGCACAAGGCCTACGACGAAACCGACGCAGTAGCCCAGTGCGCTGCGGACGGCGAAGGGCAGGAGGCGCAAAATATGCACAGAGGCGATTAGCAGCCGGCCGCTGAGAGAATGGCGCGGCGGAGCAGCCGCGCCGGCTGGATTGCTAGCCTGTTCGGCTTCTAGTGAGGGCTGGGCCATTCCGTCTCGTCCTCTTGGGGAAAGTGGTTGCGAATGCCCTTCATGAGCAGAAAATCAGCGATCCGATCGTAGGCGAGGATGCCCGCGAAAGAGTCGTCTTTGGTGACAAACGCCACATGGCTCTGCGATTGCTCCAGCGCCGCCATAGCCGACGCCAGAGGGGCTTTCACGTCGATTGATGGCAGGTCGCGGAACACGATAGCCGAGATGTAGTCGTCAGGGCTGGTAGCGGCATGCTCGAGTATGTCTTCCCGGAAGACGACACCGGAAGGGTCATCCCCGATCGTTACGAGGAAGAGCGGCTGGAGGGAGTTAAAAGAGGACCTGAGAGCGCGTGATATCGTGGTTCCATGCGGCATGGTTTCGAGCAGGCTGCGCGGGACCATTACATCCTCAACGCAGAATGACTCTGCCAGGCTTCGGCTGTCGGCGCGCACCTGCTCCTGCACTGCGCCGATAAAAACGAGGAAAGAGATAAAGAGCAGAATCGGCTGCCCGAGGTAGAGCGCTCCGATTGCCATCGCGACGCTCAGTACCTTGCTCACGCGAGCAGCGATCTGCGTCGGATTTGGGACTCGCAGGATAGCGAGCAGGGCCCGCAGCACGCGGCCGCCGTCCATGGGCAGCGCTGGAAGGAGGTTGAAGATAGCGATTGAGAGGTTTGCAAGCAGAAGCTTCTCGCGGAACGAGAAGGCTGGCTGGCCCGTTGTCGACTGCGAGATGCTCTCAAGGTGAGCCACGTCGATGAATGGCAGAAGCCCCACGACCACCGCAAAGTTGACGGCAGGGCCAGCCAGCGCTATCGCCAGCTCAGCCCGCGGTCCCGGTTGTGCCGTGATTGAGGCGATGCCTCCAAAGGGATAGAGCGTGATGTCTGTAGTCTGAATCCCAAAGAGCTTGGCCACGAGGGCATGTCCAAGCTCATGCGCGAGGACGCATCCGAACACAGCCGCTACGAGGAGCCCCTCGGTCACGCGGTCATCCGGCGTAGTAAGGTACACGAAGTATGCGAAGAGCAGCACGAAGGTAACGTGCACCCGGATCGCGATAGACGCGAACGATCCGACCTGGAACGACCATGATGAGCGGTGCTGGTTCACCTTACTTTCCCGAACAGAGAACAATCCGGCATGCCCAGTAGGCATGGCGCAGGGCGAGATCCTACACGGATACATGCCGCAAGGGTACTGCTTCTCCTGCGGAATGGCGGAAAGTGACTATGGTCTCAGACATAGAGGGCTGCTGGAGCTCGTGGTACCAAGACTTGCCTGAGCTAAACGTCGGTACATAGACGCACATTTGACAGCACGATAACTCGTTGCGGTAGCTCGCTCGGGGTGTGCCTGCTGCCTATCTGGCGCGGCGCGCGAGGGGCTGTATTGAGAGGGACTTGGATGGCTAACGAGACAGAGAGAGTGGCGGTCGTAGGGCTAGGCTACGTTGGGCTTCCCGTGGCGCTGGCGATAGGCCGAGCTTTTCCTGGCACGGTCGGCTTCGACGTCAACCAGCGCAAGGTGAACCAGCTCCTAGCGGGGGAGGACCCAACGAGTGAGGGGCTTGAGGATGAGATTCGTGCATCACCTGTTGAATTCACCACAGAAGCGTCCAAGCTCTCTGCCTGTGATGTTGTGATCGTCGCTGTCCCGACGCCGATCGACGAGAATCGGCAGCCTGACTTGGCTGCCATAGTCTCAGCGAGCGCCTCTGTTGGGCGTAATCTCAAGCGAGGGGCGGTCGTCGTGTACGAATCGACCGTCTACCCAGGAGTGACCGAGGAGGTGTGCGGCCCCATTCTTGAGAGGGAGTCAGGGTTCGTTCGTGGCAGAGATTTCTTTCTGGGCTACTCGCCGGAGCGAATAAATCCCGGGGATAAAGAGCACACCCTGGAGCGGATAGTGAAAGTCATCGCCGGTGAAGACGAGGCGACAACCGAGCGAATCGCAGGAGTGTACGGAGCCGTGGTTAAGGCCGGCCTACACCGCGCCCCCAACATTCGAGTAGCCGAGGCAGCGAAGGTTATCGAGAACACCCAGCGAGATCTCAACATCGCCCTGATGAACGAGCTTGCGATCATATTTGACCGCATGGGAATCAGCACCAATGATGTGCTTGAGGCTGCAGGCACGAAATGGAATTTCCTCAAGTTTTCTCCGGGTCTCGTCGGCGGGCACTGTATTGGTGTTGATCCGTATTACTTGACTGCCAAAGCCCAGCAGCTCGGCTACCTGCCGCAGGTAATGCTCGCCGGAAGAAGAATCAACGATGACATGGGCCGCTTCATTGCGCAGAGGACGGTCAAGCTGATGATAAACGCTGGCATCCCGCTCAAGCGCGCCAGAGTGGGCATCGTTGGGGTTACCTTCAAGGAGAACGTAACAGACACCCGAAACAGCCGAGTGCCGGATATCGCTCGCGAGCTGAGTGAGTTCGGGATAGAGGCGCTTCTGCACGATCCCCTCGCGGATGGAGATGGGTTTCGCGAGGAGTACGGGCTAGAGCTGCGCCCATGGGACTCGCTCCGAGGGGTACAAGCCTTGGTGGTAGCTGTGGGACATGACGTGCTTAAGCAGCGTGGGGCGACAGAGATCAGTTCGCTCGTTCAGCCTGGGGGTGCGCTGATCGACGTCAAGAGCATCCTCAAGCGCGACGCCCTTCCACAATACGTCTCTTACTGGAGCCTCTGATGCGAGCAGTTGACACCGCCGAGCGCCTCACATGGCTTGTGACTGGCGCTGCCGGATTTATCGGCTCTCACTTGGTTGAGAGGCTGCTCGCATTAGGGCAGCGAGTTGTGGCGATAGATAACTTTTCGACGGGAAAGCGCCAGAATGTCGATGCCGTTCGGGCTGCGGTAGATGCCTCAAAAGCCGCACAGCTTTTCTTTTTTGAGCATGACATTCGCGACCGCGAGGGGCTGTGCGCTTTGGTTCGGCAGCATGCACCAGAGGTTATTCTGCACCAGGCAGCCCTTGGGTCCGTACCACGCTCTATCGTCGACCCGCTCTCCTCGCACCAGGTGAATGTTGATGGCTTCGTGAATATGCTTGAGGCCGCGCGTGCCGTCGGCGTGCGCCGCTTCGTGTACGCGTCGTCAAGCTCTGTGTACGGCGACCTTGATGGGAGTCCTAAGGTTGAGTCCAAGATTGGCAACTGCCTCTCTCCCTACGCGGCAACGAAGCGAACCAATGAGATATACGCACAGGTGTACGGTCGAACCTATGGCATGGAGACGGTAGGCCTTAGGTACTTCAACGTCTTTGGCCCGCGACAAGATCCAGATGGTCCGTACGCGGCAGTAATCCCGCGCTGGCTCGCCGCTATGGAGAAGGGGGAGCCGTCGACGATCTTTGGAGACGGCACGACCTCGAGAGACTTCTGCTACGTCGCCAACGTAGTTCAGGCAAACATTCTTGCAGCCACGGCGCCAGGAGAGAGCTCCATCATTAATGGAGTCGTTAACATAGCGTGCGGGGCAACTACCTCCCTCGCGCAGCTGCACGAGATGCTCAGGGCCGAGGTGGCGCAGGCGCAGGGGCGCGAGATCCGCTCCATACCGGCGGCTACGATCGAGCCGTTTAGAAAGGGTGACATACCGCATTCCCTCGCGGACATCTCGCTGGCGAGGGAGGCGCTCGGCTACATGCCGTCGCACTCGGTGAGTGAGGGGCTTCGAGAGCTGGTTCGGGCAGCGATACCGGCGCGGGCTGCGAGGAGTGCCGCAACAGAAAGTGCCTCGGTTCACAGCGCTCCGCTCTCGCGGTAATCGGCGCCAAGGCGCCCCTCTTTTTGGATCAGGCGAAGAAAAGGCAGTAGTATCAGCCGCTTGACAGAGTACCTGAATCTCCCTCTCTTTGCTCAGGAACCCGGTTTCTGCTAGGCTTTAGGGGTACGTTTGGAAGTAAAAACGTACCCTTATCGTTGTTTGGTTCGTACTCGATCATCCTTGGGCTTTTTTCCGAAAGAGGGATCTGTGAGTGGCACGCTAGGCTCGTTCAAGAAACCGTCCGATTCTCAGGACGCCGTTCAGACAATCTCCCCGTTCAACAATCCGATGGTTGCCTTCGCGCTGGTGTCCGAGAGCGACGTGGAGGGCTTCACGCTGCATCCGCTTGAGGAGCAGGCGTTGGGCGAGGCAGTTTCGCCCAAGAGGCGAACAGATTTTACCCTTGGGCGCGCAGCGGCGCGTCGTGCGCTTGAGCAGGTAGGGTTCCCGGTAGTGTCGCCCGTTCTTCGTGGCGAGCATCGCGAGCCGCTTTGGCCGGTCGGCGTGGTTGGGTCAATTGCGCACGGCGGCGGTTACGGCGTTGCCGTTGCAGCCTGGCAGCAGGACATCCCAGCGATCGGTGTAGACATTCAGCAGGTCGAGGAGCGCTACACAGATGAGCTCATCGCACGCTTTGCTGACCCGGACGAGTTCGATTGGGTGCTGTCAGACCCGGCTCTCCGAACTGAGCGGGCGGTTCGGTTATTCTCGGCCAAGGAGAGCGTGTTTAAGGCGCTCTACCCGTTGCGTCGTGTTTGGTTCGCTTTTGACGTCGCCCACCTGACTCCCAAAGAGGGTGAGCTAGGGTTCTCTGCGGCAGTCCGCCTCCCGGCGCTCTCCAGCGGCATCATTCACATGGATGTGGGCATCTCGCTCTTTGATGGGCACGTGGTGTCGGGAGCTTGGCTTTCTAA
>OMIG01000187.1 GCA_900299035.1 Pseudomonadota bacterium
CCTCGATGTTGCTGACACCCGAGACAAGCTCGGGGTCTACCGCAAGGCAGGGGTCATCTCGGCCTCTTCTCCCATTTCGGGGCTGCTGAAGTAGGCAGGCATCCTCACCTAGCCTGTTGATGAGTGAGCCGACCGTGAACGTGCTCGTGCACGTGAACGTAGCCGTACCCGAAAAAGCAGGGGCTTGGGGATCCAAGTGTGGTTTCGCCAGGCGAAACACCGGCTTTTGGTGGCGCGAGTTGCAGCCGAGGGCGTGTTAGTAGCGGGTCGGGTACGTTCACGTTCACGTTTACGTGCAGGTAAACGGGGCCAAGGACAACAGCAACTGTCCTGGCTGAATAGTCACAAATAGAGTATCCTCGCGGCGGATTAACTTCCTCTCGGAGCCCCCGCATGAACAAGAGCATCTTTGCTTTCGCGTTCCTGCTCGCCAGCGTTCCTTCGGCCTTCGCCGAGCCTGTGTGGGTTCAGGTGCGCCAGTCCCAGCTTCGCGCGCAGCCAAAGTTCTACGCCTCATCGACGGGCTCGGTTCGCTACGGCGACAAGCTTGAGCGAGTTTCCGAATCGGGCGGCTGGGTGAAGGTTCAGGCCCAAGGGCGTGAGGGGTACCTGCCGCTGTCGGCTGTGTCAGAGGACCACATAGTGCTCTCGAGCGCTGACCTGCAGAAGGTCCGTGCAGATTCAACTCAGGTAGTCCTAGCCGGCAAGGGCTTCAGCAAAGAAGTCGAGCAGCAGTACAAGCGCGACGGCTCCCAGCTGCGGTACGACCTGGTCGACTACGTAGAGCAATCCGCGCGGGTGTCTCCGGGCGAGGTAAGCCAATTCATCAACCAGGGGGGGCTCAAGTAGCGCATGAAGAAGCGTATTCTCCCCTTGCTCGCCTCACTCTGTTGTTCTGCGGTGGGATGCTCGCATCCAGGCTTCCAGGAGCTTGGATCGCAAGTGCTCTCATCGACCGGGTACATGTCCCAGTCGCAGGCACAGGGGATCATGTCAGCCAGCTCGAACCTAGTTAAGTCGCAAGAAGAGCTTCTGCCTGAGCAGGAGTACTACCTCGGGCGGGCAGTTTCGGCCACGGTGCTCGGGCAGTACCCGCCGCGCCGCAGTCAAGCTGCGACGGAGTACCTGAACAAGATCGGGATGACGCTGGCAAGCGTCTCTGATGCCCCAGAGACGTTCGGCGGGTACCACTTCATGGTGGTTGAGTCGCCTCAGATCAACGCCTTCTCGGCGCCCGGAGGCTTTGTGTACGTCTCTTCAGGATTCATCAAGGAGCTTCCGGACGAGGACGCAGTAGCCGCGGTGCTGGCGCACGAGATAGCGCACGTGGTGAAGCGCCATGGCGTAAACGCCATATCGAACGCAAAGCTCTTCTCAGCGCTCACTGAGTTCTCGACGACTGGCGCGTCCATAGCGGCGAGCCAGGTGTCTAGCCCGGTCGATCTCGGCGAGATCACGGGCGTGTTCGCTGAGAGCGTTTCTGGAGTCGTAGACACGCTCCTCACGAAGGGCTTCGATCGCAGCCAGGAGTACGAAGCAGACCTGTACGCAGCCGAGCTTCTGCAGCGCGCTGGCTACGACCCGAACGCTCTGGTGAGAGTGCTCGGTATTCTTGAGAGCCACTCCAAGGAGGAGGCGAAGGACGGGGGCTGGTACGCCACCCATCCTGCCCCGGCTGACCGGGTGGCCGAGCTTAGCTCCGATTTCACCTTCCCAGCGCCTGAGAAGGCTCCCGCCGCTCGGCAGGCTCGGTTCGCCGCACTGCGGCACTAACCAGGCTCGATCTGTACGGAACTGGCTCTCTTGCAGGGTCAAGTTGGAGCAGGGAGCCAAGATTGGTAAACTGCGGTTCGCAATGGACCAGAGCCAAGAGCCTAGCCAGCAGCATTCTAGCGTCGAGGGAACCGCCCAGCCGGTTACTCCTGCGCAGGAACTGCTTAAAGACTCGGCGGGGCAATCCGGAGGCGAGGGCTTTCATCCATCTCTCGTTCTCTACCGTCTAGAGCAGCTTCGTTCAAAAATGACCGAGCCTACTCCGCTCTGGCACTCAGAGGAGCTGGTCGTTAGGGAGCTCTGGCAGCTTGCTCGGCTGACAGTCGCCAATCCGACCTCTCGCTACAAGCTGCACCTCGCAAACTCTCCGGAGCAGAAGCTCGTTTCCGGTCTCTGTGCGGACCTCTCGGAAAGGATTCAGCACCTCTCGCCGTATTTACTCTCAACAGTCGCGGAGTCGTTGGCTGTTATAGGGTACCGGGACTCAGCGCTCTTTAAGGCGATAGGGGAGAGGGTCTGTAGGGAGGGCAGGAAGCCCTCACAGGCGCAGGTGAAGAGGTACCTCTGGGCGATGGCGCAACTCGACATCCATGAGCCCCAGTTTGTGACGAGGCTCGTCAAGGCGGCGCTTGCAGAGAGCCGCAACGGTACGCTCTCTGAGCGATCCCGTGCGCACATCGCGATCTCGCTCGCGCGGCTGCGGCCAAAATCTGTGCCTACGCTGGTCAGGTCCGGCTGTCTCGAAGATGACTCCAGTCCGCTGCATGTCTGGGCGAATAAGTACTACGCCCTGCTGCTTGCCGGTGAGGTCGATCGAACAGACAAGTTCGAGCGGCGGAAAGAGCTCTTCAACCAGCCCTGCGACATCAAGCAGAACGACTTCGAGCGATCGGCTGAAGTCGCTCTCAGGCGCTTTTTGGAGCATCGAGGGGTGCAGTTCTGCCTCCACACCCAGTTCAACATCGCAGGGCTCTTCCCCGACATGGTTCTGTACCTGGGCGACCCGGACCGCACCGTGGCCATCGAGCTCGACGGAGTCCAGTACCACTTCTCGTGGGGACCAGACGGCGGAAAGCGGCTGGGCAGGGACCTGCTGCGCCGGCAGGTGCTTGAGGCGCACGGCGTCGAGGTGGTCAACATTACCTCCCGGCAGTGGCATGAGACGCCGGCAGACATCATCTTCTCAGAAGCGCTGGGACTGTAGGCCGTCATCTCCGGCGCGGCCGCAGCGAGCCAGGAGCGCGCAATCGCAACTTGTTCAGGGCGGACAGAGTTCGCTACAGTGGTGCATCACCAGTAGCAACTCAGGCCAGCATGAGCGCCCCACAGAAAATACGGCGAGGAGTGTTCGCAATTTGGCTGACTGTGTCAGCGCTCGTGTGCCTGCTGCTCAACTCGGGCGCGCTCGCGAACCTTGAGAGCGCCACATGGGACATGCGGCAGCGCCTCGTCGCCAACCCAACAGCGCACGATCCGAAGATTAAGATCATCATGGTCGACCAGTCTTCGCTCGACCACTTCGCGCGCCAGGAGCAGATCTACTGGCCCTGGCCGCGCTCGCTGTACGTGCCCGTGCTGAAGTACCTCGAGCGAGCGGGAGCCCGCGGAGTCGCCTTCGACATGCTCTTCACTGAGAGCTCAAGCCACGTTGGCGATGACCGCGAGTTCGCCGATGTCATCGGCAGCTCCGTGCCCGCTGTCAGCGCGGTGTCCCTGCGTCGCGATGCTGCTCAAGGAGACCCGCGGCTTGATAGCCTGTTCGCTGCCGCACAAGAGAAACGCAAGGCAGAGATTGAGCCGTACCTGCGCAACAGGCCCGTTCCAGAGTATCCGGCGGCCACCCTTCCGATAGAATTTCTGCTCGAGTCTAGCCCGGCGCTCGGCTCTGTCACGGCCGAAGCCGATGCCGACAAGATCTTCCGCCACACATTTCCGGGAGCGCGAGTGGGCTCAACGCCCATACTAAACCTGCCTCTCTCGCTCTTCAGCCTAGCCAACCCCGGAGCGGGGATCGCCGACAAGCTGCGCGAGCTTGAGGACCCCAGCGGGAGGCTGCTCATTCGCTTCTTCGGGCCGGAGGGCACGTACGACTCGTACTCGATCGCGGCCGTTATCAACAGCTGGCTCAAGCTTGAGGAAGGGAAAGCACCCGACATCTCCTTAGGTGAGTTTAAGGACGCCTACGTGTTTGTCGGCACCAACGCGCCAGGGCTGCTCGACCTGCGGCCAGCGCCTATCGCCGGCAATTTTCCGGGCGTTGAGCTGAATGCGACGGTGCTCGACAATGTGATCCACCAGAGCTTCATGCGGACTGTGCCGCAGCCTGTCTCGCTCCTCTCGGTGGTGCTGTTCCTGGGAATTGTGGCGCTGGTGAGCATGCGCTCGACCCGTTACCAGTCGCTCATCTTCGTAGGCGCCCTTTCCGCGTGGGGCGGTGTGGCGTGGGCATGCGCGGCGGCTGGCTGGTGGATTCCGGCAGTTGTTCCGTTGCTCGGCGTGCTGAGCATCTTGCCGCTCGTCTTCCTGCTCCAGTACCAGGTTGAGGGACGAGAGCACCGCTTTATCAAGGGGGCATTCCAGCACTACGTTGCGCCGGAAGTGATTGAGCAGATCGTGCGCGACCCTGGACACCTCGCGCTCGGCGGTGAGCGCAGGGAGCTCACCATCTTCTTCTCAGACTTAGCCGGATTCACCTCGATTTCGGAGCGCATGGAGCCAGGCAAGCTGGTGTCGCTCCTCAACCGGTTCCTGTCAGAGATGACCGACATACTGCTTGAGGCCGGCGGCACCATCGACAAGTACGAGGGCGATGCGATCATCGCCTTCTGGAATGCGCCGCTGGTGGTGCCCGATCACGAGAAGCGGGGAGTTGCGGCAGCTGTGCGCTGCCAGATTCGGCTACGTGAGCTCTCGAAGGTTTTCAAAGAGGAGTTTGGGGTCGACCTGCGCATGCGCGTAGGAGTCCACACCGGGCTCGTGACAGTCGGCAACTTCGGATCGTCGACACGCTTCAACTACACGATTATCGGCGACGCCGCCAACCTGGCGTCGCGCATTGAAGGCATCAACAAGATTTTCGGCACGCCTCTGCTCGTCTCTGGCGCAACGCGCGCACGGGCAGGGGACGAGCACCCTTGGAGGGAAGTGGGACAAGTGCGGGTCGTTGGCCGTGCAGAGCCGGTGACGCTCTTCCAGCCGCTGCACCCCGAGCTCAATCACTCTGAGCTGCGCAATCTCGGCGAGTTTGATCGGGCCAGGATGCTCTTTGAGCAGGGCAAGCTCTCTGATGCCCGAGAGATATTTGCAAAGTTTGCAGACGACCCGGTGAGTGCGGCATATTGTCGGCGAATCGAGGCAGAGCTTCGCCCCGGCGGGAATTTCTCGCCAGTTTGGCAAGCGACGGAGAAGTGAGATGGGCACCGAAACGATAAAGGCAGAACCTGGCTTGCTGGACGGGGCTCTCCAGGAGGCCGCACGCAAGATCTTTGCGGCCCTCAAGTCGCAGCCGAAAGACGCTCCGCTGACGCTTGGGCTGTGCGGCGGGCGAAGCGTCGTGGGCCTCCTGGCCGCCCTTGAGCGCGAATCTCACTCCCAGCCTCAGGACCTGCTCACGCGGGTTCAGTTCTTCATGGTCGATGAGAGGCTGGTGCCGCTCACCGATGAGCAGAGCAACTTCGGAGGGCTCAAGAAGCTGCTGTTTGACAAGCTTGTCGAAGAGGGCGCCATTAGCGCCAGCCAGCTCCACCCGTTTGTGCCGAACAGCGCAGCGCCGGACCACGGCTGTGCGGACTACTGGCAGGAGCTGAGCCGTTTCGGCGGCCGTTTCACGGTCGTGGTCCTCGGAGTTGGTGAGGACGGCCACGTCGCCGGTCTATTTCCCGGGCATCCACTGCTCAACGAGACAGCGCCTCGGTTTTTCCAATTCTTTGACTCCCCCAAGCCGCCGCCAGCAAGGATGACGGCCGGCAAGGCGCTCGTGATGGGCGCGGACCTTAGCGTCGTGCTGCTGCTGGGTGAGGGAAAGCGTGCTGCGTGGAACACCTTCCGCGAGGCCACGGTCTCGCCATCTGAGTGCCCGGCGCTCCTTGCGACGCGCGCTCGGGAGTGTGTCGTTATTACTGACCTATCGTGAGTGAGGCAGCGAGCGGATAGCGCTCGCTTGCCTTGTTGTGCTGTTTGCCTGGGCAATTCTGCTGTGGTCGGAGTGATGCATCTTCGATGCAACCGGGGGGCTACTGAGCTTCCTTGGCCTGGACCTGTGTCAGCCTCGTTCGCCCCGCTTTGGCTTTTGCCGACTGTTCGCTGATCGATCTCCTGTACGACGCAGCACTAGGCTAGTGAAAAAATTCGAGCCGTAATCAGCCACTTGCGCCCCGTTAGCCGCGATTTCTGCAATCCTCTCGAACCGCTTTGCCGGGCGGCCTCATCTGAAAAGTAGGTGTTAGAAGTTTCAGTGGTTTAACGTCCTCGCAGTAATTGAGGAGCAGCGGTTGAAAGACGAGAGCCCAGCGATACTCGCTGAAGCGGCCTTCGAGGAACAGCACGAGACAGACGTCTCAGGCCCGCTGCGCCTTCCGGATCGCCCCCACAGGCCACGGCGCCATTTCAAGAAAAAATTCAGAAAGCTCCACAGTGAGAACCGCGACAAGCCGGTTGCTCGCGGCGCGCGCTTTGACCTGACGCCGCCCCCCAGCCAGCCGCCACAGTTCTGCTCACGCTCAGAGGCGATTTGCGCGGAGCTGCTGCGCCGGTTCATTCCGAATTTCGAGCTGCGAGAGGGGCTGACGTTCCAGGTTCCGATCGGTTCTGACGGGCGCGGGAACACCTACTCGGTCGACTTCTTGGTTGATGGCGTGCTGCTTGAGTACCATCCAGTCAGGTTTTACCGAAACAAGAAAGGCTTCGGCGACTTCCAGGACCGCGACGAGTACCGCAGCTACACGCGAGCCATGCACGCCCTCAAGGGAGAGTCGCGACGATTCTTTCACGAAACGATGGAGGCTAGGCTCAAGGCGAACTACTTTAGCAGGCGCAGGGCGCTGCTCGACCAGCACCCTCTCTTCCGCCGCATGGAGCTAGTTGTCGTCACGAGCCCCGAAGAGCTCTACGCCCAAGTCGTTCGCCGTTTCGGGCGAAACTACCCAGCCACTGCCGAGAGCTTTGCGCGCCTCTTCAATGACCTCAACCGGGGGCTGCCGGAGTAGCAGCCGCCGCGCAATTCTGGAGTTCCCCCAGAGAGCGCCCCTCGAGCCACTTACACCTTAAAGGAGTTCTTTTCGCGCTTCTACTTGACGCCCTGCGAGCGAGCACCGCCGCCTTTCTTTGGGGTGCTGCTTTGGGGTGCTTCAGCGGATGAAGAACCTTTAAACTTGAGTATCACTGGGTCAGGACCCGACTCGGACGAGCGCGTAGTCTCAACCGATGGAGGCTTGAGCGACTCAAGCACGTTGGGGTCGAAAATTCGGAGGTGTTTAACATCAGTATTTTTCATGTCGCAGGTTATGGCGGCCGCACCGCGCAGCGTGCGCTAGGCGTGCTGCGCCTCCAGCAGATCTGAGTGTAGTCAGCGGCTTACTGGCGGGCCAGGATCGCCGGGGCCACGTCGATCTTCGAGCTCGACTTCAAGTACGCCAGGGCGGATTCAAGCGCGTTCCGCGCAGCCTCTTCGCGTGCCTGGCTGGTATACTTCTCAAGGTCCTCGGGCTTGAGACCCTTTGCGATGTCTGGCGTCTCAACACCTGTCACAGCCAGAACGACGAATCCGGTCTGGGACGGGAAGGGGCGGGCAATTACCTGCGGGGTCTTTGTCGAGAAGATCGCCTTCAGCATCGGCTGCGACAGGTCAGGGATCTCTGGGCTTGTTGGCTGGGCGCGACTCACCTTCACTCCGCTAACTACCTTAGCGCCTAGCTTCTTCGCCTCAGCCGCGAAGGCCTGAGGAGCCGCTTGGGCCGCCGTTACGAGCTCTTGAGCGCGCGTCTCTGCAAGCTTCTGCGCCTCCTGGGCTTTCAGCACCTCAAGGATTCTGGCGCGAACCTCAGAGAAGGGGGCGAGGGAGGCGTCCTTAAACTCTTTGACCTGCACGAGGGCTGAGGAGTCGCCGACTTCGATCAGAGACACGGACAGCCGCTCGCCAGCCGGAAGCGCGAGCACCTTCTCTGTCAGGCCGCTTAGCGACTCGCTGGGGTCCTTGCCTGCGGCGAGCATGCTGCTCGATTCCTTGAGCTGCATGCCCGAGAGCCCTGCAACCTCAGAGAGCGGCTTGTTGTCTCGGCGAGCAGTCTTGAGGAGCTCCTCAGCTTTCACCTTAGCGTACGAGGGGGCCTCAGACTTGCGGATTGCAGACTCGATCTGCGCGCGCACCGCCGGGAGGGGCTTGGCCGACGAGGGTTTCTTCTCTTCAACCTTGAGGATGCTGATGGACTCCTCGGTCTCTATGATCTCTGACACTCCGCCTGCCTCTGTTGTGAAGGCCGCTCGGTCGAAGGCTGGATTCGCGGCTGAGCCGCGCGTTACCCAGCCGCGGTCTCCGCCACTCGCTTTGAGCGCAGCGTCCGTTGTGTACTTCGCAACGAGCTCGGCGAAGGCCTTGCCGGCGAGGGCCTCCTCGCGGGCCTGCTTTACCTTTTCGCGCGTCTCCGCCTTGGCCTTGTCGTCTGCGTTCTTCGGGTAGAGCACCCGTATCTCTCGGATGCGCACCTGCTCTGGATCGGAGAAGTCCTTGAGGTTCTCGGTGTAGTAGATGCCGATGTCATCCTCGGAAACTTGGACATCCTTCTCAAACGACGACGGCGCCAGCTCGATGAACGTGTACGAGGCAGAAGGCGGCACCTCGAAGCGCGCCGCGTTCTGGTCGTAGAAAGCCTTGAGCTGCTCTTCAGTCGGCTGGGGCGCAGAGGCAGCCAGGTCGGCAGCGCTGACAGTTGCGGCTTGCACCAAGTAGGCTGTCTCCTGGCGCACGAGCTGATCTTGGATGTCTCGGCGGCTGACGTACGCTGAGTCTCGAATAACTCCTAGCAGCGCCTCGCGGCTCTCTCCCTCTTTGACGTCCTTGGCGTAGTCGCGGTAGTTGAGGTTGACCGCCTTGAGCATCGCGCGGAAGCGGGTCTCGTCGAAGGGCGTCCCGTCGAACTCCTTCTCAAGGATGAAGCGCCTGACGTCTTCGTCATCGGCCGAGAAGCCCATGCCGGCCGCCTCTTGGTTGAGCAGGGCTGCGTCAATCATCTGGTCAACTGACTGCTGCACGAGGTTAATCCCGAACATCTTGGCGTACTGGTCGAAGTTGTCGCCGTACATCCTGCGGTACGCAGACTGGAGCTTGTTGACGGTGCGGGCGACTTCAGCCTCGGTGAAAGACTTGTCGTTTACCAAGACCGCCGGCCGCTCTGCCCTGTTGCCGTCATGGAGCACGTCGATACCCACGCCGCTCATCGCAAAGCAGAAGGCGATGAAGAGGAAGACGATCGCTACAGAGCGGTTGTACTTGTGGATGAGCCTGATCATAAGGGTCCTCGTGTGCTACTCGGGAGGCTGCGCGCTCGTGGGGCGAAGCTGCCTGTCTTCCGGGATCTCCCGGCAGGCCTGCCACTCCACGTGCTCGCGGATTGCGTTAAGAACGTTGATGCAGTCGGCCTGTTGGGCGGGGGTGGTGAGCAGGCTCACCACGCTCTTGTCGCCCTCAAGGGTCCGAACGGTGCCGACGCCATCGTACAGCTCAAAGAACGCCTGCAAAAGTACTATCTGATGGCGCGGGACCTCAAGATAGAATGCCAGGAGCCCCGGATCGAGCTCAACGGGCGTGGGCGCGCTCTCAGACACCATTCGCTATCCTTTGCGGCGCTCGGCCTCTTGCTTAATGAGGTCGTTGACCTTCTTGGGGTTGGCTGCGCCCTCGGTGGCTTTCATCACCTGGCCGACGAAGAAGCCGTGGAGCCGCTCGTTGCCGCCAAGGTAGCCGGCAAGCTGCTTCGGGTTGGCATCGAACTCACGCTTGATGATCGCCAGGATTGAGTCGTCGTCACTGATCTGCTTGAGGCCCTTCTCCGCGACCACCGTCGCGGCGTCCTTCCCTGTCGAGAACATCTCCTCAAAGACCGACTTCGCCATCTTGCCTGAGAGCGCGTCGCTGTCGACCATGGAGATGAGCTCGCCCAGAGCCTTGGCCGAGATGGGGCTCTTCTCGATCTCAAGCCCCTCCTTGTTGAGAGACCCAAACAGCTCCGATGTCACCCAGTTGCAGGCGGCCTTGGCGTTGCTGCAGGCTGCAACCACCTCATTGAAGAACTCAACGGCCGCTTTTTCGCCCGTGAGCACAGTCGCGTCGTAGAGCGAGAGGCCGTACTCGCTGACGAGGTCGTGAATCCACTTCGACGGGAGCTTGGGCAGCGTTGACTCCACCTCACGCACCCAGCTCTCCTCCACCACGACTGGCGGGAGGTCTGGATCTGGGAAGTATCGGTAGTCCGCGCTCTCTTCCTTCGAGCGCATCGGGCGGGTTGTGCCGGAGACGCTGTCGAAGAGGAGCGTCTCTTGGGTGATCTCTTGGCCGTTCTTGAGCAGCGCCATCTGTCGGGCAACTTCGTACTCCAGGGCGCGCTCGACGAACTTAAATGAGTTCAGGTTCTTGATCTCCGTGCGCGTGCCGAACTTGAGCTGTCCAACCGGCCTGAGCGAGATGTTGGCGTCACAGCGCAGGCTGCCTTCCTCCATGTTGCCGTCGCTCACGCCGAGGTAGCGCACGAGCTGCCGAACCGAGCGCAGGTAGGCCGCGGCCTCAGCCGGCGAGCGCAGCTCGGGCTCAGACACTACCTCGAGCAGCGGAACGCCGGCGCGGTTGAGGTCAACGAGCGAAGCTTGCGTGCGCGAGTCGTGGATGTTCTTGCCGGCGTCTTCCTCCATGTGGATGCGCTTGAGGCCGATCGTGCGCTTGGTCTCTCCCATGTAGAACTCAACGCTGCCGCGCTCACAGATAGGCTCGTCGAACTGCGAGATCTGATAGCCCTTGGGGAGGTCTGGGTAGAAGTAGTGCTTACGGGCGAACCGGTTGAAGCGACGAATCTCGGAGTTGGTTGCAAGCCCCAGCATGATTGCAAACTCGACGGCGCGCTTGTTGGCCACCGGCAGGGCGCCAGGGAGGCCGAGCGTCACGGGGTCGATGTACTCGTTCGGCTCTCCGCCGTAGGCAGCAGAGGCGTTGCAGAACATCTTAGAGTTCGTCGAGAGCTGGACGTGAACCTCAAGCCCGATGACTGTTTCAAATTCCATGGCGCGTATCTCCAAAAGTTTGGCTGCTTAGGCTGCTAGTGCTGGCGCCTTCTTGTGCCACTCGGTTGCGCCTTCGTAGGCGGAGGCGACCGAGAAGAGCGTCTCCTCGTCCCACGGCCGGCCAATGAGCTGCAGCCCAATCGGCAGTCCGGACGGCGACATTCCGCACGGCACCACCATGCCCGGGAGCCCAGCCAGGTTGACGGGAATGGTGAAGATGTCGTTGAGGTACATCTGGATCGGATCGCTCGACTTCTCGCCCAGCTTAAAGGGCGGAGTGGGAGTCGTTGGCGCCACAATCAGGTCACACTTCGACGCAAAAGCGTCCGTGAAATCCTTGACGATCAGCGAGCGCACCTTCTGGGCCTTAACGTAGAAGGCGTCGAAGTAGCCGGCTGAGAGCACGTACGTGCCGACCAGGATGCGGCGCTGAACTTCCTTGCCGAAACCTTCGCTGCGCGACTTGCTGTAAATTGACTTCAGGTCGAGCTGCCCCTCGGCGCGGTGCCCGTACCGGATGCCGTCGTAGCGGGAGAGGTTTGACGAGGCCTCAGCCGGCGCCAGGATGTAGTACACCGAAACGGCCACGTCCGTGTGCGGTAGGGACACCTCAACGGTTGTTGCTCCAAGCCCCTCGAGCACGCTGATGGCTTTCCGGGTCGCCTCGCTCACTTCAGGCGAGAGCCCGGAGACGAAGTACTCCTTCGGTATTCCAATTCGGAGCCCCTTGATGTCGCGACCGAGGGCCTTTGTGAAGTCAGGCACGGCGCGCTTGGCCGAGGTTGCGTCGTTTGGGTCTTCGCCGCAGATAGCTTGGGTTACGAGCGCACAGTCCTTCACGTTGTGCGCGAAGCCCCCGACCTGGTCGAGCGACGAGGCGTACGCAATCACGCCGTAGCGGCTGACGCGGCCGTAGGTTGGCTTTAGCCCGACAATTCCGCAGAACGCCGCCGGCTGCCGGATCGAGCCGCCAGTGTCGGTGCCGAGCGTGATCGGGCAGATGCGTGCTGCCACCGCAGCCGCCGAGCCGCCGCTTGAGCCGCCCGGCACGTACTCCGGGTTCCACGGGTTCTTGACCGGACCAAACGCTGAGTTCTCGTTCGACGAGCCCATCGCGAACTCATCCATGTTGAGCTTGCCGATCGAGACAGCCCCGGCAGTCTTGAGGCGCCTCACCACGGTCGCGTCGTAGGGCGGAACGAAGTTGCCTAGAATCTTGCTGGCGGCGGTGGTGCGGACGCCCTCGGTGCAGATGACGTCCTTGATGCCGACCGGCACTCCGAGCAGAGGGGCGCTCTTGCCCTGCTTAATAAGCGCGTCGATGGCATAGGCCTCCTTGAGCGCGTGCTCAGGAGTCAGGAGCGTAAAGCAGTTGAGCGACGACAGCCGCTCGGCTTTGTCCAGGCAGGCCTTAGTGAGCTCGGCGCACGAGAACTTCTTTGCGTCGAGGCCAGAGCGGATCTCGGAGACAGAGAGGGAGGCGAGGTCTGACATACTTACTCAACGATCAGCGGAACTTTAATAAATCGGCCTGAGTGCGAGGGGACGTTCTGCATGAGCGCTTCAGAGTCGAGCATCTCCTGGGGCGGCACAGCCGACTCACCCAACGGCGCGGCTTCGCCCGAAGACCCAACTGGCCGCACTACGTCTTCGCGCAGCACGTTGGTCGCTCCCTGCACGTGGCTGAGCGCCTCGACACCCGAGGTGTCGATCTCGTTTAGGCGGGCCACGTAGCCGATGATGGAGTTTACGTGCGAGGTGACCACCGGCTTGAAGGACGGCTCAATCTCAAGCCGGGCGAGGGTTGCGAGCTTCTGGATCTCTTCTTCTGAGAGCATAACGTTCGAGGTGCTCCTGGGGCGCAAAATCCTTGGCGGTACGCCAAGTTACAGCGCGGAAATAAACCACCTTTGCGATGGGGAATCAATGCGAGGCTTTGGGCCGAACAGGATACTCCAAGAGAGTAGGTAAAGCGCTGATATGGCGACTATTTTTGGCCAGAGTTGGCTGTCGCACCTGGCCTTTGCAGGCTTGTTAACGAGGGCCGGCAGTAGGGCTCGAAGCACTTTCTCGCGCGCCACTTCAAGAAGGCCCTAATATCGAG
>OMIG01000188.1 GCA_900299035.1 Pseudomonadota bacterium
ACGTCGCTGCGCTGATCGATGTGCTCGGCCAAAATACGAAGCTCTTTTACCATCTCGCCGACGTTGGACAGCCCCTCAGCTAATGCAGGCGACTGCACGAACAGATCAACCTTCTTGAGAATCTCAGCAGCGTTGTTAACCATCTCAGAGAGCGGCAGGGTCTCCAGGGTCATCTGGATCTTATCGAGCGGCGAGGGAGCTGTCGGAATCTCCTGATACCTCCCATCATCCTCTTCATTGTAGACGATCGGCACTTCCGGCATGAAGTCGAGCTGAACGTAGAGCTGCCCTGTCACGATACTGTCCAGGCCCAGCTGCGCCCGAAGGCCGCGCCCGATCAATCGGTCAATCAGCGCCACTGACGACGCTCTAGCGTCCGCCTCGGGCGCGGCCTTCGGGCGCAGCTGAGCCTGGACAGTATCGTGACAGGGCAGCTCTACGTGCAGCTCGATTTCATGCCCGAAGTGCCAATTGTATACAACGAGGAAGATGACGACCGGTACCAGGAGATACCGACGGCCCCCTCGCCGCTCGATAAGATCCAGATGACCCTGGAGACCCTGCCGCTCTCTGAGATGGTTAACAACGCGGCTGAGATTCTCAAGAAGGTTGATCACTTCGTGCAGTCGCCTGCATTAGCTGAGGGGCTGTCCAACGTCGGCGAGATGGTAAAAGAGCTTCGTATTTTGGCCGAGCACATCGATCAGCGCAGCGACGTCCTCAGCAACGAGGTAGTGGCGCTGTCCAAGGCCTCCTCGGAGACGCTCAAGGATGCGCGGCCCGCCGTCAGGGAGCTGCAAGGCAGCTTAGAGGAGATGCAGGCGCTTTCTAGGTCTATTCGGCGCCTTGCAGACCTGCTCGAGCGTCAGCCGGAGTCTGTTATCCTTGGAAAGGATTAGCGTATGAAACGAGCCCTGTTCGCGTTGCCGCTCTTAGTCTCGCTTGGTGCCTGTAGCCCATCCGTGAAGTACTATGCGCTTGAGCCTATGACCTCGGTCGGTGGAGCCAGAGACGCTAAGGCGGGTCCGGTCATAGAGTTTAGTCAGGTGCGCTTCCCCGACTACCTCAACAACCCCCAGATGGTTATGAGGGGCTCTGGTGGGGAGATGCGCGTTGACGAGAAGCGTCGTTGGGTAGAGGACCTTGGGCCGAATTTCCAGCGCACCCTCGTTCAGGACGTGGCATCTCTGGCTCGCACCGGCTCTGTGTTCGTGAGCGGCGCTTCGGATGCCACCGCCCGCTATCAGGTCCAGGTTGATGTGTCTCGCTTCGAAGTAACCGATGACGGTTCGGCGCAGCTGTGGGTCTCGTACACCATCTCTGAGCCGGGTGCTAAGGGTGGGTCGGCACAGATCTTTACAGAGCAGCTCTCGCAACCCGTCGGCGGCCGTTCCACGGAGGATAAGGTCGCTGCCCTAAGCGCGCTGGTAGAGTCGCTGGCTAAGTCGATAGCGCACCGCATGAATATTGGCGCCTAAGGGGTGCCAGACGGCGGTTTCTGAGTCCCTAGAGTAGCCCAGCTTCGCGGTAAGCGCGGGCGGTTGTGCGGAGCCCCTTCTCGACGTCGTAGGTGTATCGGTAGCTAAGCTTCGAGCGGAGCTTGGTGGTGTCGAAGGCTCTGTCTTTTGTGAAAAAGGCCACCCGACGGCGGTAGAGCGGTGGGGAGACGCCTATCGGCTTACAGATCGCTTCGCAAACTACCGCAGCCACGAAGAGCGGCCAGGCTGGGAGCCGCACGAAACGCACGCGCGGCCCGCCGAGCTCGGAGGAAACGGTCACAGCGATCTGCTCTAGGCTGCTCGGCTCGGGGTTTCCAGCGATAAAGACATCCCCGAGAGCATCTGGGTGGAAGGCTGCCGTTATGAATATGTCCGTCAGGTCTTCAACGTGAATCAGGTGGTACAGCCCCTTCCCCTTTCCAAAAAGCGGAAAGAAGCGCTTCCTGGCAAGCTTAAACAGCTTTAGTAGCCGCATGTCGCCAGGCCCGTAGATCGCTGCCGGGCGCACGACGGCGATTGGGAACCCTGTCTTCCGAGCGTACTCACGCAGCCAGAGCTCAGCTTCAGCCTTCGTGCGCTGGTAGGTGTCGCCCGGGCTAAAGCGGTAGTCCTCGTTTGCCGGGGGCTGGTCGATGTGCCCGTGCACACCTACGGTCGAGACGCGCACGAAGCGCTGGAAAGACGGCGACCCATGGAGCGCCTTGGCTAGGAGCTGAGTGCTCACCACGTGCACGTCGTGGTAGGCCTTCTCAGTGACGCTGGCGTCCCTGTATGCGGCCGCCACGTGGAAGACGTACTGAACGCCAGGAACTGCCGCTGCGACTACCTGCGGGTCGAAGACATCGCCACGAATCCACTCCACCGGCAGCCCTTTGAGCGGCTCAAGATTGGAGCTGGCGCGCGCGATCGCCCGGACTTTCAGCCCGAGTGCGCAGAGCTTCTTCACCAGCGCCTGGCCGGTGAAGCCCGAGCCTCCGGTGACGAGGACGGTCGCCCCAACAGGAATCTGTACGTCTAACGACATCCTCTAGAAGTTGAAATTCGCCACAAGGGTCACGGTAGTGTCGCTCCAGAGTGGCTCGTTGAAGTAGTTTGACTGGTTGATGTTCACATCCTGCCCGAAGATGTTGTTCACGTCGAGCAGCAGGATACCGTGCCTGGTGGGGAGACGGTAGCCGACCCCGCCGTTAAAGAGCCACGCGGCATCGCTGTACGGGACACTGTTGAAGTCACCGTCTGAGCTCTGGTAGCGGTAGATGCTGGAGCCCTGGAGGAACCATGGGCCTTCGATGTAGTAGCGGGCGAAGGCTTTGGCGCGGTGGTCGCGGGTGTCGTAGTTGGGGTCGCCGCTCAGAAGCTGCTGGGCAAAGCGATAATCGATGCCGGTAGCGAGCTGCTCAGAGAGCACCTCGTACCAGTACGCCGTGAGGAAGTTCTGTTGGCCGTAGGTGGTAAAGTTGGGGCCCTGCTCAATGCCCGTGGTAATGGAGGAGTTGTCGAAGTCTAGGGTAACGTCGTACGCGACGTTACGCTGAAGGAGAGAGGTCCAACGGCGAGTCCACTCGGTGCCGAAGTAGGTGCTCTTTCGCGGGTGAAGGTCGAGCCCAACACCGAAGGTCTGCGCCTTGGTGCCGGGATCGTCGTTGAAGCGCTGAATTATTCCGCCGATAGTCGTCGGTTGAATGCTGATTAGGTCTATAGGCGTCCCTTTGGCAAGCGACTCTCCGTATCCAGTCCGGAAGATAAAGGTTTCGTCTGGATTGTAGATGATACCGCCCTTAGGGCTCCAAAGGGTCTGGGTGACGTCGTTGGCGACAAAAGGCGGAAGTAGGTAGTTGGGAGCGAACTGCACCCAGTCATACTCAACGCCAAAGTTAAGATGCAGCCCGTCAGCCACTTCTAGGTCGCCTAGGTAGGAGCCGGCATTTGCGTTCAGGTTCGATGGCTGACTTGAGTCGAGCGGGATCTGTATCTGAGTGC
>OMIG01000189.1 GCA_900299035.1 Pseudomonadota bacterium
GGGACGCGATAGCGGGGCTGATTATTACCTTCGTCAACATCTGTGGCGGGCTTTTGGTGGGGCTGCTGCTGGTGGTGGGATGCATGATCGTCCCGCTGCCTCCTGCCGTCCTTGACGTGCTCCTCTGCTCAAACCTGCTCTTCGCGCTACTGCTGGTGATTGCGGCGCTGCACATCAAGGACCCGCTGCGCATCGCGACGCTGCCCTCGCTGCTGCTCATGGCGACGCTCTTTCGGCTCTCGCTCAACCTCGCCACGACCCGCGCAGTCCTTGGGTCCGGGCACGCCGGAAAGGCGGTCGAGGCCTTCGGATCGGTGGTTATCCAAGGCAGTGCGGCGGTTGGTTTCGTGCTCTTTCTGCTGCTGACCATGATTCAGTTTATCGTGGTGGCTAAAGGAGCCGAGCGAGTAGCAGAGGTCTCTGCGCGCTTTACGCTCGACGCAATGCCAGGCAAGCAGATGGCGATCGACGCCGAGCTTCGAAGTGGGCTCCTCACCCCAGAGCAGGCGCGCCGCAGGCGTTTTGACGTGCAGGCAGAGTCTCGATTCTACGGGGCGCTGGACGGCGCCATGAAGTTCGTGAAGGGGGACGCGATAGCGGGGCTGATTATTACCTTCGTCAACATCTGTGGCGGGCTTTTGGTGGGGCTGCTGCTGCACGGGCTCGAGCTCGAGGCGGCCCTGCGCCGCTACACGATACTCACGATCGGAGACGGGCTCCTGTCACAGATACCATCCCTGCTCAACTCGGTTGCGGCTGGGCTAGTGGTAACTCGCGTGCAGGTAGACGAGGCTTCAACGCTCGCGTCCGACCTCTTGCGCCAGCTCGCGCAGTTCCGGATGGCTCGCGGCTTTGTGGCTGGCGCTTCACTTCTGCTCGGCCTCTTGCCGGGGATGCCGCACGTGGCTCTGCTGAGCGTGAGCGGCCTGGCAGCGGCATCGCTGCTTCTAGCGGCGCGCCAGAGCGAAGAGAAGGAGGATCCTCAAGCGGCCCCCTTTGAGCCCTGCTTGGCGAATGCGCTGCAGATAGAGGTGAGCAAGAGCTGGATGCCGCACCTCCCGCCGCTCGGCAAGCTCAACGAAGAGCTGGATGAGCTGCGAGCATATGCGTTCTCTCGCTGGGGCCTGGTGCTCCAGAAGCCGGGCATGTCGCTGCTTGAGCCGGGGGCTGGCCTATGCCGCATCCTGGTGCGCGGCATGGAGGCTTACCAGGCAGACGGAGAGCCAAGCGCAGAAGCCTGGCAGCGGCTGTTGCATGAGGCGCGCGAGACGATCGACCTGTACCGCACGGAGCTCATAGACGATGGCGCCACTCGGCGAGCGCTCGACTGCGTTGAGAAGCAGATCCCCGACCTCGTTACGGGAGTGGTTCCGTCCACGCTGTCACTGACTCAACTAACAGCCGTGTTGCGTAGCCTGCTGCGAGAGGGTGTCACAACGCGGCACATGGACGTCGTGCTTCAGGCAGTAGCCGACAGCTCGGGCAGGGTGCCAGAGAGAGCGCTGTTGGCCGAGGTGCGCTGCGCGCTTGCTCCGGCTGTCAGCGCTGCTGTCAGCCGAGGGCTCCGCATTCGGGGAGTTGTGCTCGACCCGCTCCTAGACTTGGCACTCGCAAAAGCGGAGGAGAGCGGCGCACTTCTGGCAGGGGAGCTTCTAGACTTCGTGTGCGAGGAGGCCGCACGGAGGTCGGGCGAGGGCAGCGTGCTGGTTGCCTCAAAGCGCGCCCGGGCTTACCTGCGGGATATTGTGCGCAGCCGCCACCCGCACATATCCGTTATTGCCCACGAGGAGATCGCTCCCCGCTACTCGCTTGAGATCGCTGGAAAGATTGAGCTTGCCGAGGGGCCGCGGCGCAAGGAACTGCTGGAAGCCACGCTGATGTAGCTGGCAAAAGGGGGGATGATGCTTACATTTGGCACAAATGACGCAACTTTCGGTCGCCCATCTGCGAAGAGAGGGTATATGCTCTGGGCGCTAGTGGCCGGGCTGCTCGGCTTCCAGGGATGCTCTTTTCCACAGGGTATCCCAACGGAGCGGTACGAGCAGGCGGAAGAGCTGGTGGACCAGGGCACTCGGGCAATGCGTGAAGGCCGGCTCGATGACGCGCAGGCGGCTTTTTCGCTCTCCTGGGAGCTGGCGCAGCTCGCAGCAGCGCTTGACGGTGAGGGTTGTGTTGCGTTTCTGCGGGGAGACCTGGTGAGAGCGGAGCTGCTCTTTCGCCGAGCGTACGAGAGCGATGCGACGTACGACGAGGCCCTCGGAAACCTCGCGCTCGTGCTCGACGCGGCCGGACGTAGGGAGGAGGCGCTTCAGGCGTACGACGCCCTGCTAGAGAGCCACCCTGAGGCAGCTGAATCGCGCAGCAATCGGGCGGCGCTCATGTTTGACCTCGGCGATGGGCTGGCTAAAGTGAGAGACGAGCTGGCGAAAGCGGCGCTCGTCCTCGGTCCGGGGATAGCTTCGGAGAATTTGGAAGTGGCGCAGAAAATTGAGAGGAAGATGCATGGCAAAGAAGGCAACTAAAGAGAGAGAGCTGAACAGCCAAGTCCGACCCACGAAGCGGGCCCCGGTTATGGAGAGGCGCGATTCGGGGGTGGGCGAAGAGGTGCCGGTTGTTGTGGATGACCTGACCCTCAATGCGGCCCTGGTAGAGGCGCAGGGCCGAACCTTCGGCAGCGAGCAGGAGGCACTAACATTTTTCTACGATAAGCTTCTTGAGAATGCCGAAGGGGACGAAGCCGAGAAAGCTCACATGCGCGAATTCCTTGAGCTTTTGGTAGAAACTGACCCGGGGCTCAGGTCTGACTTGTTAGGCAGTGTGCGGGTTCGAAAGTGAGCCGAATTAGGCGCCCCTGCAATCCTAATAGGCATGGAGCAGGGGACCCCCCAGGAAGGTGAGCGCAGGATTCTTATCGCGGACGATGACGCCGACTCGCGGGTCATCGTGGCGAGCGTTGTGTCGCTCATGGGCTACACTCCGATCGTCGTTGCTAACGGCACTGAGGCGGTCAAGGCCAGCCAAGAGCAGATGCCGCACCTGGCAATCCTTGACTACATGATGCCCGACCTCTCTGGAGTTGAGGTTTGCTCGCTGATCAAGAACAACGAATCAGGCGAGTTTGTGCCGGTGCTCATGCTGACGGCGCGAGACACCGTGCGCGACAAGGTGTCGGCCTTCGAGGAGGGGGTCGATGACTACCTCACAAAGCCGTTCAACTACCAAGAGTTTCAGGCGCGCGTAAAGGCGCTGCTGCGGGTTCGTGACCTAACCGTGAGGCTGCGCGAGACTAACGATGAGCTAAGACTCATGCAGCAGCGATTGGTAGAGAAAGAGCGCCAGCTCGCGGTGGGGCAGCTCGCTGGAACAGCAGCGCACCAGCTCGGCCAGCCGCTCTCGTCGATACTTCTCAACTGCTACCTCGTTGAGCAGCTTCCAAAGACTGACCCTAAGTTCATCGGCGCGCTTGCTGCCATTAAGAGTGACACTAAGCGCATGGGAGAGCTGATTAACCAGCTTCGAACGGTGAAGGCCTCTGATCGAGAGGGCTACTACGGCGAGACCGAGATCCTAAAGCTCGGTGATGCAGAAGCCCCAAAAAAGTAGGTGACTGCGTAGCGGCAGAAACGGAGAGACCAGAGGCTTGGCCTAGGCGGGCTCGCGCTGCCGAATCTCTTCAGATGACTGGTACCCCTCGGACATGTCCTTTAGCTGAGCCCTAAGGTTTGAGAGCAGGAACGCCCCGGGTATTCCGATCACGAGGTACTGGATCAGGTGCTGCGTGGTTGCCATGCAGAACGCGAGGTCGCCAGAAGCAAAGTGAGCTGAGCTGAGCACCGTCATTACCGCAAACTCAATGACGCCGATGCCGCCCGGAGCTGCCGGGATGAGCGAGCTAAAGTTGGCGGCAACCAGGAACAGCACCACGCCTGCAAGCGGCATTCCCGACCCGTACGCCGCTGACACGCAAGCGAAAACCCCCAACTCTACCATCCAGATGACGAGCGACCAGAGGGCGATTTTTACTGCGCGGGTGGGAGATGAGAGGGGGCTCAGTCCGTGGATAAAGGTCTGGAGCCGAGAGAGGGTGTACGTTGAGGCGTTGTGAGAAAACCTCTCGGCTACCTTGTCGGTGAGCGAGAAGATCCTGTTTCGGAGCAGCAGCACGGCTATCACCCCGAGAGCGACGATTCCGAACAGGTAGGCAAACCACATCAGCTTGTCGGCATGTTCGGGAGCCAGGTCGCCACGGCCAAATTCCATGATAATCACTACGAACATCAGGCTGATCGCCAGGCCGTCAGCGAGCCGCTCGCTGGCGATGGTGGCGAGAACCAGGGTGCGCGGCTGGCTGAGGACCTTGGAGCCGAGGTGGGCCCGAACGAGCTCTCCGGCCCTGGCGGGCAGCACGTTGTTCATAAAGAAGCCCAGCACCAGGACCCGATACGACGATCCAAACGGCAATGAGGAGTTGGGAAAGAGCAGCGGCCAGCGCAGGGCTCTAAGGACGTACGAGAAAACGGTCAGCAAGACTGCCACAACAAGGTAGCCCGGCTTCACCTCCCAGATGTGGGATTTGAGCATCTCCCAGCTCGTCTGGTGGAACGCAAGGTACAGGGCGACGAGCGTAATCAGCCAGGGGACAACAAACTTGAAGAGAATCCGCTTCATTGATTAGGGGGTGCCCGTTCCGGGGGACGAACGCGGCTCTTGCCGACTATTCGACCTCTTTTGTGCTGGAGTTCGAGCCCGTATTCTGGCAAGAGCTATACACGTGCCGAGAGGTTAGCAAGGTTAGGCGGAAACGCCAAGCGGCGCCGTTGGAGCAAAGAGGGCTCCTCGGCAACCCCTCTCGGATCGCTTTTGAGGAGACCTCCCATGCCGGTCAAGCCTGCCTTTGACTTTGATTGGATTAGCAATTCTGAAGAGTTGGCGCAGGCCGCTGCGACCCTCGTGAACGAGCCGGTACTCTCCGTCGACACCGAGACGAGCGGGTGGCAAACAGGCAACGAGCAGCTGTGCCTGATTCAGATAGGCGTTCCTTCAACCAAGAGAGTGCTGCTCGTAGACGTGCTCGGCACGGGCGCGCCGAAGGCGCTTGAGCCGATACTATCTGCCCCCGCGCCCCTCATCGTGGCCCACAACGCATCCTTCGAGGAGCGGCAGTTCGCCCGTTACGACATCAAGGTCAAGGGCGTGCGGGACACCCTCGCCATGTCGAGAGATCTGCGCCCTGATCTGCCTAACCATACGCTGCGCACCTGCTGTCGGCTGCTGCTGGGTGTTGAGCTTAGCAAGGAGGAGCAGACGAGCGACTGGTCGGTTCGGCCGCTCTCAAACCGTCAGGTCGACTATGCGCGACTCGACGCAGAAGTTGCGCTCTCGCTGTACGACTACCTAGCAAGCCTTGAGGAGCGCGCCTCGCGGGAGCTCAACCTGAGCGTGCCCGAGCTGATTGAGGAGTTTTCTAAGATCTCGCGCAGCCGCTACGAGCTCATGGCCCCGATTGCGCACGAGCACGCCTTTTTGCAGGCGCGCGAAGCCAAGCTGCGGGAGGCGATCCGACAGAAGATGATCGAGGGGGCGGACCCCTACGATGGCCCCTTCGGCAAGGCTTCCATCACGAAGGTAAAGCGCACGGAGGTCAATCCGCAGCGGGTGCGGGAGGTGTTCCCGGAGTTTGCGATCGAGGTGATTCAAGAGTACGTCGACCGCAAGCGCTTTGATTCGGTGGCCAGAGAGCGCGGGTTGCCGAAGAATGCCATTGAGTCGGTGCTCGACACCGTTGGCTTTAACGATCGGCTCTCGCTGGCTCTCAAAGATGAGCTCGGCGTGCTCGACTGAAGCAGGCCTTTAGGGCTGGCCGGACACCTCTCCGGCGCGTGAGAGCACTCCCCAGTAGTGCCGGAACGATGCGCGGTCGTGCAGCCGTCCGTTGAGCTGAATCGGGCCCCAGTTAGCAGCCCTCGCCGCAGCGATAATTTCTCGCGCCTCGTCTATCTCCTCGTGGGATGGGGTCATGGCCCTCACGATGGATTCAATATGTTCCGGATGGATGCTCCACATCCGCATGAAGCCGAATTCGTGCCGGGCGCGGTAGGCGTCAGCGTAGGCGGTCTCGCTGTTCTTAACGTCGACTGTGACGTTGTGGGTCGGGATCTTTCCGGCGCTCAAAGCCGCCAGGGCGATGCGGGACTTAACTGCTGCCACAATCTTGTGCTCAAACTGGCCAGGGCTCTGCATGCAGTCAGCCGGAACGGCGCCGCCGAGGTGGGATATGAAGTCCATGAGGCCGAAGTCCAGAGACTCCACGAAGGGCAGCGCTGCCAGCGCATCGAGGCACTGGAGAGCCTCCGGAGTCTCCACGAGAAGGTGGAGCGGCACGTCTTTGGCGATGCCGGAAGAGCGCAGGTAGTGCTTAGTTACCCCGTGAATCCAGAGCACCTCTTGGACTGAGCGCACCTTGGGGACTGTGATGTACGAGATGTCGGCGCCGCACTTGCCGACGATCACCTCAAGGTCGCGGGAGAGCTCCGAAGACTGCGGAGCATGCACCCGAACGCCTACCTGCCGAAACGCGTTCTCGGGCGAGTGAATTGCGGCAACGAACGTCGAGCGCAGCTGCTCTTCCTGGCCGACCGGCGCGCCGTCTTCTAGGTCCAACGTGACGTCGACCAGTGAGCGGCCGACAGGCGACAGGTGCTTGCCCTGAAGAGCGAAGGCTTTTTTGGCAAATTTCTCGTTGCCTGCCAGATGCTCGCATGGAGCTATCGAGGGCAGGCTGAACGTGATTTCAAGCGGAGCGCAGGTCATGCACCTGAAATAAGGTAAAGGAGGAGAAAAGGGAAGGCGTTTTCTCGGAGCGGAGCGCCCTCAATGCGGGGCTTTCTTCTGCTCGGCTCGGTTGAGATCGTCGATTTGGGCCAAGACCATCTCCTCTGAGGCTGCGTACGGCCCCTCAAGCTGTGCTGCGATCTCTTCAGCGCGTGGGTTGCGGATCCCATTCTGGAGGTCCTTGGCTATCACCCTGTCTTTGGCTGCTGAAACCTTTCGGCGGCGGCTGTCCTCGGCCTGAACTTCAGTATCCTTCTTCTCTTCGCGGGCTTCGCGGCTGGCGAGGGCAGCCTGCTCGAGCGCGGCAGCCAAGGCCCCCTGTTTCTTGTCGCTGGGAGGACGCAGCTCCTCTCTCTCGGCATAGGGCGCGACAGTCGCGCGGGCGGCTGGCGGCTTGATGCTTGATGCGCTGCCTGAAAGCTCCTCAGGCATCTGTGGGGAGCGCCGGCGCACGACAACTATCTCGGTCGTAGTTGGCGCGAACAGCTCGAAAGCCCTCTCTATAGAGCGCCGGGCTACCTCTACAGGCAGCGCAGCCAGGTGCAGCACTCGCCCGATGAAGCCGCTCAGTAGTCCGCTTTCGGGATGCTGCTTCTCTGGTTGACCAGCAAGCTCCGTTGCTGGCGGCGGGTTTGAGCTGTCATTCGATCGGGCTGGCTGTCGCCGTTCCTTGTCCCCGGCAATGAGCGCCACGATCTGCGCGGGCGAGAGCCTCTCCGCGATGCGGGCGGTGCCTGAGGCCAGGCTGCAGAATGCCTTGCGTAGGCACTCTCTGGCAGGAGCAGCCGCGCTTTCGAAGGCGAGGGGCGGCTGCGCAGGCGTGTCGGTGCTTTGCCCTTGATGAGCATGGGGCTCGCTCGAAGGCCTGGGGGGTGATGGGTGGAGTATATCAGTCATGCGCGCACACCTGCGCTAAGGGTATGGCGTCGAGGGGCGCTGGTGTGACATATCCTCCCAGGAGTTCGGAGAGCTGGCGCGTTTTGGCGCGCCGAGGCTCGCGCTGCAACACATTACACGGAGAAGAGACATGGCTCAGATCAAAGAAGGCCAGAAGGCCCCAAGCTTTAAGCTTTCGGACAAAGACGGAAAAGTTCCCCAGCCAGTCTCTGCGGGCGCCGAGTACACGGTGCTCTACTTCTACCCGAAAGACAGCACCCCGGGCTGCACCCTTGAGGCCCAAGAGTTTACGGCCAGCATCAAGCAGTTCTCTGCCCGCAAGGCTCGCATCATCGGTGTCTCAGGCGGAGATGACACCAGCAAGCAGAAGTTCTGCAAGAAGTACGGCATCACTGTGCCGCTCGTTTCAGACACCAACCACAAAGTTTCGCAGGCCTACGGAGCTTTCGGCGAGAAGCAGTTCATGGGAAGGAAGTTCAAGGGCATCTTCCGCAAGACCTTCATTCTCAACAAGAAGGGCACGATCGTCAGGGTCTTTGAGAGCGTAAAGCCTGAAGGCCACGCCCAAGAGGTGCTTGCGGCCCTCGACGAGCTATCTGGCACAGCCCGAGTCAAGCCGTCAAAGGCGGCCCGACCGGCTTCTGCTTCGCGCAAAGCCGCATCGGCCGCCCGTTCAGGCGCAGCTAGAAAGAAGAGTCAAGCCAAGAGAGCCGCTGTAAAGCGCCGCTAGAGCGGCCTTTACCCGTTGTCGACATCAGGAAGCGTCAGCATGTCGTGCACGATGCAGGTGGCGGCTGTGTCCCGGATCTGCTGCATGTGGTACTGGTCGGGTCGCCTGTCGGTGAGGCCCATCGTAGAGCTGACTTCGAGCATGTCGGGGCGGCTGGTGGTAACGGTTGATGAGCCGTACCAGAGCGTTGTTCCGGTGTGCACGTCGATCAGCTTGGTGTGAATCACCCACTTGTCTAGCCGGTCGGGCCAGTCGATGTAGCCGATCAGCACGAAGTCCAGGCCCGCATCGCGCGCAAAGGCCAGGGAGCCGAAGTTCCCGGCGAAGAACTCCTGCTTGCGGCCAGGCCAGTCTTCGTGCGCGAGCATCTGAACCACCGGGAAGACGTTCTTTGAGAGCAGCTCGCGCTGCACTGCCCAGGCCATTTGGGTGCCTAGGCCAGTCTGCCCGTCGTACCGATCGGCAAGGTTTGCCTGCGATATGAACGGAATTACCCCCACGCGAGCCTGCTGGCTGCCCTTAAAGTGCTGATACACAAAAGACTCCAGGTCCGTGTGAACCCAAGCACGAGTATTGCACCACTCACCTACGGAATCCCCAAGGAAGGAACAGCTCGTCAGAAGGACCGCGAGCGTCAAGAAGCTGACACAAATGGGGCGGACGGTTCGGGCGGCAACGTTCCGGACAAAGCGTATCTGCATGAGGTGCCTATGGTTACTCAGAGGGTTATGGACTCCCAAAACACTACAACTGGCCTAATGTCGAAGACAATCCAAAGTTTGTGCCAAGCAGGGGCTCTGCTCGGAGTCGCTTGCGCGGTGGCCCTCTCGGGCTGCAGCGGGCGCTACAGCGACGTTCCCGCGTTCTGGCCGTTTCCGACATCAGATTCCAAGAACTACGGCCCTGGCAGGTTCAAGACATCGCTCCTGGCTGACCAGATTGACGGCTACTACCGCGGCGCAGCCCCGGGCCCGATCGGTGTTACGACTTTCGTCAACATCGACGACCTGTACACATCTTCGACCTTTGGGCGCATGGTCGGCGAGCAGCTGATGAGCGAGCTTGCTATGAAAGGTTTTGACGTCATAGAGCTGAGGCACTCCGACGCGCTCCAGTTCCTGGATTCATCCGGTGAGTTCGCCCTGTCCCGAGATGTGCGCGCGGTCCGTCCGCAGCGCAGCCTCGCTGCCGTGGTCGTCGGCACGTACGTCGTTTCTCCCGAGCGAGTCTATGTAAACGCGAGGCTCGTTCAGCCCTCGACCTCACTCGTTCTCTCAGCAGGCTCAGTAGAGATGTCCAAGACGGCAGAGCTAACGAAGCTGCTGCGAACAGGCTCTACGTCCGGCTCGCTGGAGCGAATTCCGGTCAAGCCGCTCGGCTACGCTGACCGCATGCCAGAAGGGATGGACTCCCTGCGAAAGCGCTGGATTCAGGAGGAGTCGAATTGGAGCGTGCCCGCTGCGCCAGCGCTTCCTGAGGCGAGGGCCGACCTTGCCCCGAAGGCAGATGCTCCAGCCGTTTCTGAGCCCAAGGCACAGCTCGACCAAGATGCGTCATTAGATAATCCTGCCGCGTTGGCTCGCGTGCCAAGAGTGCTCGACCAGCAGTAAGAGAACTAGCTTTTGCTGAGACGGCCGAAGGTCGTCCGCAATTGCGTAGCTACCAGGACTGTTTCACGGATTAGGGATTAGATTGGCTAAGGCCACCCAATCCAACTCCAGGGCGCTCAACGATCTTGAACGGCTGTTTCTTAGGACGGATGTTAATCTTGTCCTTCTTGACTTTGCCATCCTCGCTCTGCCTTTTCGCCGAAAGGCACGCGTTGTCTATCAAGGTAATTCCGGAGTTGCAGTCATCGGTGAAGCCGACGCTCAGCAGCATCGTTGGAAGCGCCACAACCAGAATCAATCCCACCACGAATACGGATAGCAGCACCGAACGGCGCTGAAAAAATGACTCGTTTTCGCCGTCCGGCTGAGCAGCGACGTCAGCTTGATTTTGGCCCGCGCGGTTCCGATTTGCAGCTTCCATAGACCCCTGTCCTCACCACTTACCAAGCAAGTAACGGCAGGTCCTGTAAAGTCCTTGAGAGTCCGAGTCGAGCTGCCCAGAAAAAGGTGGTGGAGGCCAACTTTAGGGTGTAAAACAGGGGTTTTTCTGCTAGGTTGCGGAAAAATTTGTCAGAACCGCGCCTTGTAGGGTAATCAGGCGGTCCTGTTGAGCTTTTATCCGGCATTTAGATGAGCGAACTCAGCGTCACAAGTCACTTTTGGGTTGCTAACCCTCCCTTCTCAAACTTCACACTGTTGGTGGCCTCTGAGCCGCAGCAGGAGCAGGACTCCTCGAATCGGGTGGCCACGCACCTGGAGGTTTTCGATGCAGATGGCACGAAGGTCAACAACGTCACCGTCGAATTCCCGGCGGGCACGGTTGGCGTGATTGAAGTCGAGCCGTTCACTCAGGCCCTCAAAGAGCAGGGCGGCATCGCGCACGGGCACCTGGCGGTTTCGTCTCCGCTCGGAACGCGTCACGTCTGTAGGCAGACGTTGGGCGGCTGCGTTGGTGTTCTGCAAGACCCGGCTGTTACCAAGGGACGAGAGACAGCCTTCACGCCCCTCATTATCGGAGCGCGCAGAGAGCACCTCGTGGTGCTGGTTAACGCAACGCCCGAGCCATCACAGGTTGGGATTCGGCTCTACTACGGCAATAGGGCTCCGGAGTGGAGCGTGGACCTGCCCGGCAACGGAAGCCGCATCATCTCGCTCGAGAGCGAGCTTCTAAAGTCATCAGACGACTCTTCGTGGGAGAAGGGCGCGGTGCAGGCCTACCTGCGAATAGCGCCCCGGCTTGCTGGAGCCGTGACCTGCCACCTGATCGAGCGCCTGCCTGGGGAGAGCCCGGAGCAGGAGTCTTTCCGCACGTTGGCGACTTGGTAGGCGAGGGGATGGCTATGCAGCGTACAGTAACTAACTCAGTCAAGACCGTGGTGTTCTGCCTCTCCACGTCGACCATCAAAACTCGCGTTCACTTCTTCCCCTCGGCGGGCGCAGCAGGGGGGCACTCCCCGGTGTCGTGTCTGCTGACGCTCTTTGGCAAGGGAGTAGAGAAGAAGTCGGTGCTGCTCGATGGCGGAAGGTTAAACCAGCCCGACGGCCTCAGGCTCGAAGACGCCTTTCCAGTTCTGCGTGGCGAGGTCTCAGGAGTGTTCGGGCTCGAAATCCAGCTCTCGTGCCCGCAGGCGAGAATAAACCTGCTTAGCTCCCAAGCCGCGGTCGAGTTCGTTTCATCAACGTCTTCGATGATGTACGGCTGCGCGCCCTTCGTGCCGATGACGGAAGAGACAGAGGAGCAAGCCTTGCCGCCGGTCACCGACCGAATCCAAAGCCCCCGCGGACGCAGCCGCGCCGCAGTAGCGGTGCAAGACGGCGCACTGGCCTCCTCACTCGTTATTGTTAATGCGGGACAGAGCCCTCTCAAGCCGGAACTCTCCCACGCGGCGCAGGCTGCCCATAAGCCGCTCCACGTTGGGACGCTGTCGCCGGAGTCGGTAGTTGAGGTTCCTCTCGACGAGGCGATGTTCCGCGAGAGCGCCGCTCACGACACCATTTGGGGGAGCCTGCGGGTCGAGAAGATGCTGATGCCAGACCCGGCTCAGGAGGAAGGAGCGAGCTACTACCTGCTCTTCCGTGATCCCGCCACCAAGCGACCGATCTCAGCCTGCGCCCTATGAAGCTATCCCTCTTCATCCCCTTTGGGTTCTTGAACCGCGAAGCGGGAGTGATGTGCCTCTTGGCAAATTTTCTGCACAAGGGCGGAGCCGAGGCAGTGCAGCTGCGCTGCGATGGCGCTCAGCGGGCTTGCGCGCGTGATGCCGTTAGCGGAGGCGCTCGGACACCATTCTCCTGCGTCTCCTGTATGTCCGAGCAGAACGAGCTCGTGCGCTGGTCAGGCATCAAGTCTAAGCCGCTCTCATCGTTCGTTACTCCGGAGGACGTGTCTCAGGTGACGGCCTGGATTTCGGGAGTCCAGAGCGAGCACCTGTTCCGGACTGAGTTTCGAGGAAAGGCCCTGTGGGAGCCCTGCCGAGAGCAGTTTTTGCAGCGTTGGCAACTCGCGGGCGGGCAGGAGATCTCCCCTGAGCAAGACGCCGACCTGAGGGCGCTGTTTCTCTCTCATGTTCTAGTGCGGATCGGCTCTGAAAGGTTCCTCTCCCTCGTCAAGCCGTCGCTGCACTTCGTTGCAGGCGGAGACGAAGCCGCATCCCAGGCCTACATCTCGCAGGCGGAGGCTACTGGTGGAGACATCGTCGTGTTCTCGTTCGACCAGGAGAACGAGAGCATCGTCCTGCGCTCGTCTGGCTCGGAGACTCAGTATGAGACAAAGCTCCTCCTGGAAGGCATCACCTCGATGCGCACCGACCCCCGCACGTGGGCGCCAGAGATTACCGCCATTATTCACGAGATGCTCTCATTCCTAGGGTACGCCCCAGATCGCGTGGTGTGACGCGCAGCACAAGTCGGAGAAGGCCCCATGAAGATTATTCTCTCGCTCATCGTGGCTTTCGCAGGCGCGCTGACGGCTATTCAGGTAGGGATGAACGCGCAGCTCAGGCAGTCATTTGGTCACGGGCTGCTCGGGGCAGCTACGAACTTTACGGTAGGAACGGCTCTCTTGTGGCTGGTCGTGCTAGCGCTGCGGCTGCCGTTGCCGACCTTGGCGCAGGCCAGCTCGGTTCCGTTGTGGGCGTGGCTCGGCGGAGCGTGCGGAGCGTTTATCGTCACAACGAATACCGTAGCGGGGCGCGAGCTTGGAGCTCTAGCGATCGCTGTCCTCACACTTTCAGGCGGCCTAATTATGTCAGTCTTGCTGGACCATTTCGGATGGTTTGGCTTTCCGGTCAAGCCATTTACGTTGGCGAAGCTGGCAGGCTGCGTCCTCCTGGTAATCAGCTTCTTGCTACTGAGAGAGAGCTAGGCCGCCGCCGCTACGGCTTGATGCGCCCGGCCTCAACGGCGTTGGCTACGAGCTCTTGGGCTGCGTCCCAGATCGCCGGCGAGCCGTTTCCGATGTGCTGGTTGAGATCAAGGATCTGGGCGGCAGTGACTCCGTGCTTTACCCACGTGCCGCCCTCATTGTGGTGGTTCATGATGAAAGCGACAAACCGGTCTACCGCGGTCGCAAACCGTGACTCTGGAGACTGCTTCCCCTCGAACTCTTCCCACAGGGCTGTTAGCTCCTCAGCCTGATCGGCCGGCAGCAGCCCAAAGATACGCTTGGCTGCCTTGGCCTCAAGCTCGGCCAGGTTCTCTCTGTCGGCTTTCTCGTAGTGGAAGGTGTCTCCGACGTCTACCTCGACCACGTCGTGAACAGCGAGCATCCGCACAACTCTCAAGAGGTCGACCGGCTCGCTAGCATGCTCGTGCAGCAGGATAGCCATCAGCACAACTTGCCAGCTGTGCTCTGCCGAGTTCTCGCGGCGCTCCATGCCGATAGGGCTCGTGCGCCGCAGCACCCCTTTGAGGCGATCGATCTCTGCGATGAAGCGGAGCTGGTCTTGGAGCCGCTGTGGGGCTGTCTCTTATACACATCTCCGAGCCCACGAGAC
>OMIG01000190.1 GCA_900299035.1 Pseudomonadota bacterium
ATAACAACTGTCGGATCGAGCCGCGCCGCATCCAAGATGACGCCGCACATGCTGGTAGTAGTCGTCTTGCCGTGCGACCCGGCAACGCCAACTCCGAACTTGAGGCGCATCAGCTCGGCCAAAACCTCCGCCCGGCGAACGATCGGTATCTTCCTGCGCTTTGCTTCTCGCACCTCGGGGTTCGAGCTAGTCACCGCAGAGGAGTAGACGACCAGCGACGCGGATGGCGGAACGTGGCTTGTGGCGTGCCCGATGAAGATCTTCGCCCCGAGCGACTCAAGCCTACGGGTAACCTCCGAGCCTTTGAGGTCCGAGCCTGACACCTGGAATCCTTGGGTGAGCAGGATTTCGGCCAGCCCGGACATTCCAGAGCCTCCGATGCCGATAAAGTGAAAATGGAGCCGCGCGTTGTACATCGTCCGTCAGAGGTACCATAGGCTGGGGAGAGACGAAACGCCCGCCCCCGTGGTCCCGGGGAAAAAATAGATGCTCCGTCGGAGACACTTTGCACCCCAGCCTTACCGCGCTGCCCCGCCTCGGGAACGGCCTCGTAGCGGCAACAGCTAGATGGGGCCTCCAGCGGTGGTCAAGTCATGGCTTTAGTGGTATCACCCCGTCTGATGCACCGGTTGGCAAACCCGCTGACCCGGAGATTCACCGCAACAGCTCTTTTTGGAGCTCTGACAGGATTCAAGCCCCCGATGCCTATGTCGTCCGCCATGGATCTCCCCCTCGATGCTGCCCCCCAGGAGCGCTACGTTTTTAAGCCCTCCTACGGCTCAAGCCACCACTGGGCCCTCGGTCGCCTGACGGGCTCCGTAGAGGGCTCCCGGGTGCTCGACATCGGTGCGGGCGGCGGCGGCATCGGTCGGTCGATACTGCCTGAAGGCCCCAGCCAGCTGGTAGCAGTCGAGATAGACCCCAGGGCGCAGGCAGGCCTGCGCGACACTTACGGGGAGGTCTACGCCTCAATCGAGCCGCTGGCGGGACGAGAGTTCGACACAGTCGTGCTGCTGGACGTGCTTGAGCATATGGCAGACCCATTCGGATTCTTGGAGCAGCTCGAGCGGCTCATTGCGCCGGGCGGCAAGATCTTAATTTCAGTCCCCAACGTCGCCCACTGGAGCGTCCGATTTTCCCTTCTTTTTGGGCGTTTTGAGTACCGCTCTCGCGGAATACTCGACCGAACTCACCTGCAATTCTTCTCTCGCCGGCGCTTCCGACAGATGTGCTCATCGCTGCCGTCGTGTTCGATAGAGACCATGGGAGCGAGCATTGAGCCCGTTGAGCTTGTTTTGCCGCGCTGGTCTGTGCGCAATCCTCTTTTCGCGTTTATGAGCCGCGTACGCGTCGGCGTTGCCAAGCTTCTCCCAGGGCTCATGGCATACCAACACCTGGCAGTTCTGCGGCGCGACCGCTAGCTAGCTGTACGCCCGGGACGCAGCAACTCTAACCAGGCATCGTGTCCGGCTGCCCCTTCATAGAGAACTGCTCAGTTCGGCGCGGGACCCTAAGCCCCCATCATCTTCCGCACTAGGAACACGATTAGGCTTACCACCGCGCTTAGCAGCAGCATGGAAACTAGCGGAGCGAAGATGAAGGTCCCCTCGCCCTCGTAGCGGATATCACCAGGTAGGCTTCCAAACCAGGAGTAGAGCCACGGATAGCGCCGTAGAAACCTGGTCGCAAAGCCCACAATCACCAGAAAAAGACCTAACGCTATCAGCACCTTCGAGATATCCATGGTCCAGGTCTCCCCTGCAAACTCAAGCCTAACCGCACTCGGCTCAGATTTGCCTAACTCCGCGAATAGGTGCCATTATGACACCGTCCTACCTCTTTTCAACGAGCCTCGTGAGCATAAGCATCACCGAAATCGCTGTGGTCTTCGTCGTGGCCCTCCTGCTATTTGGGCCAGAGCAGCTGCCTGTGATCGCGCGGGGCCTCGGAAAGCTCGCCCACGAGTGGCGCAAGACCTCTGATTCCCTTCGCCGTGAGTTCTACAACTCCGTGTACTCGCCCGCGGAAGAGGTGCGTCGAGATATCGCAGCGGAGGGCCGATCGTTGCGGGCTCTGCGGGCTGAGGTGATGGCCCCGCCGCCAGGCTCAGCCGCAACGCCGGTCAGGCCGTTCAGCCCTTCTGCCTCCAGTGATGGTACGACTCAACCGAGCCCCGAACCCGCCAACGCGGACCATGCCGACAAGCCCACCCGTACCGGAGGAGCGCAGGCGTGAGCGCTTCTACACCCAATCCAGAGCAGTTCCGGATGGGCCTCATGGAGCATCTGCGTGAGCTGCGGAAGCGCCTCTTCATCTGCGCACTCTTCGTCCTCGTCGGCGCTTGCGCCAGCTACAGCTACGCGGGCATGATCTTCGAGCTTCTGTGCCGGCCCTTCTTCGAGGCTTTTCCCGGAAGCCCATTGATCGGAACCGCCCCAGCAGAGGCGTGGTTCCTCAAGCTCAAGGTGTCTATTTTTTCCGGCATCATCCTTACCGCACCCGCGCTCTTCTACCAGCTGTGGCGCTTCACCGCCCCCGGCCTCTATAGCTCTGAGAAGCGGTACGTCCTTCCGTTTGTCCTCCTCAGCACTCTGCTGTTCGGATGCGGGGCCTATTTCTGCTACTCGATGGTGCTCCCGCTATCACTCGCTTTCTTCTTCGAAGAGTTCAAATCGATTGGAGTCACACCGACCATCCGCCTCAGTGACCATCTCTCCATGGCTGTCACCACGATCGTTGGCTTCGGCGCGGTGTTTGAGCTGCCACTGCTAGTTCTCTTTCTCGCTCGCGCAGGCGCGATCACTCACCGGACGCTCATTCGGTACTTCCGGCACGCGGTCGTGCTGATCTTTATCGTGGCCGCGGTTCTTACCCCGCCCGATGTTGTGTCCCAGTGCTTAATGGCGGGGCCCCTCGTGCTTCTGTACGGTATAAGCATCGGAGTGGCTCTCCTCGCTAGCCGCTCTACCACCGCAGAAACAGCCACTTAGGCTTGCTTTTTAATAAAGCGCGCCAGCCCATCAAGACCCTGCCATTTTCGACCGTACTTCACCTCTCCAGAGGCGAAATGGGACCCGCAGCAAGGCAGACAATGACCGACCAAGACACCACATGGGAACACGCCCTAACGGCAGTTCGCTCGACCCTAAGGGTGCCGACGGCGCTATCAACCCTGATCCGCGGGGCATGGGCAGGACACCTCCTTCCAAATGAGTTCATGCGGCTAATCGGCTTCCCTGGATGCAACGCCTCCGCCCTGCTAAGGGCAGCCGAGATATCCCCGAAACGCGAAGTCCCAGAGGCTCCTGAGATAGAAGCCGCAGTGCAGCAGCTCGGGATCAAGGCGTCGGCAGTCATGCTCTCGATGAACTACGTCTGTCAGAGCGTGCTGGAAGCGGCACCGCCCGACAAACTCTGGACCCCTGTGCTCAAAGAGATGATGAACGAGGTTGAGGTTGGCCACCACTTCGGGCTCAGCGCTGATACGCTCGGTAGCGAGAGCGGAATGTTGGTCGCCTTCTCTCAGTGGGCAGGGCTCGCAGTCATTCTAGCTAGGCAGCCTCGAGAGTTCGCTGACTGGCTGGAGGCCGGCGACGGCGTCGTAGGGCCCCGCGCCAAGTCGGTTGACGCGTTCGGCTTCGAGAGCTACCAGGCCAGCTCCATGGTGCTTCAGCAACTTGGCTTCGGCGCGGGCATTGCTTCGGCGGCAGCAATCGCTTGCGGGGACTTGCGCACGGAGCTGCTGGAGCAGCGGCCAGAGGTCGCCACGTGGCGGGCCGCTCGGCGCTGGATCGGCGCGCTCAGGAGGGGCGAGAGGTATCCAGACGATGCCGCGTCTCAGCAGGCATTCCCGGAGCTCGTCCTGCCGCCCCTGTGCGAGCTGCGAGGCGAAGAGCCCCCGGCACACCTCGGGATTCTGTACGACAGCGTTGGTCGGGTTAATACTGGCCGTTCCTTATGGACCTGGCACCTACCGAAGCCGAGCTACGAAGAATCCGCACGCGAAGTGGCAAAATATCGCAGCGCGCACTCGTACTCGACTTCACGCACATTCATCGTCACTCCTTCATAGCATTTTTCTCAGCACTGCTCGCCCTTTTGTTTGACAGCACCACTGAGCAGCCCGCATCATAATGAGAGACAGAGCATGTCTGGAGCTGGTCATCGAATCCCTCCCCATGTACTTAGCTTCCCGAATGGCTGGAGCTAGACAAGCGAAGTCGACCGAAACTGGGGCACCTACTTGGAAACAAGTAGGTGCTTTTTTCTTTTGGGACCAGCGTCAATTCGCGGAAAACAGCCAGCTCGCCGCCGATTTTCTCGCGATTTCACAGGCTCGCTGCCTTGAAAAGCCCCGATTTCCCGACCACGCGTTTTTGGCTACTATTCCCGCATGCAACCTAGATCGCACACTGCCATCGTTCGCGAGCTTGCCGATGCCGTAGGGGGGAGAGTCATCGGCTCAGGCTCACTTGCCGTGTCTCGAATTTGTACCCTCGATCAGCCGACATCTGGCGCACTAACCTTCATTCGCACGAAGTCGCCCGAGACTGTTGCTCGGGAGCTCTCCAAGCTGCGTGACGTGGCAGTTCTCGTTTCAGAGTCCGTGTTCCCCGAGGAGCCCCTCCAAACCCAGGCGTCTGTCATCGTTGTCAAAGACGCTTACGGGGCCTTCCTCGATCTGCTGCCCCTTTTCTTCGAGCGGGTCCGCCCTCAGGCTGGAATCCACCCGACCGCTGTGGTTGCCCCCGACGCAATCATCCCTCCAAGCGCTTCCGTCGGGGCGTACTGCACGGTCGGCGCTCGTTCTGTGATCGGCGAACATTCAATTCTCCATTCTCATGTGCGGGTCAGTGAAGACGTTACGCTCGGCCCTGACTGCGAGATCTTTTCTGGAGTTTCGCTGCGGAGTGGCTGCCAGATCGGAGCACGAGTCACAATCCACGACAACTCCGTAATCGGCGCCGACGGATTTGGCTACATTCCGGGAGCTTCGGGCATCCGAAAGGTGCCGCAGGTTGGGAACGTTGTGATTGCAGACGATGTTGAGATCGGCGCTTCGACCTGCATCGACCGGGCAACGATCGGCTCGACGCGAATTGGGCGAGGCACAAAGATCGACAACCTCGTCCAGATTGGGCACAACACGGTCATCGGCGCTAACTGCTTCATCTGCGGCCAGACGGGAATCGCCGGAAGCTGCACGATTGGAGACGGTGTCGTGTGTGGCGGCTCAAGCGGAGTGGCAGACCACGTCGAGCTTGTGTCCGGAGTTCGTCTCGGCGGGTGGTGTGGAGCAACCTCGTCACTCACCGAACCTGGAGACTACATGGGTTTCCCTGCCATGAAGGCATCCGATTTCAAGCGGCAGCAGGTGCTCTCGATGCGGCAGCTTCATCATCGGCCCTCCAAAGCCAAATAGAGGACTCAGGCCTCCATGCGCCCGCAACGTGCCGCTCTCATCACTCTTTTATCGGCTGCTCTCCTCGTGGCCTGCGGGGCTCAAGTGACCGAGGAGGGAGATGTTCGAGAGGAGGTGCGCCTTCTTTTTCCCTCAGAGTTGGCACCCGTATTCGGGCCAGAGATAGCAGCCTTTAATGCGCTTCGCCCTAAGACTTCCAGCGGCGCAGTCGTTTCCATCATCCCCTTCCAGGCAGACGGGCCGCTTGCTGCCTCTCGCGTTCTCGCCGACCAAGGTGACAAGCGAGCCGCCATCTTAATCTCTCCATCAACCCTGGCAACACAAGCAATCGCCCTGGGCGTCTCTCGGCAGGCCAGCGCCCTCGGGCAGTGCAAGTCACTTGCAACGACAGACCTGGGCTTCGCGG
>OMIG01000191.1 GCA_900299035.1 Pseudomonadota bacterium
GTCCAAGACGTTTCTCCTCCCTTAAGGCTCTTGCGCTCGTTAGCGAGGTCGAAGTACAGCGTGCGCTTGCGACTTGCCTCGACAGCCTCCCAAGCTCGCGCGGAGAGGGCCATTACCGACAGCCCCGGTGGAAGCATCAGCGCTTTTTGTGAGCCAGCGATGTAGATGTCAAGCAGCTCAGGTCCGCCGGGCATCGGGACGGTTGCGCAGGAGGAGATTCCGTCAACAATTGTCAGCATGTGAGGGGCGAGCTTCTTCACCTCTTGCAGCACAGCACCAACCGGATGCAGCACAGTTGTGCTGGTCTCGGTGTGCTGGATGCAGAAGGCTTTTGCGTTTGGCGTGGCAGCCACAGCCTCACGCACCTGCTCCAGAGTGACCGCCGAGCCCCACTGCACTTCGATTTCATTGACGTTCACCTGAAGCCGCTCGGCGATCTTTCCCCAGCGGGCCCCGAAGACTCCGCCGTTTACGGTAATGACTGAGTCACCGGGAGAGCAGGTGTTGAGAAGCGCAGCCTCCATAGCCCCGGTCCCGGAGCATGCGAGGAAGATCGGATCGCTGTCCCACCCGAGCAGCCAGCGGGTGCCCTCGCAGGCCTTCAGCAGCTCTTTCTTAAATACGTCGCTGCGGTGATGCAGCATGGGTAGCTCCATCGACTGCAGCACGCGCTGGGGAATGGGGGTTGGACCGGGGGTAAGGAGTCTCTCTTTGTACATGACTGCACCTTCCTGCATTACGGCTATTTGAGCGCTCCGGCACGTAAGCCCTCCAAGCTGGCAAGAGACTTGCCACTGCCTTAGGCAGAAGCCTCCGGTGGTGCGAGGAGCGGAGCCAAGGCGATGCTAATTCAACTGGTTAGCTGTAGCAAGGAACCGCGACGAGTCAATGGTCTGACGGGCTACTCCCGCGGATACATGGCTTTTTGACACCACAAATGGAGCCTTAACAGGAAGAACGTATGACAGCACAGCTACCCCTCTGGCAAATGGCAGTAGACCTCTCGTTGGTCGCTGCAGTCATGACCATGGCTATCCGGTGGATGAAGGGGTCACGGGCCCAGGCACTACTGCCGCAAACCCTCGAGCTCGAGGCTGCGCTCAGGAACCTGATTGCCGAGGCGGAGGTTGCAGGAAGGCACCTCAATGACCAGCTCCTTCGGCGCGAGACCAACATTCAGAAGTACCTCGCTGAGCTTGAGGAGTCGGAGAAGCGAATGACCCGCTCAGTTGTGGAGGGCGAGGAAGTTGCCAAAAGGATAGAGGGTATTTCAGCAGCGGCACAAACACGGCTCGATGAGCTCATGGCTTCTCGCGAGGGTCGTCCGCAGTCAACGCGAACCTCCCAATCCGAAGCGTCTGTATCGCAGCCTCAGGCGCGAAGCACGGCGCAAGCGCCAGATGCCGGCATGCGAGCGGGGCGCCCAGCAGCGCCGCAGACTGCCCGAGCTGAGAGCGCTGCAGCAGCTCAAGGAGCAGCCAGCCGGAATGCGGCCAAGCCTCCTGCTCGGGCAGCGCAGCCCTACGGGGACCAGTCAAAGCGCAGCACCACAGAGCTGCAGAAGGTGTACGCAGCCGCAGAGAAGATGATTCGAGATGGAGTGAATGTTGAGCAGGTGTCGGCGACGACAAGAATTCCGCTGGAGGGGGTAAAGCTCCTTTCGCAGATGATTGAAGTCGAGCGCACAGAAGAGGCAGAGAGTGCAGAGCGGGAAAGCCGGATGGCATCCGGAGATCCTAGGCTTGGCGCTCTTGGAGTTACGCGTCGACAGCCTAACGCCTAAAGGAGCATAGCTCATGGACATCGGAACCTACGCAGCAGTGTCGGCAGGGCTCCTTCAGCTAAAGAAGCTGGAGGTAGAGAACAACAACCTCGCAAACTCCAGCACTGTTGGCTTCAAGCGGCAGTACGTAGTCGCCGAGCAGCAGGCGTTTGAGAAGACGCTATCGGGACAACTCGGCCAAGGCTCATTTGCAAAGGCAGACAACCAGCGTGTGCCAGCGGTTGGCGCGTTTGAGTCCTTTGTTGACTTCTCCCAGGGCGCAATCCGGCAGACTGGCAACCCTCTCGATGTTGCGTTGCGCTCAGAGAACGACTTCTTTGTTGTGAACACGCCGAATGGCCGCGAGTACACGCGGGCAGGAAACTTCACGATATCTCAGAATGGAGACCTCGTCACTCAGGATGGCCTCCAAGTGGTAGGAGATGGCGGCGCCATTCAGCTTCCCGGACCGGGAGCAGTCATTAACCAAGATGGCAGCATTCAAATTCAGGGCATCACCGTTGGACGACTCGGCGTCGTTCGGTTCACTGACACCAAGAATCTCGAGCCTTCGTCGGGAGCCCGCTTCCGCTTGAAGGGCGGAGGCCAGCCTGCGCAAGTGGAGCCGTTCATTGAGCCGAGGTCTCTGGAGATGTCGAACGTCTCGGCCGTGACCGGCATGATCGACCTAATCCAGACGAACCGGGCGTTCGATGCCTACTCGAAGGCGGCTCAGAGCCTCGACTCAGTCAATCAGTCGGCAATCAACCAGGTCGGCAAGCGAGTATCGTAAGGAGATGAGGAGACACTATGATTAGAGCCCTCTATTCAGCAGCAACGGGAATGAATGCCCAGGAGACTAACATCGACGTTATCTCCAACAACTTGGCGAACGTGAACACCACGGGCTTCAAGAAAAGCCGGGCCGAGTTCCAAGACCTCATTTACCAGTACGTGCAGGAGCCTGGCTCGCCGAGCTCTCAAACGACTACTAAGCCCTCCGGCGTTCAGGTGGGATTGGGAGTGAAGACTGCCGCCGTGCAGAAGATCTTCACGCAGGGAGACCTAACAACCACCGGCAATCAGCTCGATATGGCGATCGAGGGAGATGGCTTCTTCCAGGTGACGCGTCCGGATGGAACGTTTGTCTACACGCGAGCTGGCTCATTTCAGCTCGACCAGAACGGGCAGATTGTGACCCCGGACGGATTCGTTGTCGCGCCGGGCCTCGCCGTGCCTCTTGACGCCTTGGGAATCTCTATCGCCCAAGACGGAACGGTGAGCGTCAAGCAGCCCAACAACGTCAATCCTGTTCAGATTGGGCAGCTGACGGCTGTGCGCTTCGCTAACAACGGCGGACTGCGTGCTGTTGGGCAGAGCTTCTACGAAGAGACGCTCGCGTCAGGCCCTCCAGTCACGGGCATCTTCAGCCAGAACGGATTCGGCCGAATTAACCAGGGATTCCTCGAAAGCAGCAACGTCAGTGTCGTTGAGCAGGTGGTGAATATGATCACCGCCCAGCGCGCATACGAGGCTTCGTCGAAGGGAATCACGACAGCTGACGAGATGCTCTCGCAGGCAATCAACTTGAAGAGGTAACACCATGATACGATCCTCCCTACTTGCGCTCGCGCTTCTTCTCGTGCCGGCTATGCCGGCCGAGGCGGAGGTTCTTCAGACGCCCGCGTTCAACGGCGTTACGCTCCAAGGAAAAAGCGAGGCTGTTGTTTCCGGCCCAAGCGTCACTCTCGGCGACGTTGCGAACATCATGTCGCCGCGCGCGGAGGACGACGCCAAGGTTGCAAGGATGCGGCAGATAGCGATTGCTGCTAGCCCAAAGGCTGGTGAGTCCTTGCGTCTTGAGGGCGCTAAGGTCCTTGAGCGGGTTGCGGCTGAGGGTATCGACCTGAATGCAGTTCGCTACACAATCCCGACTGAGCTTACGGTCACGCGCTCTTTCCGAGAAGTACAGATGGCAGAGCTAGAGCAGGCTCTCTCGGCATTCCTAGAAAAGAATCCTAAGCCTCTCGATGTGAAGAAGATATCGATCGACCGGCCGGTGCGCATCCCCACCGACAGCCTGGGTGTTGAAGTAGTCGCCCTCGAGAGCACGCGTCCAGGGCACATTGGCATCGACTACAAAGCGGTGAGTGCGACGGACGAGGCGCGATTCCAGCTTCGTGCCTCTGCTGACAGCTGGAGAATGCTGCCAACAGCGAGCAAGCCGCTCAAGCGTGGCAGTGTCGTGGGCGCTGACGACGTTCGCCTCACGAAGCTACATGACACGGCCTCGAACAAGGATGCCCTGGAGAACCCGGGAGACATCCTGGGGCATGTCATGACTCGAGACGTTAGCCAGGGCGAAGTCTTTCGGGCGAATGTTGTCGACGTTCCGTCGGTGATTTCGGCAGGCTCAAAAGTATCCTTGGTCGTTCGTCAGGGCCGCCTGGAGGTTACAGCCTCTGGGATTGCGATTGAGTCTGGCCCCGTGGGCAAGGAGATCAAGGTTCAGAACGAGTCGTCGAAAAAAGTCATCTCGGGGATAATCGAGGGGCCAGGGGTCGTGGTCGTGGGAGCTTACTAACTATGAGAGAGAAGAAGACGGTATTGTTCGCCAGCATCGTGGCAGCAGGCCTCGGCTGTGCGCCCACCCCAAAGGTGGAGCCGTACGTGCCGGCGACGCGCTTTGCTTCACCGAACAGTTCGGTCCAGGCTCGAGGGCTCGCTTGGCAGGGTGCTGTTGTAGAGGAGAAGACACCAGACGGCCGAGCTCAGCTGCGCCTGGCTGACTCGCCTCCGCCTGCCATAGTGCCTAAGGTGCAGCCGGATCCAGAGATTCCTGTTGCTCAAGGCGCCCAGCACACGCAGCCTGTCGCGGATCTTGGCGATGGTGTCCGTGTAGTGCGCAGCTCCGCTCAAACGCCAGCCACGTACCCTGGGCGCCTTGAACTGGGCGACCCCGGGACATCTGCCTCGCTGTACCGCGAAGACCGGGTCAACAACGACCTCTACCGCGACTTTCGCGCATTCCAGCCAATGGACCTAATAACGATCGTCGTGACGGAGCGTGCGCTCGGGCGACAATTCGCAATCACTGAAATTAAGTCCAAGAGCGAGTTTCTGGCGGGCATAAGGAACTTCTTCGGACTCGAAAACCGCCCCGAGGAGCAGTGGACGTACCCCCCGGACATGTCCAGCCTAATTGCGGCTAATACGAAGAACGACTTTAAGGGAGAGGGCAATACGAACCGTCAGTCCGAATTGACTGGAAGGCTCTCAGCGGTAGTCGTTGAAGTCTTGCCATCAGGGCTTATGCGAATTGAGGGAGAGAAGATCCTCTCGGTGAATAACGAGGAACAAGTCATGGTGATTTCTGGCTTGGTGCGCCAGCGCGATATCACCTCAAACAACGAAGTTAACTCATCGCAGATCGCGCAGATGCGAATCGACTACTACGGCAAGGGCACTGTAGGCGAGGCGCAGTACGGCGGGTGGTTCGCGCGAACAATGCGAATTCTGTGGCCATTCTAAGGGAGCGTATGAAGAAGCTACTGTTAACAATTGCATCCGTGGCGCTGCTCCTGTTGGGGCAGCCTGCCCACGCCGCTCGGCTAAAAGACATCGCTGACGTTGAGGGCGTGCGGGGCAACCAGCTCATCGGATACGGAGTTGTGGTGGGCTTGAACGGCACGGGAGACGGAAACCGTGTCGATTTCACCCTCAAAACGATGTCGAACATGCTGGAGAGAATGGGCATTCGGACGGACCCGCAGCTTATCCGCGTGGAGAACGTGGCATCGGTGATGGTGACGGCTGAGTTGCCGGCTTTCGCAAGGCCAGGCACAAAGTTGCCGGTGACGGTTTCGTCGCTTGGTGATGCGAAGAGTCTCTTCGGCGGTATCCTGCTCATTACGCAGATGAAGGCGCCGGACGGAAACGTGTACGCTGTTGCACAAGGAGGAATCGACCTCGGAGGCTTTACGGTCAGCGATCAAGGCGACACAGCCCAGAAGAACCATCCTACGGTTGCCACGATTCCAGGCGGCGCAATTGTGGAACGGGCGGTCCCTTTTGAGATGTTTCAATCAAGTAAAGTGCGAGTGGTTCTCAGAAACCCCGACTTCACCACGGCCAATCGGGTGGTTTCAGCCCTAAACAAGCGGCTCGGAAAGCCGGCGGCGATTGCGGTGGACTCAGGAGCGGTCGAATTCCCTCTCGATGACGCTGGAAAGTCGAATCCGGTCGCACTGCTGGCGGCTCTTGAACAAGTTGAAGTACAGCAAGATACGGGTGCTCGAGTGATCGTGAATGAGAGAACGGGGACAATTATTATGGGCGCGAACGTGACGATCGGCCAGGTCGCGCTTGCTCATGGAAACCTGAACATCTCCATTCGGCAAGAGAACCAGGTTAGCCAGCCGAATGCATTCGCGGGCGGCAACACCGTGGAGTACTCCAACGTCGACATAAACGTGGGCGAGGATGTTGAGTCGCTCAAGATCTTGGGAGGAGAGGTTACGCTTGGAGCTCTCGTTAAGGCGCTCAATTCCCTAGGGGCGACGCCACGAGACTTAATAGCCATATTTACCGCGTTGCAGCAGGCAGGGGCGCTCAACGCAGAACTGCAGGTGATGTAAAGCCATGGACAGCGTCAAAGGACTATCGAAACGTGTTGGAATTCCTGAACCGAAGGCGCCTGAGAAGCCGTTGCCTGCGACTCAGGATCCGAAAAAGGCGGCCGAGCAGTTTGAGGGCATCTTGATTCAGGAGATGCTAAAGTCGATGTGGAGCACGGTGCCAAAGAACGGCGCGCTCACCGGCAGCTACGAGGAGGGGATGTACCGAGACATGTTTAATGAAGCCCTCGCTAAATCGATTTCAGAGGGTGAGGGAATCGGAATTAAGGACGTTATCCTTAAGGATATCAATGCATTAGGCAAAAAGAAGTGACCTTTTCGCCCGCTGTTGCATCTTAACGTGATAGAAGGACCTTTTGCGCAAAGGATTGAGTTATGAAGGTACCCGGGACAGAGATTAAAGAGTCAGTTCTTGGACGTGCTCAGGATGCTCGTGCCGAGAAGAATGCAGCTCGCAAGGGCGCTGCTGAGGCTATTGGAGATGCGGGGTCGCTGCAGGCAGCGCTCGACGACACCATGCAGATCTCCTCTGTTGGCACGATGCTCAAGTCAGAGCTCGACCCGGCTAAGATGGCGGAAGAGCGCCGCGCCAAGGTAGAGGCCCTCAAGCAACAGATTAAGAACGGCACCTACAAGCCGCCCCTCGAAGGCGTTGCGCAAGCTGTGGGCGAAGAGCTCTCGCTTGAGATTCTGTTAAGCGGTGGGGCTCTCAACAGGGCAGAATAGCCTCCATGAAGCTAGACGCCGGCACCATTCGGTCGATTGAAAAGCTTCTCTCGGCTGAGCTGGCGGAATACGACAAGTACCTCAAGCTCCTAGAACAAGAGCAGGCCGCGGTGGTGAAGCTCGACGCCGACCAGGTGACCCTGATCGGCGCTCAACGTGGCGAAGCAGTCGAAAATCTCCAGCGCTTAAAGGAAGAGCGGAGCAAAATAATTGCTTCCGCTGTCGGCAACGACACGCTTCGGGCGTCTGAGCTGATCCAGCAGGCTTGTGGCCCCGGCGACAAGAAGCGGCTGATGGGGCTCATTGAGAAGATCCGAGACAGAGCAAAGCAGGTAGAGGCCAAGAGCCGCGAATTCAACCAGGTCTTGAGCTACTCCCTAGGGCTTGTCAACGGAGAGCTATCCATTCTGTGGTCCGCGAGCCAGCCCGTCTCTCGGGTGTACAACTCGTTCGGCTCTATGACGAACGGAGTCCAGCCCGCGCCGCCTCGTGCAGGTTCCCTGCTTGGAGAGGCGTAGGCCTGAGAGGAGCGAGGGGAGAATCTTCCCCGCATTCGCCCCAAGTCGCCGAAAAACTTTCCGCAAGTCTCTCGTAAGTAGCCGAACTTTGGGAGGGGCACGCACCTTGCTCAGTTAACGTCAGGAGAAGCCCAGCGGCACAATCTGCCGACTGACTCACTGCGAACTGTATGGCTAATTTCGGCGCAAAGATCCTCGGCAGCTCGATCAGCTCGATGACGGCTCAGCAGGCCCTCATCGCGAATGCGTCCAACAACATCTCGAACGTCAACACGCCAGGCTACACTCGCCGGCAGATCGACATTGAAAGCCGGGGAGATGTCGCCAATATCGGCAACATCCTCCAGATCGGAAGCGGCGTGCAGCTTGGCGACGTCAAGCGCACCACGAATGAGTTCCTGGAGTACCAGCTTAGGCAAGCCAACAGCCGCAAGGGCTACGCAGACATTCGTAATGACTACCTCTCCGCGATAGAGCCCGCCTTCGCCCTCGATGGGCCGATGACAACGATCGGCTCTGCGCTCAACAACTTTTTCTCGGCAGTCAGCCAAGTAGGTGTGAACCCGTCGAACATCGACCTGCGAATCAACGTAATGCAGCGGGGAGAAGACCTCATCTCATCGATCAAGACGGCATTCAACACCGTTGCAGCCGTCCAAAATGAGCTGAACAAGCGGGTTGACCTCGAGGTCAACACAATTAACTCGATGACTCAGCAGCTTGCTGTGCTCAATTCCACCATCGGGCAGCGTGAGGCCGCGGGCATCGTCGCCATCGACGAGCGTGACCAGCGGGAGACGCTCCTGAGCAAGCTTGCGAGCAAGATGTCGTTCACGACGCTCGAGACGGGCAACGGGATGATCAACTGCTACCTGTCAAACGGGTTCCCGATCGTAAATCAGGAGACGTCGCGAGACTTAACAGTGACGACCTCGCCGAGCTTTGCGACAACGTCACTGCCGCGTTCGCTTTCGGGAGATGTTTTGAGCTACATCACCTACGACTTCGGCTCTGCAACTGCTCCCTCGCACCTCGACCTTACGCAGCTCCTAAAGAATGGCTCGGGCAGCCTGGCGGGCTTGTTGCAGCTGCGAGGCACGACTGACCCAACGAATACGTCGCCCTTTCAGGCGGAGGGCGAACTGGTCGCCGTGGCCTCTCGCATTGAGGCGATCTCTCGCCAGCTTCTGACTTCCGTCAACCAAGTGTACCTCGGCAACGATGAGGATTCGGGAACGCCAGGCTTCCAGCCCAACAGCGGCGACCTAAACGGGAACGCTCCGGGAGTCTATGGCCTGTTCGACTTCGACTTCTCTGGCGTGAAGGACGTTGATGGTGACGGCCTTCCTAGTCAATCGGACCTCGACAGCACTACCCCTTCTGTCGCGGCCTTCTCTACGCTCCTCAAGCTCGGGTTCACAGACCCCGCCCAGTTCGCCGCCGCTCGTGACAACAATCCGGCCCAGGGCTCGACGGCATTTCCGGGCGGAGACGGCCAGAATGCTGAGGCGATAGCAGCCCTTCGCTCGACGAACTTCTCTCTCTCGCTTGGAAGCTTCGCCTTTAGTGGCACGCTCGAAGAGGCTTACAACGCAACGGTCAGCTACGTTGGCAACTCAAAGTCATCTGCTCAGCTTGAAGTTGACGTCGCAAACGCCAACCTCTCGAGCGCTGCCAACAAGCGTGACGAGTTTTCCGCTGTAAGCCTCGACGAGGAGTTCGCCAACTTGATCAAGTACCAGCGCGCCTTCCAGGCCGCGGCCCGCATGATTAAGACGGCAGGGGACCTGCTTGACCAGATTGTGAGCCTGATATGACGCGAACTTCGGAAATTCAGTCTCAGCGCCAGCTCGTGGCCCAGACGCTTGAAAACCGCCGGCGAGTGCTGAAGTACGCCAATGAGGTCTCGAGCGGAGTGAAGGCCGCCCTTCCGAGTGACACAGTCGACGGCGGAACGATTGCGCGCTACAGGCAGACTCTCGACAAGATAGACGCCTACACGACTACCATCAGCCGCACTAAGAGCCTCATGACTTTCCAGGACGATGTCCTGAGCCAGGCAAACGACCTCCTCATTCGCGCTAAAGAGATAGCCCAGCAGGGCGCGAACGAGTCCGTCAACCAGGTGGCCCGACAGCACCTGGCTGAGGAGGTGTACCAGGTGCGCGACCACATGGTCAGTCTGGCGAATTCCACTTACCAGGGCCGCTTTGTGTTCGGCGGAGCTGATGATGACGATCCACCCTACGACGAGGCAGCCTACACTGAGCCGGCCTCCGGCGAGGCGGCAAAGCGGTACGTGTTCGACAACGAGGCAGGGACCTCCACCACTCGAACATTAGCGGTTACGGATGACCTTTCCATCTCAATCCTCACTCCCGCTAACCAAGTGTTCGGCACCGCGATTGAAGCTTTAGAGAGGCTGGGACGCTCACTCGGCGGCTACGCCACGACCCCGGCATCTGGGACCCCGGATGGAGGCGGCGCTGCGTACACCTTCCCAACAGACTACAAGCAGCAGACGGCCGACATCCTGAAGACAATCGACATGATTAATGACGCTCGCGACAACGACATCCTGCCGGAGCGAGTCAGCGTGGGTGGACGGCTGCGCCGCCTTGAGACCGGAGAGTCGCTGCTCGCCCTAACGAAGAACAGCGCGCTAGAGGTGTTATCTCGAATTCAGGACGCTGATGAGACCGAGTCCGCTGCAAACCTGGCCCAGGCGCAGACAGCTCTTCAGGCTTCGTACTCGGTGACAGCCAAGGTTCTTAGGCTCACAATTCTCGACTACATTTAGGGCGGCTCCACCGCTTAGGTGCCGAGATACTGCCTAAAACGGCGCCTGTTCCGGCGTTTTGACAATTCCCCTTGGAAGGGGAATCATGCTTCCTGGGCATTCGCCGAGAGAGGAATCATGAGTGGAGAGCTCTTCGATAAGCGTTCTAATTTGTGGAAGCGGGCTTTTGCAGA
>OMIG01000192.1 GCA_900299035.1 Pseudomonadota bacterium
AAGGCTTTCTGGTATCGGGCAGAAAATTCGGCGAGCTTATGCTCGTCAAACACAGGAGTTGAGTAGAAGAAGGTAAAGCCGTAACGAGAGATGTCTTCTGGCGGCTCAAGGTACACGATCAGGTCGTCGGTAAAGATCTCGGGCCGATCCCTGCGATTCTCCGCCCACTGCTTTAAAAACGCCTGAATCTGCCCGGCGTTGTCGAGCAGCATCACCACGGCATCCAGATCGTGCGGCGTGCGCGCTAGGATGCTCCTGAAGTCTCTTTCCTCAAGAGCCATGCGCTCGACGATCAGGGGCTTCTGCCGGGACTGGGCAAGAAAAACGTCCACGAGCTGGTCGTAGTAGCTCGTGACCGCCGCGAATACGGCGATGCGCTTAACGTCGCGCTCGTTTAGCTCGCTGACGAGCGCTGTCATGTACCCCTTGTCCTCAAACCACGCGGAGAAGTTGTACCTCCACGGGCGCGCGTAGTACTCGCGACCATGGTAGGAGGGCGAGATGCACACCACTTTGCGAGCTTCACAGATCGGCATGATGGCCGCTGTCGTCTCCCAGGTGGTTCCAACGAGATACTGCACCTTGTTGATAGAGATAAGCTTCTGCAGCGCCGACACCGCTTGGCGACTTGAGTACTGCGAATCCTCGACGAGCGCTGAGACCGGGATGTTGGGGTGCCGCTCTTTGAAGTCTTGCACAGCAAGGTCAAAGGCGTTGCGCTCTGACTTGCCCCAGATCGCGCCGCCCCCGGAGAGATCGAAGAGTCCGGCGATAGTCAGCGGCGGCTCAGCCTGGACATCCGTAGCCGGAGTCACGAGAGGCAGGCCTAGGGAAGCCGCAACAATGACTAAAAGTAAGTGTATTCGCATACCTGGATTTTGAGGGCACTCTACACGGTTGCGTGCATCAAGCACAGCGACTTAACGGGCGCAGGAACCCTCGGCAGAGAGAGCTTTCCGCAGGGATGGAGGTAGTCCCGAGCCGGCACGTGTTGTACCCTCTGCGCCATGCAGAGCCACCAGCATCGCAAGCCGCGCTTCGAGGTTACGAGCCTAGGAGAGATAATGCTCAGGCTGAGCGTCCCGACGGGCGAGCGCCTCAGCAACGCCTCGTCACTCGACGTTGAGATCGGGGGTGCTGAGGGCAATGTGTCGATTGCACTGGCTCGGCTCGGGAGGAGTGTCTCTTGGCTCGGGCGTCTTCCAGACCACGCGCTCGGAGAGCATGTGGTCCGAGCGCTGCGCGCCGATGGGGTTGACGTTTCCGGCGTGCGCCGTGCGGCGAATGCCCGAGCTGGCCTGTATTTCATCGAGTACGCGTCTCTGCCGCGCTCAATCGACGTCATCTACGACAGGGCAGACTCCGCGGCGGCTGAGATGCAGCCCAGCGACGTGGCTTGGGACGTTCTGCTTGACTCTCAGATACTACACATGACGGGCATAACCCCTGCGCTTAGCCCCTCGTGCCTTGAAATTACGTCGGAGAGCATCAGCCGAGCGCGCGCGGCAGGCGTAACGGTGAGCTTCGACGTCAACTTCCGCTCAAAACTCTGGGAACACCGGGCAGCAGCCAAAGCCCTGCGCCCGTTCCTTGAGCAGGCTGACGTGCTCTTCTGCAAGAGCGCTGACGCGGCGCTGCTGTTTGAATGCTCCGGCTCCCCTGAGCAGCAGCTTCGCTCACTCGCAGCGCTGAGCGGGGCCAAGACCGTATTCCTCACCTGCGGGGAGTCTGGTGCCTCGGTGCTGCACGATGGCAAGGCCATCTCACACCCTGCGATCCCGTCGGTAATCATCGACCGAATCGGCAGTGGCGATGCCTTCGCCGCGGGCGCTCTCGATGGCTTGCTTGACGGTGATCCCAACGCGGGGCTACAGCGGGGCATCGCTCTGGCCGCCATAGCCCTCTCTCAGCGCGGGGACAGGGTTCTCACCTCCAGGCAAGAGCTCGACGCAGTGATGCGCCGCGCATCGACTGACATTTCACGCTAGCCAGGTACACAGCATGGACACAAAATCCGCAATCGCCGCCTCAAAGATCGTTGCAGTTGTGCGACTCGAAGAGTACACGCACGCGGTTCAGGTAGCCGAGGCGCTAGTGCGCGGCGGCATCTCAGTCCTTGAGTTTACGCTGACTGGCCGGGGCGCTATCGACGCAGTGTCACAGGTTCGCGCCAAGCTCGGCAGCGCTGCACACGTAGGCATCGGCACGGCTCTTTCGGCCGAGGACACCGAGGCTGCAATCTCTGCCGGCGCTCAATTCGTTGTGACACCCGCTGTGCGTGAAGCGGTTATAAGCGCCTGCGTTAGGCGCTCAGTTCCTGCTGTGTGCGGAGGCCTCACCCCTACTGAGCTGCTGGCTGCCCATGAAATGGGCGCGGAGTTTGTGAAGCTCTTTCCTGCCTCCGTTAGCGGTCCGCGATACGTGCGCGACGTTCTCGCCCCCCTGCCCTTTCTGAAGATCATCCCAACGGGCGGAGTTTCCGCCGACAATGCCCGGCTGTTCCTTGAAGCGGGCGCAGTCGCGGTCGGTATCGGCGGAAACCTGGTGCCTCCATCTGCCATTGCTGCCGGAGACTTCGCAACAGTTGAGCGGAACGCTCGCTCCTGCGCCTCCGCCGTGAGGCAGTAGCTGTCATCCAGGTTAGTAGCCCCGTAGAGGCCCCTAACGTACTGCAACCGACAGGCTCCACGCCGAGCTCACAGAGCTGACAGTTGCCCCAAAAGCCCCGCTTATCCTACTATCCCGGCTTCTCAAACCGCCCCGAGGGCAGGAGGTTTTCATGGTTGTGCGGTATCGAATGATTCGCCTTCAAACATCTTCCCTAAAGAAAGATGTTGAGTTTGAAGGGTCGCTGGAAGCGCTCAAAAGGCACTTTCCGCTGGAGCTATTCCCAACGCCGATTCAGAAACGCATCGAAGATGTGTCTGGCGGCTGGGGAGGAAGCGTCATCTTCTTGCTGCAACAAGCGAGGATGGCAAACCGAAACGACGAACCAAGCTGGGAGCCTGTCCTTAAGGACCCCCGCTTGTAGATCAGACGTTTAGCTCACAGCCGCCCCGTTTTAGGTGTCCCCGACAAGGTTACCCCACGTGGCGGCTTGAGCTCTCTTACGCGGCTCGGTCGAGCAGCCGAAGCATTACGGCCTTCTGGGCATCCAGTCGATTCTCTGCCTGCTGAAAGATAATTGAGCGCGGATCATCCACGAGCTCACGCGAGATCTCATACCCCGGGTGAATCGGCATGTCGTGCATTACCTTGGCTTTTGTGCTCGCGAGAAGCTGATGGTTGAGCTGGTAGGGCAGCATCAAGTCAATCCGCTCCGCTTTTTGCGCGGCGAAGGCCGGATCGTTGAAAAACTCCATGTCCACCCACGTGTCTGTGTAAACGTAGTCGGCATTACGCACGGCGTGTCGAACGTCCTTCTCCCACGAGAGAGTTCCGCCTGAGCGCGGACGCTCGTTCACCTCGCCTATCACCGCTCCAGGGTTTGCCAGCGGCGTCACGAGAACGAGGTTAACTCCGAGTGCTGCAGTTATTTCCACCAGCGAGTTCACCACATTGTTGTGAACTCCCACGTAGCACAGCGTTGTGCCCTCAATCTTTCCAGCATCCATCTGGATGGTAAGCATGTCCGCCAGGCTCTGGCAGGGATGAAACAAGTTGCAGCAGCCGTTCACGACTGGGACTTCTGACCCATTGGCAATCTTCTCAAGATCCGCGTGCTTCTTCATGCGAGCGAGAATCAGCGAGACGTTGCGCGAGAGGTACTTGCTCTCGAACGCAATGTCAGTCAGCTCAAAGTTTGAAGTAGCCCAGTCGATGTAGATCGCGTGCCCGCCCATCTCTGTCATCGCCGCCTCGAAGGAGACGCGCGTGCGGGTGGAGGTCTTCTGGAACAGCATGGCGATGCTGCGGCCCATCATCGCGCCGTTGTAGTAGGTTCGGTGGCCTTTCACGTAGACTGCGAAGTCGAGCAGCTCGCGAATCTCGTCGTTTTCCCAGTTTTTCCAGCTGAGCAGGTGCTTCATGGACGCCCTCCGTGATGGCCCTCATACTGGACGATCCCTCCCCAAAATGCCACAGCAGAGTGCCGCCAGCGCCTTGAATGACCCGCCTCACACCTAAATCTGCTCTGGCTTGGCAAGATGCCTTTCTCACTGCGCATACTTCAAAGGAGACTCTATGCGAATCAACCGTCCTATCTTTCTCTCATGTGCCACCGTGGCGTCCATGCTTTCAGCGGGCTGCGCCTCTAACGCGGAGCTGGCGAAGGTGCAGGCTGAGGCTCGAGACGCGCAGCGCCTCTCGGAGCAGGCTATGGCGAAGGCTCGCGAGGCTGACGCCCGCTCCCTCAGCACCGAGGAGGCTCTCAATCGCGGCTTTAGGCACACGATGCGAAAGTAGCAGGCCCGCCACGTTGGCCGACTGGCTCTGCTCGCTCCTCGCCGCCCTCTGGCTGTGCGCCTCTCAGGCCACCCCAGCGAGCGCCGAGGAGCTTTTCTTGCCTGAGCAGCCCGGAGACTCGGTTGTCGGCGCCGTTGGTTACACCACGGCGCGCCGCGGCCAGTCGCTGCTCGATATCGCGCGCACGTTTGATCTGGGCCACGACCAGATTATTTCGGCCAACCCCGGCATGAGCCGTTGGGTGCCGCCTGTGGGCGCTGCAATTAGGCTCCCAGCGCGATACGTCCTTCCGGCCGGAGCCCGCAGCGGAATCGTGCTCAACTTAGCCGAGCTGCGCCTGTACTACTTCCCGCCGCGCTCAGGCACGGTCCTCACCTATCCCGTCAGCATCGGCAACGTCGACTGGCGCACCCCTCTTGGAACGACACGCATAACGGGCAAGGAGGTCGACCCTGCATGGTATCCGCCCGCTAGCATCCGAGCGGAGCACCTCGAAGAGGGAGACGAGCTGCCCCAGATGATCCCTGGAGGAGCGGAAGACAATCCGCTCGGCCACTACGCGATGCGGCTGGGGATTAAAGGCTACCTCATTCACGGCACGGACGAGCGGCGCTCGTACGGAATCGGGATGCGCGTGAGCCATGGATGCATCCGGCTCTACCCGGAGGACATCGAGGAGCTGTACGAGGCCGTGCCCGTTGGGACAACGGTCCGCATCGTCGATCAGCCGATCAAGGTCGGCTGGCGTGATGACGAGCTGTACTTGGAGGTGCATCGTCCCTACGAGGAGGAGGAGCGCGCGGCGCTGGCAGAGCCGAGCCCCGAGGCTCTCGCCCACCTTATCAACGGCTCTGTAGGCGAGTACGGGGGCATCGATATGGCCAGAGTTCACGAGATCTTCCTGAAGGGCGACGGCATCCCTGAGCCGATCGGCGAAAAGAGGTGACTTTTTTCTACGCCAGCTCTTCAGGCGTGAGCGCAGCGATAATTTGGTCCGGTGTTCCATCCCGGACCACGGCGCCGTTCTCAAGCTCTACGATTCGGTCCATGCGGGCCAGCGTCTCAAGCCGGTGCGCGATGGTGATAATCGTTCGGTCTTGCAGGGCGTTGCGCAGAACTGACTGCATAATTGCGTCAGTGATGGCATCCACGCCGCTCGTTGGCTCATCCATGATGATGAATGGCCGCTTGGAGAGGATGACTCGCGCGAGGCACACGAGCTGCCGTTGGCCGAGGCTCAAGTTGCTCCCTCCCTCGAGCAGCCCTGTCGAGAGCGGCAGCTCAAGCTGCACCGCTTTGAGCGCCCCCTGAACCTGCTCGTCAGAGAACTCGCCTAGCCTGTCTACGTTCGAGCGCAGCGAGCCCTCGAACAGGTACGGGTCCTGCGGCACGACCGCAAAGAGCGCCCGTGCTTCCTCAACCGGCAGGGCAAGCAGCGACTGGTCTCCAACCCTAATGTCTCCGCCTCGCACGTAGACCATTCTAAAGAGGGCCTGCACAAGGCTCGACTTTCCTGCCCCGGTCCGTCCAACGAGCCCCACCTTGCTTGAGCGACCAATCGTGAGGGAGAGATCGTCAAAGATGACGGGTGTTCCGGCTCGGTAGCTCATCGAGTACGAGTCGATCACGAGATCTCCTGCCAACTCACGGCCTCGGGCCTCTGAACGAGCCGGCACCGCTCCCTCCTCAGACTCTTCGCTCGGGAGGTCTACGTACTCAAAGACGCGCCTGGCGTGTCCCGCCGACTCAAAGAGCATTCCAAACGACCACGTCAGCCACGAAAAAACTGTGCCGAGCCGGAACGAGGCAGTCACAACTACCACTCCCATAACTGGCGAAAGTGTGCCGAAGTGAAGGCCCAGGTATACGGCTGCGAGCACTCCGGCTCCGTACAGGGCGATGCCGATGTCAGACAGTAGGCGACCCCACGCCTCGATGGTGCCGCGCAGAAAGTGCATCTGCATGAACCGGTAGAGTGAGTCGGCAAGCCTGTTGGTGAGGGCCGAGATATACCCGTAGAGAACGAATGTTCGTACACCCTCAATGACGTCTGACTCGCGGTGTATGACCTCTCCAAACCGCGCAGAGCGGAGCATCAGGATGCGCTGCAGCATCGGGGCAACGTTGCGCTGCACGTACAGAAAGAAGGCGAGCATGGGCAGGGCCACCAGCCCCGCCCAGGGGCTTGCCACCCCTAAGACTGCCGCTGTCACCAAGAGCTCGACTACTGAGGCGCTCGAATCGCCGATCCGTATCGGCCCAAACATCCGAAGCTGGTCAGCGTCCTTCACCAGCCGATTGATGATCTTGCCCGACGGATACTCATCGAAGAAGGTCGTCCTTGTGTTTCCTACTCCGCGGAGCATCCTCCTGAAGAGCGCTCGAGACGCAAGCTGTCCGCCGCACTCGAAGACGGTCCACTGAAAAAGGCGGCTAAGGACTACGGCGACTGCTAGGCCGATGAGCAGCGGAAGGGATGGCACGAACTCAAGGCCTATCTCCGTTGGAACGCTCGCACACTCAACCATCGAGCCACACTTCGCCAACTCGCCAGAGAGCCACATGAGGAGCTGGTACACGACAGCCGGAACGAAAGCGAACAGAAGGTTCGGCACAACGAGCAGCCTGATGAAGCGAACTTCGCGCAGGTAGCGCCAGAAGAGGCCCAGGGTGCCCTTGACCTCAGAGACCTGTTCCTCAGAGGTGAAATCGTCAGCGCCCATGCTCCTCCAGTGCCAGAAGGAAGCGCGAGAACTCCGAGTCGATTGCGCGCGCAAGCACAGTTGGGACTCCGTCCTCGACGATTCGCCCGTCACGGAGAACAATCACGCGGTCACAACGCTCCAGCTCGGCGAGGCGGTGAGACACGAGAACGACCCCCTTGCCGGTCGACATAATTTCGTCCATGAGCGCCCTCTCAGTGGCAGAATCAACGGCGCTGAGAGGATCATCCAGAACCAGGACTGGGCGCTTAGAAATAAAGGCCCGCGCGAGGCTCACGCGCTGCTTCTGCCCCCCTGAAAGGTTTATGCCTGACTCGCCCACCTCCTCGTCCAGCCCTCGCGGAAAGAGCGCGAGGTCTTGGTTGAGCTGAGCTGCAAGTACTGCCATCTGCACGTCTTCGAGCGACGCGGAGCCAGAGAGGTCCACGTTGAGGCGCATCGTAGCATTTGAGAGAAAGGGCTGCTGGGGGGAGTAGGCAACGCTCTGGCGCACGCGATCGAGCACGTCGGCGCGCCACAGAGGGAGCCGCTCGCCGCCAGAGAGCTGCACCTCTATGCTGCCCTCGGTCACAGGAAGCTCTCCAACGATAGCCTCGAGCAGCGTCGTCTTGCCGCTCGCAACAGAGCCCACGATCGCTGTCCGCTGCAAGAGCGATATCTCAAGGTCGACGCAGTCGAGCGCAGCGAGCTCGCCGAAGCGAACCGTCACGCCTCTGAGGGCGATCGCAACCGGATCGCCGAGTGACTTACGCTGGCCGGTCGGAGCTGGCTGAACGCTGTTGGCTAGCCCAGGCTGATCGAGCAGCTCTATCACCCGCTTGGCGCTGGCAGCCGCCGGACCATACATCGAGAGCGAGTACGGTATCCACTGCACCTGCGAGACGATGTGGTCCAGCAGCCAGAACGACGAGAATACCTCCATCAGCCCAACGGACTCGTGTCTCACCGCGGCAAACGCAAAGATCGCAAGCAGCGGAACAGCTGCCCACGAGTAGCTGATCGCCCATACCGCAATAGTCGCCAGGTGCCGCAACGCTGACATGACAACGTACCTGTTTAGCTGCCCAGAGACTTCTCGCTCGACGGCGCTGCCCCAGCCGAGAAAACGCACCAGCCGGATGTTCTTCACCCACTCTCCGATGGCTGTTGTGAGCCTGTCTTGCTCTGCCTGCGCCCTCGACTGACAGCGCTCGATGACGAGAGCACCAATCATCGCCACGGGCACTACCGCCAGAGCCGCCAGAAGGCCAACCAGCCCAGCCATCCCCGAAACGATGCACAGCGCTGGCACCAGCACGAGGCAGGAAACAATCAGGGGAACGAACTGAAGGGAAGCCGCGCTCAAGAAGTCCTCGATCGCCTCAACGTCCGCGCTGACGAGCGTCTTGAGCTGTCCCTTTGAGAACCTCGCCCGGCCAGCAGGCGAAATAGTCGCAAGCTTCTGGTTTAGCAGTCCGTAGAGGGCCGCCTGAACTCCGCGGTGAACTTGCAGCCGCTGGCGCGAGTTTCGGTACTCAATTCCTGCCTGAAGCAGCTTGAGCACAAGGTAGAGGGCTGCGAACAGGAGGCCTAACGCCAGCGGCCTCGATGGCTGAAAGACCTCCTGGACCACAAAGACTGCCCCAAGAACGACGAGCGCTCCAATCGCGCTCCAGACCGCCATCTCGACGATTAGTTCACGCACTCCTTTGAAGACCCAGAAAAAAAGCCCAATAACCGAGGATATGCGCGGCGGATCCTCGAGGGGCATGTTGCGGATACTGGCAAGCTGCCGCTGAACCGCCGGATGGACCGGAATCTCGGCGAAGGCCGCCGCAGAAAGCAGCTCTCGGCGCTGCTGTGCCGGGGATCGCAGGGTTGAGAAGTGAAACATAAAATAAGGACGGCGCCGCAGACGTAAGGCGCGTCGCAAAAGTACCTTTTGCAACGCCTAGCTGCAAGCTAGTGCGGCTCGTGAAGCAGCATTTCTCGCTCTCGATCAATGCGCTAAGGCTGCTGTTGAAGACCGCTCAAACATTCGTCTCCCAGCAAAGGCCTCCCCTCGCCGTAGCTACCGCTTCGTGATGGTGAAGCGTGTTGTGGTCGGCGATGAAGCCTGGCCTAGTACCACGGGTGGGCGCCTGGTAGAGATGATCGCTGACCAGTTTAGAGAGTAGGTTCCCGCAGTCAGGTTGCTCAACGTGACCGTGTTTCTCTTGCGGCGGTACTGCCACGACGAGCGATTAATCGTGACTGTGCGGGTGCTGACCGAGGCGACTCCCCCTTTTTTTGCAGTCGTCTTCACTTTGATCACGTAGGTAACCTCGAGCTTGCGCAAGGCTTTCCGGGTCTCCCGCGGCGAAAGCCCTTGGCGCTCTAGCTTGCGGCGCGCCCGTTCGTAGTTGTCACCCGTTAGCTGAGGATCCAAGAGAGGCATGTGCACGGTAACTTTCTTGCCTGACACTGAGACCTGCGCCCCAGGCAGCGAATTGTCACCAGGCTCTACCGGTATCGGAGTTTCAAATGGCGCGATGGGCCCAGCTTGGCTGCATGAGATAGGCAAAGCGCTCTCGCTCCCGTCAACGATCAGGTCAACTCTGCCACGCCCCGCCTGCCAACCCGGAGAGCTAAACGCGGCGCTGGCGCGACCGAGCCCGTTACGGCGAACGATGCAGTCAGGCCCCCCTACGACTACCTTCGCCTGCTCCTGAGCGACATCTTCCTCACAGTTGTTCACCTGCAGTTGAGAGGTGCATGCGGAGCTGCTGGAGCGAAATCCAAACAGAGCGAGAGAGCCTCCTGTTTCTGCCTCCGGGCGAGACGCCGCGAAGCTCGCATCCGATCCGAGCGCACCAGAGAAGGCGTCCTCGAGGTGAGCAACGCTCCTTCCAAACCCTTGTCCCGCTGGCTGTTCCTGCTGAGCCACTGAGCACATCAGCTCTCCGTCTCCGTTCACCACGTCGACCGCGCCCGCGCCGCTGCCTCGCTGCGGACTGCCTATTACAGCGAGCGAAGAGCGCCGCGAGCCTGCAACGCTTGAGCCTAAGCCAAACTCACCGTAGCGAAACTCAGCTGAGAGCCCCGCGCCCGTCAGTAGCTGCGTCTTGCCTGCCAACCCCGAGAAGCTAGGCTGCCCCACAAGCACTTTCGATTCCGTGACGGAAGCTCCTGGAGTCGCAACTGGCATCAGGAATGTGGACGAGACCTCTGCCAGGGACGAGCCAAACTCGCCACCCTGATTGAGCCGTGTGAAGCGGAAGCCCATGCCGAACCCGCCCGAGCACGCTCCGGAGATGTCAAACGAGTAGGTACTGCCGGAGCTGGGCGCGCTCGCAACGAGGGTCTCCGTGCTTCCACCCTGGCCCCGAAGCGCAAGCAGCTGGGCACCGAGAGAGCTTTCGTGCGAAGACGATGCACAGAAGGAGTAGCGCGCTACGCCCTGGGATAGGTCACTCCCGAAAACGTGAATCGTGCCCTGCGCTCCCGAGGGCTCTCCGACAACCAAGTCATCCGCTCCATCGCCGTTAATATCATCAACGAAGACAACCGCAGCCCCAAAGCGCAGTCCGGCTGCAGGAGTAGGCGCGCTCAGCCGCTGCGCGGGCGTGTCGGGGTCGTTAGAGTCATACAGGTAGACCGCCCCTCGAGCCCCCTGTTCATCAGGGGCGCCAACGGCGAAAAACGATCTATTTCCGCCTGATACCGACACCGAGCTGCATGACAGTGAGTCTCCGAAACGGGCACCTGTCGAGCTGCCTTTGAATGACACGAACGGCTCAACAAATGTCTCTGGGGTGGCGCTGAGGGTGCGGGGGAAGATGATGAGGCAGGCCAGGGCAATCAGGCCAAGCTGCCAAGTCGTGCGGCGATAACCTACCTGTAAATACCTAGTGTCGCGCATCAAATCCTGGGTGTTATCGGGGCTACTAGTGCCTCGAAAACGGGAGAGAGTCCCAAGCAATCCGAGCAAAAAACCGTTACCTCCTCTCATTGTAGAGAAACAGCGGCTCTAACAAAGCGCTTTCTGCCAAGCGGCTTGCCAGCGACCTGACCTCCCTTCTGCTGTCCGCTGAACTCGCGCCGAGGGCTGTTTCTTTTCCCACAGCCCCTTGCTAGCCTCTCGCGCTCACTCGGAAGCAAGCCACTATGTCCCCTAGGCAGCACAAGACTCGTCCCAAACAGCCCTCTTCAGAGGACAGAGCTGCCACCCTTCCTGCCTCTCCCCTCGATGCCCTGAAGGCACCCACTGGGCCATTGAAACGTGAGCGCGCATTGATGGCAGCTAGCGCAGAGATGGAGCGGCTTCGGCCCCTGCTTCCGGGGCTGCCCACCCTGACAGAGATAATAGTCTGCGGCTCTCGCGAAGAGCGGGCTGTGATGCTGCAAAAAATCACAGACGCCTTCTCTCATGCGCACGCGGCGAACATTCAGTTGAGTTTTGTTTCTTCGGCCTTCTTCAGAGGCCCTCAGGCAGGGAAGGCAGACCTCAAGCTGCGTGACGAAGTGACCGAGGCGTTTTCGGGCCTCAAAGACCTGGCGAGCCGGATACCATCGCTGGAGATCGGCGTGGGACACAGTGCGCTGGATGTCCCCCTGCTCTCGCGGCAACAGGAGATCGATCTGGTCACCGAGATGCAGCAGAGGAGGGCCCTGTTCTGGGATGCCTTGTACCAGCTGCCCCTGGTGCAGCAGGAGCACTTCACCGACCTCCAGCGCATCGCCTGTGGAGAGATTCTGCCAGACAGTATTATCTGCACCGGCCGAGCTGGGGCGGCGAACAGGGAACTCTTGCTCAAGAAAGCGAAGCGTTGCGTGCGAGCGGTGCGCAAGCTCAACCCTAAGGGGGACATCCTAAGGCTCGCGCCATCGAAACGGCCATTGGTTGCGCAGCTGCTCCTCTCAGTGCCCCCCTCTCCTGATGACAACATAGCCCTGTTCAACAGGGCAAAAAGGCTCGCCGAAGAGCTCGAATCTAGTGAGCGCTCGCTCATTAAGCAGCACGGGAGCTTAAAAGCGGCTAGAGCCTCAAGAGGGCCGAGAGTTGCGGAGTGTCGCCAGCTTCAGCTCTTGCTCGGGGGCTCAAGCCGACAAGTTAAGGAGAATCTTCGCCAGCTCGAATCGTTGCACGCCCCCTACAACGAGCTAAAGAAATACATCGCTCTGGCAAATGACAAGCTCGTGTGGGCTCAGGTATCGCGCAACAAAAAGTTTCGGTTGGTTCTGGACGACCTAAAACAGGAAGGATCCGTCGGAATCCTAAGAGCAGTGGAGCGCTACGACCAGCACAGCGGCTGGAAGTTCGCCACCTACGCAAGCTGGTGGATTCGCCAAGCGGCAGACCGTGCGCACGCCAGCCTCTCTCGGCTGGTGCAGGTGCCAGTTCACCAGCTAAAGCCTATCGCAATTATCAGGAGGGTGTCGGAAGAGCAGCCCAGCCGCTCCTCGCCCGACTCTCTCGCCAAAAGCGTCGGGCTCTCGCGCGACGAGCTGATCGCCCTTCGGCCTCATGCGCGCGCTGTTGCTAGCCTCAACGCCCCGCTCCCTAGCGACTCAAGCATGAGCAAGCTGTCTATTATCCCCGACCGCTCGGCGCAAGACTCGCTCCTTGAGGCCGAGCGCATGGAGCAGCAAGAGCTAATCATGGACTCGCTGCGCTTCCTGAACGCCCGGGAGCGAGAGATCCTCTTGCTCCGCTACGGCCTCGCAGGCAGGGACCCCCTCACGCTGGTCGAAATCGGCGAACTCTTTAACCTGACTCGCGAGCGCGTGCGCCAGCTTCAGGAGAAGGCCCTCGATAAGCTCAGGCGCCAAGGCACCCGTGACGGCAGCCTTCTCAGGGCGCTTCGGAGCGTGACGTAGCAGCGACCGCTCGTTAGGCAGCTCGTACGGTCACACATCAGCTCTCAATTGCGGCGCTCCGCTCGCCAGGCTAGGGTTTAGGGCACTAGCCCATGATTACTCAAGCTCTCTCTGCCCTTCCAGCAGACACTACCGCAGCCTTCTTGGCGCTCGGTGTGGCATTCGTCGTAGCCGCAGCCCGCTGCGCATGGCTGAAAAGCAAGCAGGGCCTCCTGCTCCCTCTGTCGGTCTTCGTTGCGTCTGCAGCGCCGCTCGTATCAGCCTCCATCGGAATCCCGCTTCTGCTGGGGGCGGGATTCCTCATGTGGCGAGCCCTGCGAGTGCCGAGTGCCGGTGAGGCTGCGCAACCGCTTGCGGGCAGCAAAGTCACGATAGTTGCGTGCACTTTATTCCTGCTGGCGCTATCGGTTACGCTTGCGTATCGCCTAGGGTCGTTCACTTCAGAGTCTCTGACCTGGGAGACCTCAACCATCGACGGAATAGCTGAGGACCTCTCCTCCGAGCGCTCTCTACCGTCTCTGGCAAAAGAGAAGCTGCTCTGGAACTCCGGCGTGTTGACCGCAAGCCCGAAATCACTCCTGTACGGATTTCCGGTCTTGGTTCTCTTCAAATACGTCTCGGCATCGATCGTCGCAATGCGAGCCGTCGCACTCGTGTACTTTATTGGCGCCTGCGCGATCTTTGCTATCTTCCTCGGTCGCCGCTGGGGCGCGGCAGCAGCTTTTGCTGGCCTAACCGTGATTGCGCTAAGCGAGCCGAGCCTGCTCTACGCTCGCTACGGCGTCTCGGTGTCTGCGACGCTGTTCGCCCTGGCGGCTGCGCTCGCCCTCTGTTCGGCCTCCGTTTCTACGCTGCGCCTGTCGCTCGTCGTGCTCGCTCCCGTGGCGCTGTTCGCCGCAACGCTGGGCTACTCCCCTGGCAGAATTCCTGCCGCCGTGCTGGCGCTCTGCACCTTTGTTGGGCTTCTCACCGCTCGCTCGTTCGGTCTTACACGACGGCTCGTTTCCGCAGGCGTGTTCGCTGCTCTGCTGTCTGCCATTATCTTCTACCAGTCCTCAAACCATCGCTCCGACGACCTCTTCTCAGGGCGCGGAGAGCAGATCTTCGGCATGTCGCAATCCAGCTGGTTTCCAGCCCCGATGCTCTCAATGCGGTCGCTCAGAGTGAAGTCTCCTGCCCCGTTTCTGCCCGGCGAGAAGGTAGGCCTCGCTATCGAGCTCGTGCGCCAAGTGACCGCACATCAGCTCGCTCTCGCGCTCTCCCCTTTCGCGTCTACCCCGAGGGGTCCCGATGGAGTGATCCGGATTCAGACCGACCCGCCATATTGGCGCGTTATGCCGCCTGTGCTGGTGCCCTTTGTGCTCTTGGGCTTTCTGCAGCTCCTTCGCCTGCGCAAGTTCTGGTGGCTCCAGACAGCTCTTGTCGGGTGGGTAGCGGCATCGTGTGCCTGCTTATTGCTGACGAACCGAGTCGACACGCACCGCGCCTACTTTCTGATCGTGCCGGTAGCTATCTGGGCAGCGGTTGGGCTAGACCGGCTCTACCGGTCCCTGAGCCGTTGGATACCTCCCGCCATTCTAGCTGGGTCAGCGGTCGCTGGGGTGGCCCTGTTCGCGGTTTTCCCGCGAGCTAGCTGGCTCTACGCGGGCCAGTTTAATGAACCCCCCGCGGTCACAGCCTTCAAAGACCTGCTCCGCCAGGTGCCGGGACCCGTGACAGTGGCAGAATCTCTGCCCCACCAGCAGTCGTCCTGGCTTCGCTTGGCCATCTTGGAGCGCACTCGCACCTCAGGGCAGCAGTCGGCATGGCTAAGTCCTTCTGAAATGAACGATCTGACGCGTAACGCGGCATCGCCTGATGCCAAAGAGATCTTGGCTCTTTCGCGCTTCATCGCCGACGGCGGAGTCTTCGTCGCCTCTCCTCCCCAGAGCTTCTTCCCTCTTGCGGCGGCTCTGGAGCATCATGAGGCACAGGCTCGGCGAACGCAGTCCGAGCGCCGCGACTTCCTGCTGGTTTCGAGAAAGCCTTCTCCAGAGCTTGA
>OMIG01000193.1 GCA_900299035.1 Pseudomonadota bacterium
GTCGTTATCATGGATCTTGGAAAATCACCGGAACCGGAGAATCGCGTGGCAGCTGTCGTAACGCAGCCTCAGCCGTCTGCCCTGCCAAAGGAGGCACCGACGAGCGCAATCGACAAGGCTATAAACAGTGGGGCGGAGCAGCAGCAGCCGAGCGCTCCTGCCTCTAAACTCAATGTAACCGCTCCGCTAAAGGTGCGCCTTCTGCTCGATGACTACCCAGAGGTCATCCGAGCTTCGATCATTGAAACGTCGCGGGGCAACGTAGGAGAAGTTGCCGCGCCTGAGGCCCCGAAAGCGGAACAGCCGGCCCCCGGCCAGGCCAAGAGCGGAAACCTCTACAGCCTGCTCGAAAAAGCCAGCTCTGAATCAGCAGGACCTGGCGGCGGCTCGGCATCACAACCTATGCCTCAGTACGAGCCGGAAGCCAGTGAGCCTGATAGTTACGAAGAAGAGGAGCCTGTCGATCAAACCGCAGAAGACCAAAAGCGTGAGGAGATTCGCGCGAAGTTCCTTGAGGCTATTCGAGCCGCAGCAGAGCGGCGAGAAGCTGCCATGGACGAAGAGTAGCGAGCAGGAAACTTAGCTCGGCTCCTCGACAACGCTGGCCCGAGACCTGAAGTCGCGGTGGTGGGCCGAGATAATTTCAAAGACCTCTTCCGGCGTGTCCACGATGTGAATCGTGCTGAAGTCCTTCTCGCCAACGAGGCCGCGCGACAAGGGCACCTCCCGCATCCAGTCTATCACTCCACTCCAAAACTCCTTGTCGAGCAGGACTATCGGCCGAGGGGTAGCGTGCTTGACCTGGATGAGCTGCCAGACGAAGAAGAATTCGAGCATGGTGCCGATTCCTCCCGGGGTGCAGACCACCGAGTGTGATAGGCGGATAAAGTCGTCAAGGCGCGAGGAGAACTTGTGGTGGTGGCGCTTGATGTCGAGGTGCCGGTTCGGCTCTGGCTCGAACTCAAGCTGAATCGAGAGTCCGTACGAGAGGCTCTTGGTCTTCTTCTCTTCTCGGCCGAGGCGTGCGCCCATGTTGGCCGCCTCCATGAGACCCGGGCCGCCGCCGGTCAGGACATCGATCCCTTCCCAGCTCAGGAAGCGAGCCAGCTCAAACACGTCCGTGTACGCCTTTGTGTCGGGCTTTATGCGGGCGCTTCCAAAGATGCAGACCCGGTAGAAGCGGTCTTCGTCGAGCTTGCGAAGCTCGTCCTCAATCACCATGGTACGCTGGTAGAGCAGCCGGAGGCGCTCGTCGAGGTGCTTGCGCCGCTCACCTCTGCTGCCCCTGCCCGGCGAGCGGGCTCCTGGCACCCGAGGTGTTCCCTCTTTCTTTCCCTTTGCCTGTGGCCGGGTACGGCGCGACTTTAACGAATTTGGATGCTTACTGCGTGTCATGTTGCCTCAGGCGATCACGGTACCCCTACCCGCCTAACCGTGCAACCAAGAGTATCATCCTCCGCCACCACCCCCCCACCACGAAGTCTCTGAGACTTCGTGGTGGAGCGGCGGGGTGACGGGGCGTAATTGACAGTTTACTTTCACGGCCGCTGCCCCTAAGGTGCTCTCTTGCCTCTCTTTATGCGCGTGTCGCGAGGTCCCCACTATGCTCATCTGCGGAGTCGACGAAGCTGGCCGAGGCCCTCTGGCGGGGCCCGTTGTTGCCGCCGCTGTGGTTTTCGATGAGGGCTACGAGAACCCCCAGATTAAAGACTCCAAGGCGATGAGCGCGAAACAAAGGGCCGCGATCTTCGAACATATCCAGAAAACTGCTCACGCGTGGTCGATAGTGGCGGTCGGTCCGCGGCGAATCGAAGAGATTAACATCCTGCAGGCAACCAAGCTGGCCATGAAGCTCGCGGTCGAGAGGGTTGAAGCTGACCTCGTCTTGATCGACGGCAACCAGCCCATCTCGTGCCGCTTCCCGCAGCGAACGGTCGTTGGCGGAGATAGGCTGCACGTGCAGATCTCAGCCGCCTCGATCCTGGCGAAGGTGTGGCGTGATCGGCTCATGGAGGCGCTCGGCGAGCGCTACCCAGGATACGGGCTGGAGAAGCACGCGGGCTATCCGACTCCGAGTCACAAGCGGGCGATTATCGAGCTTGGCCCATGTCGTGTTCACCGAAAGACGTTCGCCGGCGTGGCCGGCATTTCACGCCCCTCCGAAAACTCGGATCGCGTATCGCCGCCGCGTATCGCCGTGTAGCCTCGATTTTTGAAACCGGCGCGTGGGGCGAGCGCGTTGCCGCCTCGTACCTATCCCGCAGGGGATTAGCGCATATTAAGCGCAACTGGCGATCTGGGAGCCTGGAGGCCGACATCATCTCGGTTGAGGGCAAGATGATAGTTGTTACGGAGGTGAAGACCCGCCACATTCGCCTCATGCAGCAGCACCCCGCCATGTCGGCGATCACAACACTGAAACGCCAGCGGATTGAGCGTGTCGCCCAAAGCTTCCTGCGAAACAACGGGCCGTTGTGTCGGCGCTTCCGGCTCAATCGCCTGCGCATCGACGCCGTAGAGGTATACTACAAAAGCTGCCGCTTCGGCCTTCGCCGGGCGGAGCGCATCATCTGGCATCGCGGACTCGAATGCCCGCCTGAGAAGCTGTTTGCTTAATCACAGTTCCGGGATTATTTCCCGTTGTCTTTAGCGGTCGCCGTTGTAGAATCTCGGCGTTTTGGTCTCGGGGTGGAGCTGTGTTTCGGCAAGCTTCACGCCCACCTTCTGCAGGAGCTCCCATGTCCCGTTCTTCATTCCGGTTCGCGCCGCTCACTCTGGCTCTCATCTGCGCGCCAGCGTTCGCTGACAGTCCCGCCTGGAAGGGAATGTTCCAGCCGCTTCCGGATGTGGCTGTTTCTGCCGAGAACCCCGTCACCCCGCAAAAAGTAGCGCTCGGGAAGGAGCTCTACAACGACACGCGCCTCTCGCTATCCAACGACATCTCTTGCAACTCGTGCCACAAGCTCGACAACTTCGGAGTAGACAATGAGCCTACATCTCCGGGCCACAAGGGGCAGCGCGGGGACAGAAATTCGCCGTCGTCGTTCAACGCGGCACTCCACATGGCTCAGTTTTGGGATGGGCGAGCTGCCAGCGTTGAGAAGCAGGCGCTCGGGCCAATCCTTAACCCAAAAGAGATGGCGATGCCCTCTGAGGCCGAGGTTTTAAAGCGGCTCAATTCCGACCCGAAGACTGTAGCCTCGTTTAAGGCGGCGTTCCCTGGCGAAAAGGATCCCGTGACCTACGAAAACGTAGGCAAAGCTATTGGCGCCTTCGAGCGCACGCTCATGACGCCGTCGCGATTCGACCGGTACCTTAAGGGCGACGATTCTGCGCTAACCCCCGAAGAGAAACGCGGCGCTCAGCTTTTCGTTGAAACCGGATGCGCCGCCTGCCACAACGGCGTCGGCATCGGGGGCTCGATGTACCAGAAGCTTGGCCTTGTGAAGCCCTACCCTTCCAAGGATCTCGGTCGCTACGCGGTTACCAAAAATGAGTCGGACAAAATGATGTTCAAAGTCCCGTCTTTGCGAAACTCCGAAAAAACGGGCCCTTACTTCCACGACGGCTCCATCAAGAGCCTTCCCGAAGCTGTGTCGACCATGGCGGAATACCAGCTCGGGAAGAAACTCACGCCGGACCAGGTAAATGAGATCGTGACTTTCTTGAAAACACTCACGGCCGAGAAGCCGCCGGTCTCGTAGCTACGGCGATAGCGCTTGAGCACGCGCCCAGGCCTGGCGCCCGCTCAGGGGTGCCCTAAAAGCACCTATTCACTACCGAAACAAACAGCGAGGGCCGAACTCCGCGCTCTGTCTCCACGGAAAGCCTCCCAGCTCTCCTGGAACTCCCCCTCCTTTTCGACTAGAAAGCCTGCATGCTCAACCCCGGCAACACGCCTAAAGCTCCTCCCGCCCTCGTGTTGTCTCCACTGCTGGAAACTCCTCTCCCCGTTAGCTTCGGAAACTGCACCCTAAGCAGAGAGCAAACCTCGGCCCTTGAAGATCTAGGGACACTGTGGGGTAAGGTCGTGGCCCAACTTACCCCCCTGCTCGACCGAAACAGGCCCGCATTAGGGTCGCTGGCAGAGAGCCACCCCCTCTCAGATCTTTTTCCCGCTTCGCCATTCCTCACCTCCTGGCCAACCCTGGCCCAGATCTCGAAGCTGCTCGTTGAACAAAAAGCACCCGACGCGCAGGAGGCAAAAGACCTGCTCAATGCGATGCACGAAACAGCCCTACTGGCTACGCTCCTCGGCTCATTCGGAGTCGGGCCATTTGTCGCCCGATGCGTGGAGAAGCTCTCGGCGCTGCACAGCTCCCCGAGCTCCCTGCCGCGCTTTGCTCGGCGGCTCTACTCCCACGCCTTAACCCTCAAGGCACTAAACTCGCAGCTGACCGGGTTAGACTTTCCCGCCCTCAGCCCTGCTTCTTTCAGCCCGAGCCTTCCTGCGAGCCTCAAGCAGTCGCTTGAGTCCTTCGTGACGTCTGGCGCACCACTACACTCCAAGGAACAGCTCATCATCAACGAGGCGTTGCGGCTGCTCTCTCCCGGAAACGATCCAGGAACAAAGCTCGTGGTGGCTACCAGCGACATCTTCACTTCTCAGCTCACAGCCCGCCTCAAGAGAGCCCTGGCTAGCGCGCCCGCCGGCTTCGTTCAGGAACGCGGGCGAGGCCTGGCAGACACCGCGCTTACGAGCGATTCAAGCGATGCGCGGGTGCTCGTAGCGCCCGTCTCCGAGCTGCTTTCGATTCAGCCGAACGGAGCGGCCGGCGTGCTGCTCTACTCCCCTCTGGTGCTGCACTCGCAACAGATGCTGCGCGTGACTTCCAACTCTCTCGCCCAGCTTCGAGAGCATTTCTCCGCAGCCTCCGTCGAGATTCTGCGCGCCGAGTCTTTAGCGTTCCCGGTGGATCGGGCGCTGTACGAGCAGGCAATGAAGCCTGATGCATCAAGCACTTCAAGCATTGCTGCACCCGGTTCCTCCCCTGTGCCTACCCGAGCGGCGGTGCCTCCCTCGACAGCCGGTGCTGAGCCGGCTGCTGCACGCCACAGAAAATCGATCACCGTCACCCGCCCAAAAACAGCCGAGCAGATGCTTTTTAGCCAAGAGGAGCTCGCAGCCACGGCTCCGGTGCCTCATGAAGCAGCACGGCCAGAGCTGCCCAAGGTCGACCCAGCAACCCTTCCGGCAACGATCGAGGAATTGAACACTCGCCTCGGAATATCCATGCTCAAGCCAGCGCTCACGGTTCGTCCTGACCAGCTTCAGCCCCTCTTTGAGATGCTTGTGTCTGGCTCAATGCGCTGGCTAGTCAAAGCTCCCACCGGCTTCGGCAAGACTCCCTTCGCCTGCATGGTGACCGCGGTAATTCTGGGCGACTCGCCGATGAGGCCCGCAGAAACTCGCCGGGGGCGGCGCGTGGCGTACGTGACCCCAAACGTCGACCTGTGCGAACAGGTGAAGAGAGAGTTTCTGAAGTTCCTCGACCTGAAAGACTCCGACATAGCGATCCTCAATGGGCAGACCCCAGCGCGGCGGCGCGGCGCAATTCTGGCTAATCCAGACACTAAGCTAATCGTCTGCACCCCTGAGACGCTCAGAAAGGCCTTCGCCAAGGCGCCAGCCGAGCATGCCCTCGCTTCGGTCTCGATGATGATCGTCGATGAGTTTCAGAGCGCCGAGGGAGACCACCCGATGGCCTGTCTCGTGCGGGACGCGCAGGCAGCCGACGTGCCGGTGCTCGTGCAGTCTGGAACTCCAGCCCGTGACGAAGATGACTTGGGCGAGAAGCAGCAGCTCGTCTCGCTGCGCGGCGCGCTCGTCCCAAAGACCCCGCAGCCTCTCAAGAACCATGAGTTGCTGAGCTCGTACATCTCGCCTGAGAGGGCCACGCTCGTGAACGAGTTAAACACCTTCTCGTTTGTGCCCTACATCGCCTGCCGAGAGCAGCTCGCAAACGCTGAGTCGCTCGTGAAGCAGGCTCTCGGGCAAGAGACCCCAACTCTCTTTGACAGCCGGATCAAGCTCCAGCGCAAGCCTCACATCCAGAGCTTCGGACAGCCCAGCTCCGGCACATTCGAGAAGCTGAAGGTCAAGGCGAAGGGGCTCCGTGTGGCTATGCGCGAGCATCAGCTCGCCCTGCGGGAGAACGGCCAGAGCCTCGACAGCAAGGGGCTGCAGGCACTCACGGAGATTAACCTCGCATCTCTCAACATAGCTCGCATGTCGAGCCTCGTCTCGCGCACAAACCTGCTCGCCAACGCGGGCACATTCTCCTTCCTGCATGACTTCGCCTCCACCTGGATCGCCCGCTACCTCGAGGCCCCGCGGCGACATGGGGCGTTCCCCGCTTTTCAGGACTTCTTCAGGGATCCTCACCTGCGCTCGGTTGTCCGGGCCGTCGCCGAAGGCACGCCGTACATCCACCTGCTACAGTCCCCGACCTGCGCTGAGGCCCTGCAGCGAGCCTTCGGGCTTGCCCCGGAAAACATCCCCGGCTCGCCCCAGCAGCGCAGGACGCTCTTCCTCCAGCTCGCGATGCTCGAGATGTCGAAGCGCCAGGAGCTCGACCACCCAAAAGAGGCGAAGATCTTCGCGCGCATCGAAGAGCTGCAGCGCCTCGACCAGGCTCGCGGCATCATCGTCTTCGCTGAGCCCCGCTACCTGACGAAGCACCTCGCGCTGCGGCTGCACCACCGCTTCCACCAGAAGGGAATTCAAGTCGCTTTCGCCACCGGCGAGGGCGACGGGTTTGCAGGAAGGCTGTTGGCGAGCCTTGAAGCGCAGCGCAGCGGCGACACTCACACTCCCCGCTCAGCACTTGGATCCTGGGAAGAAGTGCGCGCAGCATTCCAGCGCAAGCCCGGGGAGCCCGGAGAGAGGGCCGACATTATCGTGGCGACAAGCCGCCTAGCTGTAGGGCACAACCTCTCTGCCGCTGCCGAGGCCCACATTTTCTCAATGCACGCCGACGCGCAGAAGCTGATCCAGCAGATCGGGCGCGTCGGCCGGCCCGACGGCGACAACTTCTTCGGCCGTGTTGGGCAGTGTTTCTACCACGTCACACGCAACACCCCAGAGTGGTACCTGTTCCTGAGCGCCATCAAGAAGTACCGCTGGATGCGGTCGGCGCTGGCGGAGTCGGAGGCTTTTCCGCCCGAAAGTGACGACAAATAGGTCCGGCTAATCAACATAACCCTCTGCTCTGGCATTACGGGAAATACTTTGTCTTGAGGTCTGCCTGCGGGCCCAGGAGAAAAGATTGAGTACCCCGCCCTACGGCTTGGGCCGAGGGTGCTTGAGCAGAGACAGCATCCCCGACACCGATTCAGGCCACTCGCTCTTAATATCCGCGGGTGCGCTCGAGCACAGCGGCGCCTGGTTACAGCCGCTACAGCGGCCCTCCTCGATCCCATTTGGGGCCCAGCGAGAGATCTCTGATGTGGGCGGCTCAATTTTTGAGAACTTGGCGACCTTCGAGATTAGTCGCTGCCGAAGCGTCTGCACGAAAGCGTCGAGATCAAGATCCGCCGCGCACACGGGCCGGAAGCGATGCTGCGCCGAGAGCCCCTCGCCTGAGAGGTACGCGTCTCCAAGGAACACCATGTCAGCAGTAAGCTCCCGTGGCAGCGCTGGCGCCTCTCTGCCGCTACGGGAGAAAGCCCGGCGAATCTCTGGCTCGAAGCGCTGAAACACGTCGCGGTAGCGCTGCATTAAGTAGAGCGCGTAGTGCTTGAGCTGAACCAGGTGCTCCTCCTGGGCGACGATAGCGGGCCTACCGGAGTGCTCGTCGAGCATGTTGGTCTTCCAGTCCATCGCCACCAGTCGCGGGCGCCCGTCTGCCGTGAATGTAAGGTAAACAAAGTCCAGCACAGCCTTAACGCGAAAGGTGAAGCGCGCCTGAAGCCCAGACTTGGTGAGCTCTGGCACAGGCGGATTCTCGATCGGGGCCTCGATCTCATAGTACGGAATTGAGAAGCCTCCCATGCTGAGAAGCTGGAAGGGATCATCCTTAAAGTAGGCAACGTTCTTCTCTTCCACCTCAAGAATGAGCGCTGGATCGACGTGCCTTAGCCCGCCCGCTGGGACGAGACCTCGTGGGTCACTCTTGAAGACGTCCTCACTGTCCAGGAAGAAGAGGCTGTGCCAGTTCTCTAGGGCCTGTCGCAGCGTCTCTCGGTAGCGTGAAAAGTGTCGCGCGTCTGGCGAGTGCTCTGGGATAGAAACCTGAGCCGGGCTTGAGCCTCCTACCAGCTCGTGCTTGAGCTTTACGTGCTCGCGGAAGCGCGGGTGATCGCGGTCGGGGTTGCCATTCGGAAAGCTCTCGCCCCACGAGTCACCCTCCATGAAACTGAAGCGCTCGAGCACTGACTCTAAGATGCGCGAGAAGTCGTAGGCCGTCGGGCTCTTGAGAACCCGGCCCTCCGGGTTGAGCTTCTCACGGTGCGCGTCGAGTACCCGGCGGATGCCTTCGTGAACAACCGTTCCGAGACCTCCCATGTAGGACGAGAGCGATCGCAGCAATCGCTGCTCGTGCGGGTCGATGCCTGGAGCGAGGCCGCTGCCCAGAAACCAGGCACGCTCACAGCTTCCCTGCAAGTTGAGGCTCGTGTGTGACTCGTCGAGGACGGCGTTGAAAACGCCTCGCGGCTTGACGTCCGCCGGAAGCGGCTCGCTGGTGGCGGGCGGCAGCCTCAGCCCAATCTGCTCAAGGGTGAGGCAGCCCCGAGCAGCGATGCCATTATCTTGAACTGTGCGATTATTCTGCTGAGACACCGTCACCACTCCGGCTGTGCGTTGGAGAGGCAGATCCTTAGCAGGGTTTCCGGGGTTTTTCGAGAAGCGCCGCTGCGCCAGTCGATTTCAGTTCGTTTTAGGCTGGAACCGCTGAAAGTAAGGGGAGGCGCTACTACTGGACGAGCCTTAGGCCCGCGTAGCTCTGCTGGGGAACCTCGCAGTACGAACTATTGAGCTCTCCCCTAAGTTTGACCGGCCCGAGCAGGAACACCCGAGACGGGCACGCGCCGGTGATGCCTGGCTGTATTCGCACCCGCAGCTCCTCCCCACTGGGCTGCGTAACGCACACTGCACCTCGCGAGTGGCCATCATGCAGCGCCAGGGCTAGTGCAACCGCAGCCGAGCCTGAGGCGGTCTCTTTGCTGCATGTATCGTTTCCGCTCAAGTAGAGGGCGGGACGGATGCTCAGCTTCTCTCCACTCCTCTTCCACCAACAAACTCCGACAGCTGGGTGCGAAAAAAGCCCAAGCTGCTTGCGCACTGCCACGATATGCCGAAAGACTGCCAGCCTCGACTCAACCACGGGCGTGTGATCCTCACAGATTAGCACCTGGGCTATTCCAGCCCTCATCACCACATCGCACCGGTACTCCTGGCCATCCAAGATCAGCGGAGCTTGCCGCGCAATTCGAACACCCGACGCCCGCATGAGCTCAAGCTCGACCTGCCACTCACTTGCACCTGGCCACACAATCGCCTGGAGCACGTCTCGACTGCCGGAGGCCTCAAGCGGAACCGACACACACTCGCGATCAACGCCGATCCGTTGCCAGCGCGCAAAAGGGACGAGGCTCTGGTCTTTACAGAAGAGGTCTGCCAGGAGCGCCGCTGCTGAGCGGGTCGTGTTCGGGCTAAAGTCTCCGCTGACCATCTGCACCCGAGCGACAGCGGCATGGCTGCGAGCACGCTCGAGGAATCCGCCCTGTTCAAAATGTGGATAGCGCCCGCGAATGAGGGTCTGGACCTGCTTGTAACCGGTGCGTGGGACTGAGCGATTGCAGAAGATGAAGGTGTCGTTGCCGCCTGGGTAACAGTCAAAGAGCAGCGAGCTCTCGTCAAATACAGAACAATACAGGTCCTCCATCACTCGCTCTCTCTCGCACTAGGCCGAACGGGACCATACTAAACTAGGGCATTGCCGGCGGCACGTTATGGGTTCAGGGAAGAATTCAGAATGAATCGGCAGCTTTTCGGCATCGGCATCGCAAAAAGTGCCGGAAGTGATTTAATTTGCTCACGGAAAATCGGCACACCCTGAGTGGCTTCGGTTAGACCCGGCGGCTATACTTCCTCAAATGAGCCTCCCGCCGCATAACGATTTGCCGCCGCACGATTCTCCTCCGCCCTGCCCTACCTGCGGCAGAAGCGAGCCGTACTGCGTGTGCGAGTTTACCTCTCCGATTAAGGCAAAGACCAAGATCCTCATCTTGCAGCACCCTCAGGAGCCGGGCGTAGACATCGGCACTGTGCCGATCATCAAGGCCTGCTTCCCCGACGCCGTCGTGCGCACTGGACTATCGTGGGCGAATCTCAAGAAGGTTCTCGGGCGCGAGAGCGAAAATCAGCGGTGGGGCGTGCTCTACCTGGGCAGCGTGCACGTTGAGACCCTGACAGAAACTCGCACGCTCTTCGTTGTCGACAAAAAAGGCACTCCTCGCCCCGACCAAGACGAGGTGCTTAGCAAGCTCGAAGGATTCGTGGTGCTCGATGGCACGTGGAGCCAAGCGAAAACATTGTGGTGGAGGAACGCCTGGCTGCTCAAGCTGCCGCGGCTGGTGCTGAAGCCAACGCGCAAGTCGCTCTACGACCGCATTCGAAAGGAGCCGCGCAAGGGCTGCCTGTCAACCGTCGAGACCGTGGCCGAAGTTCTCTCCGCGCTCGAAAATAGGGGCGATATTCAAGAGACCCTAGAGAAACCGCTCTCGGAGCTCGTCTCACGCCTGGCCGCCCGCAAGGGGCCACGCGGAGCTGGCGCTTCCTCGCGCTTTAGAGGACCGCGCCGGTACCGAGGCTACAGGCAACGCTAAGTCTCTCGCTCGTGAAGCCTGCTTCTGCGAGCGCAGATAGCGCCACTCGTTCCGCTTTACCAACGCCGACCCTCTCAATCGCCCTGCGGCGCTTAAGTCAGTATTGCCGCTAACGCCTGATCATCTCCGTTCCCGTGCCACCGCTTCCCATCTCCTGGTACTCCGCGTCACCGTCTCGAGCTACTATGAAGTGCGGCTGCCCAGCAGGAACCAGGTACGACTCGCCCGGACGGACCACCAC
>OMIG01000194.1 GCA_900299035.1 Pseudomonadota bacterium
AGCTACCCACCTGCCGCCACTCGGATCAACCCTTCGACATCCAACGCCCGGCTGTACATCGCGATCTCGCCGCGCTCGCTTCGTGGCCACACATCGCGAGGCTTATCCCAGTACAGCTCAAGCCCATTCCCGTCCGGGTCATTGAGGTAGAGCGCCTCGCTCACCCCATGATCGGCTGCGCCTGAAAGGGCGATTCCAGCCCGCTGCAAGCGCAGCAACGCATCACCAAGCGCCGCGCGAGTCGGGTACAAGAGCGCCACGTGGTAGAGTCCTGTAGTCCCCGGTGCCGGAGGCTTTCCTCCCTTGCTCTCCCAGGTGTTCAGTCCGATGTGGTGGTGGTAGTCGCCAGCAGCGATGAAGGCCGCATCCTTCCCCCAGCGCTCCACTACCTGGAAGCCCAGCACGCCACAGTAAAAATCGAGGCTGCGCTCAATCTCGGCTACCTTGAGGTGCACGTGGCCTACAGTGACGCGCGGGTCAATCGGATTGGAGGGCTCAGTTTGACTCATGGCGCAACACTAACGCAGGGCATATTGAGGCACCAGGGCTACAAGATTTACAGCGAAATGCGTTAGAAAGGGGACAGACACATTTATCCGCGGCTGCGCCGCTCGGATAAATGTGCCTGTTCCCTTTTTAACGCGCGCCAAGTGTCGCCGCCCCGGAGAGACCTACAAGCACAAGTCCGTAGGCAAAGACTGCGTACATCGCGTGGCTCCATGCGACTGCGGCAGTCGAAAGCGGGAAGCCAACGGCTGCCCCCAAGAACGGAAGCGAGATGACGGGCACAGCCAGGGTCAGGATAACCCCTAGCCAACGAACGGCTGGTGAGCCGAGCCTTGAGTCCACGAGGGGGAACGTGGCTTCGAGCGCGCAGGGCACAAGCAATGCCAAGTAGTGAGTCCACATCGGCTTCGAGCATACGACGCCGGCGGCGACTCCGGCGTACAGAACTAGGGTGTCCACGTGTCGAAGGGAGACCTGATTGGCAGCCAAACGAATAGGCTGCGTCGGCATGCGCAGCACCGCGAGTGCTCCAAGGCAAAGCAGGAGCAGCGGCAGAAGGGTAGCGGTCGCGTTTGAGTGCCCGACCGCGTCTCCAACTAGGGAGGCCAGAGAGCTATTGCTGTGGCTGGCGGGTCGTGGAGAGAGAAGAAACGTGCGCATCGCATCAACCCAGGCGGCCCACGGGGTAGCTTGGGGCCACGTTGCCGAAACGAATAGCGCCGCAATAATCGACGCGGCTAGCCCTCCCGCTACCACGTGCAGCGCCTCGCCCATGCGACGCTGCCGAGTGAGGTGCAGCATATACAGAGCGGGCACAGTGGCAAGGTTTGGCTTGAAGAGTGTTGCTACGGTCAGTAGCGCACCCAATAGCACACTACTTTTCCAGCTCCGAGGCGCTCGCGCCGCCGCGACAACGGTACAGAACAGGGCGAGCTGAATTCCATTGACATTCCCCGCCTGCAAGTCGACTGAGACTTGCGAGAGCGGAAAGAACGCCGCCACGCTCACAGCGGCTGCTGGAAGGAGCGCGACGCCATGGATGCGGGTCAGGTACCACAGCGCCGCGAGGTAGCAGCACACACTCGCTCCGAAGAAAGCCGCAGCGTCATGCCCGAAGCTGCTCCCTATCCACAGAGAGAAGGCCGAGAACAGGAGCGGAGTGGAGACCGGCTGCAGCGTAGGAAAGAGTGCCGCAGCTTGGAGCATGCGCGAGTCGCCCGTGGAAGCCGCCAAATCGCTAAAGTACGCCCCAAGGCGTGTGGCTTCTCCCGGGCTGTACATGTCCGGGCTCAAGCCGTTGCGAAGAGCGACACTCTCTGTCCAGAACACGTAGAAGTCGAGGCTGCACAGCCCCTCGCCGCCGGGCAGACAGGAGAGCCTCCAGGAGACAACCGCTGACGAGAGTGCCAGGATCAACAGCGCCGCGAACGCCAAGCACGTCGCCACCCTGCGGAGATCAATTCCTGCTACCGAATGCAGTCTGGCGGAATCCATGCATAGATCATCCAGGGAGGCGGTAACAGCGTAATGACGCGCTGTTCACAAAAGTGTAACGCCTGTAAGACGGCTCCCTGTAAAGGTCCACACACGCTCTCGTTCGGGGTCGCTGTCTGAGCGACTAAGAACGGCCTTCGACAAGGCCGAGGAACATGCGGTGGGCCCTTTTTACGCGCCGCTGAGAACGGCTGAGCTGCATGAAATGGAGAGACAGGGCGAGGCTTAAAAGAACCTTGCGACAGCTGCCTCTCTAAGGTCTCCGGAGGGGGTGCTGGCGGACGCCAACACCCTCCTCCGTGCTCCTTAGGGACATCCTGTCCACAACCGCTAGCGGTACTCGTTCGCCTGGGCCTCAAAGAGTTTGCGGTACCTCTCTGAAGTTGCCATCAGCTCATCGTGCGTGCCCTGCGCGGCGATCTGGCCGTCCTCAACGAAGAGGATCGCGTCCGCTCGCCTGACAGCGCCGAGATGGTGCGTCGAGAAGATGACGGTGCGATCCGTCGTCTCCGAGAACAGCGCGTCCCAGAATTGCTTCGCAGCCTCTGGGTCAACCGCCGACACCGGCTCGTCCATCACGATGAGGCCGCGGTTGGCGACCACCACCGCTGCAAGCAGAAGCCTCTGGAGCTGGCCGCCTGACGGCTCTACCGCCTCGCGGCGATCGAGCCCCAGCGGGGTGTCCAGCCCTGCCTTCCACTTGCGAACGAACTCCGATGCCCCGATGCGCTCTAGCTCGCGCCAGAGCACGTCATCGGGCGCCGGCTCTTTGGCCCGGCCAAGGTTGAGTAGCTCGCGAAGGTTGAGGTTGAAGTGCCGCATCTGCTGCGGAAGCATCACCACCTCGTTCGCGAATTCCTCTGCAGTCATCTGGTCGATCGGCTTGCCGTCGATCAAGATGCTGCCCCTGGTCGCCTCGAGCTGCCGCAGCAGGAGGGCCATCGTGGAGCTCTTGCCAGCTCCATTCGGGCCAACTACTGCGACCACCGAGCCGCGCTTGACCGAGAAGGAGATACCCTTCACCGCATACTGCCCTGGGGCAGCAGACGGGTAGCGGTACCACACATCCCTGAACTCAAGCTCAGCGGCTTCGCCGCGGCTATCGCCAGAGCTGCTCTCCTCGGTCCTAAGTCCTGCCCCGTACTCCTCCTCGAAAGGAATTGTGCGATGCGAGACCGGAGCTGACTTTGGGTGCTTCAGCAAGTCAAGCAGGTCCTGGACGGACTTTGCCTGGCTTCTCTGTTGCCCCAAGAGCGACGCTGACTCGGCCAGGCAGCCCGCGAAGCTTGAGGCCGCGCCCAAGATGAGCACGAACTCGCCCACGGTGAGAACACCGTTGACGGTGTCTCGTGCCAGAGCCCAGACGATGAGCCCAAGCCCGAGCCCCGCAAGCAGTGCTGCGAGCACTCGCTTGACCGCCGCGCCTGTCTCCAGCCGGGCCTCTTCTCGGCTGAGCGTGGCTAAGCCACGCCGGTACCGAGCCGCGAACCACATCGCTGCACCGAACTGGTGCAGCATGGCCAGAGCTGGAGTCACCATCAAGTTGTAGAGGTCTCCCCACAACGCACCCCAAGCAGGAGCTAGACGCTCGTCCAGCTGACAGCGGCGGTAAGCATGCCGAAGCTCAATGATCATCGATGGCAGGGAGAACCCCACCAACACGATCAAGAGTATCGGCGCCTTGATGGCGAGCAGAACTCCGGCAACCAGCAGCGACCCGAGGGTTCGAATCAGCTGCGGCTGGCCACGAGCCAGGTCCATCATC
>OMIG01000195.1 GCA_900299035.1 Pseudomonadota bacterium
ATCGGTGTAGACATTCAGCAGGTCGAGGAGCGCTACACGGATGAGCTCATCGCACGCTTTGCTGACCCGGACGAGTTCGATTGGGTGCTCTCAGACCCGGCCCTCCGAACCGAGCGGGCAGTTCGGCTATTCTCCGCAAAGGAGAGCGTGTTTAAGGCCCTTTATCCGTTGCGCCGTGTTTGGTTCGCTTTTGACGTGGCCCACCTGACTCCCAAAGAGGGTGAGCTAGGATTCTCTGCGGCAGTCCGCCTCCCGGCGCTCTCCAGCGGCATCATTCGCATGGACGTAGGCATCTCGCTCTTTGATGGGCACGTGGTGTCGGGCGCTTGGCTTTCTAAGCCGATAGCGATCAATTCCTAATTGCAGCCGCTCTAGAGCCTTTTTCCTTTCAGGCGTTGATGACTCGCCGAATCTTGCCGCTGTCGGTTCTCTCGATGTTGCTCACGAGGCGAAGGGCGCTCGGAATTTTGTGTGCCGAGAGCCGCTGGGTGAGGTAGGCCGCTAGGGCGCTCGTGTCTACGGACTCTCCATCCTGGGGCACTACCTCTGCTACGACCAGCTCTCCGGACTCTGGGCGCTCTACACCGTAGACCCGGCAGGCATGGACTCCCGGGAATGAGCTGATTACCCCCTCAATCTCCTCCGGAAACACCTTGTTGCCAGCTACGTTAATTACGGACTTCTCGCGCCCCTTCACCGTCACGCAGCCATCGTAGTCTTGAACCGCAAGATCGCCGGTCAGAAACCAGCCGTGCACGAGCACCTCCGACGCGGGCCGGTAGGGAGCTAGGTACGCGTCAAACAGCCCAGGGCCTCGAACAGCCAGGCTGCCTAGGTGGCCCGGAGGAAGGGCGTGGCCGGAAGTGTCTAGGATGGCAACCTCGTAGCGGGGAAGGGCGCTGCCGAGTGAGCTGAAGTTGCTTGAGCCGGTTTTAATTGAGCCGATCGGCAGTCCAACCTCAAACAGCCCATACAGCTGCTCGATGCGGATGCCGAATCTCCGCTCGAAGCTCTCTGCGTGCTGGGGGTAGAGGCCAGACGATGTTGACACCACCCTGGTAGAGTGAGGGAGGCGCGCAGCGCTCTCCGAGCGGATGAGGCTCTGAACCGTAGAGGGATCGGCGTACAGCATAGTTGGGGAGTGCTCTGCTGCAGTGGACAGGATCTCATCAGGCGACTCGTTCGGCGGGATAACGAGCGTAATGCCGTAGCGCACGTAGGTAAGGATTGAGACCACGAAGTGGTAGGCCATCGGTAGGACCCACAAGACCGAGTCGCCGCTCACGAGGCGCAAGCCCTCAATCGCGGCAGCCGAGCGCTCAAAGACGGTCTGGTGGGAGAGCACAACTCCCTTGGACGAGCCAGTAGTGCCTGATGTGAATCGGATCACCGACGCGTTGGGAACTCCGGGTGCCACCCGCAGGTGGTGCTCGCGGGAGCGCATCGCTACCAACATCCCCGCGCGTTCGTGAAGCGTCGTGCGAGGAAGCTCGTGCAGGAAGCTTCCGTCGTGAAGGATCGCTGCAAGGGGCACCAATTCAAGCATGCGGGTGAGCTCCTGAGCCCTGAGGTGTGCCGAGATCGGCATGACGACGGCCCCACTCGCTAAGCCAGCGAACAGTCCAGCCACGAATTCGACTCCGTTCTTGGCCACCAGCCCAAGCCCCATTCCCGGCCGAACGCCAGCCTCGAAGAGGGCGCACTTAGCGTCTTCTGCACGCTCAAGCAGCTCGCCAAAAGAGGTTGAGCCGTCAGGGGTGATGATGGCCGCCCTGTTGGGCCACTGAGAGGCGGCAGTGGTTAGAAATGAATAGGCGTTCATTGCGGTCCCCAGTATAGGCTTTAAGTGCCTTCGAATGGAACAAAACCAGCTGGGGTATAGGGCTTGGGTTGTCTGAGCGGGCGCCAGCAGGACAGGGCGCCTAAAGGCTTGACCTTATGGCGACTGCCGAGGTGTAGGTCTGCAGGGTGCCCTCAGCGGTGCGCAAGCCTACCTTGAACTGCACGATGGTGGGCAGGGTAAAGGCCCTCGGGCCGGTCCACTCCTGAACCCACTCGTTGCTGCGCTTGTCGAAGAACTGAAATTCCAGCGACACCAGGTTCTTTGTGATCGGGAATCGGATGGCATTGGCGCAAGACTTCTGCTGATTGCGGCTTAAGGGGACCTCGTCGCGGACCAGGAGCAGCGTTGGGTCTTTAGAGCCCTTTTGGTCTGGGTCCGCTTCCACCCGGTAGGTGATCTGCACAAGCCCGGAGTGAGTGCCTCCGTCGGGAACGTACTGCCCAGCCTCACGAGCCAAGAAGGTGAGGGAGTCTATCCGTCCACCGCTCTCGCTCTTCTGCGTGCTGATAAAGATCGGAGGGCTGCTTGACTGAGGCGGCGCGGAGGTGTCGCACTGCACGATAGCTGTTCCCTTCACGGCTAACTGAAGTTCGCGGGAGATGCGGGTGAGGACTGAGTTTGCGATGTAGAGGCCGTCGCGTTGGTCGTCAACGACTGACTTTGTCTTGATCAGTCCCATGATTACCTTGTAGTTCAGCCCCATCATGATCGCTAAGATGGCGACAGCCATCGCCACCTCAAGCAGTGTCAAGCCTGACTCGCAGGAGCTGGGCTCCCTCTGAGATCTCCTCAGCCGTGTCCGTCGCATCATCGTAGGCTAGGCTCCTGGCCCGCGAGGAAAGAGGTAGTCGAGCTTAAAAGATTCTCCCTGGCCTGCACCCCAGGCCACCCGCAGCGAGACCTTTCGCATGGCTGGGTTCTGGATGTTTTCGAACGGCAAGTCCCAGTCGGCGACTCGAAGAGAGACTCGGAAGTTCGCCAGGGCCGGGTCCGCACCCTTCTCTTCCGGATCCGGGACGCCGAGCGCCCTTAGCACCTCAATCACCGGCTGGTCCTCTTGGTCGGCGATGTCGAGCCGGGACCCCGCCGCCTCGATCGATGCCATGACGCGGCGAGTGACGAGCATGGCCTGCTGGGCATTCCGGTCCCTCAGGGTGCGGTCGATCGATGAGCTTTCGAGGCCAACAATGACCGCTGCAGCAACCGCAAAGAGGGCGAGCGCTATGACTAGCTCGATAAACGAGAAGCCGAACTGATGGTTGCGGAAGCGTGTCACTGAGCAGCCTGTTGTCGATTGAGATTATACTGATAGTCCTTGTACTCCGGGAACACCTCGGCCAGACCCGTCCACGGATTCACGAGGATGGTAAACTGCTTGCCGTTTCCCATAGTAACGTGAATCACACCGAATTCAGAGGCGTTCCTTGGAGAGAATAATAGGAAGGGGTTTTTCCGTTTCTCGCCGACTTTCGCTTTCCCTCGGGGTGTTACGATGTCCTCGAAGTACATCTCTCCGGGTAGCTGAATTGGCTCGGCGAGGGATGGCAGGGAAGGAGGCGGGATCATGGTGACATCGCCGTTAGCGCTCGGGCTTAACAGGTTTGCCAGCTCGAGCTGAAGGGGAGGCAGATTTACACCGGACGAGTTGCCAACGATGGTGTCGTCCGGGCGCATGACGCCGATTCGGTACTGCCGCTTCTCAAGGTCGAACTCCATGCGGTAGTAGACCTGGTCCATCACAGCCTGGTTGTTGATGAAGACGATAGTGTCTGCCAGTTTCTTAAAAGCAGCCGACTCTCTCCAGGTGTCAACAACCCCTAGTCGGGTAGAAACGAGGCCCACCGCCAGCCCAATGATCACCACGACCAGCGCAAGTTCAGCTATCGTGAAGCCCCTTTCCTTGAGGGTTCTTCCTGGGAGGCGCATCAGATTTTCCGCTAGGGACCCTTGAGGGAGATGTCCGCGCTTGTCCCGGTGCCGCCAGGCTTGCCGTCCGCGCCGTACGAGAGAAGCTCAAAGCCCCGCCCTCCGTCGGTAACCTTGTACTGAATCGGATTGCCGAAGCCGTCGTTCACTGCTTCGTTGCCTTTAATCTCTTGAAGGCTTTGCGGAAACTGGTTGTTTGAAACTTGGTAGACGGCCAGATCGCCCTTGAGCTGCTCAAGCATCGCTTTGCTGAGTTTGGCTTTCGCCTCCTGAGCTCCGCTAAAAATACCCTTCATAAGAAAGGACAGCACAATGCCGATGATTGCAACAACGATGATGATTTCGATAAGCGTCAAGCCGCGCTCAAAGCGCGACGCCGCTGATACGGACCGGGCGCTGTTTGTTCGGTTTTCGATGTTCATAGCTGACTCTCGTTGGGTTCAGTTCAAAAGCTTCCTTCCGTCGCGAAGCGCCTCTTAGGTTCCCACGATACGTCTGAGGGCGCAATCGGTAAAACCGCTGATGGTAAAGCCAACATCCCGGAACCGTTGCGAAAAAACGTGTCGGGCGGCTGGCGCACCCATTACGGGCCCATCATAGTCATGAGCTGGGATGCTGGCAGCAAGATGGAAACTACGATGATCAGGACAACCAGGCCTAGGAAGATGATCATGAACGGCTCAAGTAGGCTGGTTAATCCAGCGATGGCTGCGTTGGCCTCACTGGTGAATGTCTTGCCGGCCTTTATAAGCATGGATTCGAGTTTTCCGCTCTTCTCGCCAATTCCAACCATCTGGCACAGCAGGGGCGGAAAGAAGCCGCTCTTCGAAAGCTCCTTGCTGAGGTTCCGCCCCTCCCTAACTCCATCTCGGGCCTCCTCGAGGGCCTGTCGCATGTGAACGTTGCCAACTATGTTGCGCACGATATCTAAGGCGCCCAACAGCTCAACGCCTCCCCCTAGGAGGGTCGCTAACGTGCTCGCAACGCGCGCGGTCGAAACCTTCCGGTAGATCTCCCCGAATACTGGAAGCTTAAGCAGAAGCTTGTCGATGCGGTCGCGCCCGGCTGCTGTGGCGTAGTACCGGCGAACGCCTGCCACGATGCCTGCGACCCCGAGGGCCATCGCCCACCAGTACCCAAGCACCAGGTCAGAGAAGGCGATTACGATACGAGTGGGCAGGGGCAGCGAGAGCTTCTGCTTAACGAAGATCTCAACGATACCAGGGACGACAAACGCTACGAGCAGGAGCACGACCAGAATGCAAAACGAGAACATCACTGTTGGGTACGTCAGCGCTCCCACCACCTTGCGACGCAGCTCGAGCTGGGCCTCGTAGTAGTCTGCGAGGTTCTCAAGCACTGTATCGAGGGTGCCCGATGCTTCGCCGGATGTGACCATGTTGACGTAGAGCCGCGGGAAGACCTTGGGGTACGCAGCCAGGGCTTTCGCAAGAGAAGATCCTTGCTCAACGCGCTCCTTGATGTCTACCACGATGCGCTTGAGGCCGCGGTGCTCGAGCTGATCAGCCAGCGCCAGCAGCGCCGCAACGAGTGGCAGTCCGGCATTCGACAGCGTGGCCAGAAGCCGAGTGGCAAGCGTGAGGTCTTTGAGCTTGACGCGGTCACTGCCCAGGAGGCGTTTTACGTCCTGGCTCTTCTCCTTCGAGGCTTCTGCGGATTCCTTGATGTCTGTTGGAAAGATGTTTTGGGAGCGCAGCCGCTGCCGGGCGGTGCGGACGGTGTCGGCCTCGAGGGTGCCCTTGAGCCTCTTGCCAGCGGTGTTCAGTGCTACGTACTCAAATACCGGCATGGGTGGCTCGCGTCTCTACGGTTGCTCCTAGATTACGTCGTCGTGGCTGGCGAGCAGCACTTCTTCTACGGTGGTTACGCCTGCCAGCACCTTGAGGCCACCGTCAGCCCGGAGTGTCGCAAATCCGCGCTTGATGGCAGCGTTCTTAATAGAGTTTGAGTCGAGGCGCTGCAGGATCTGCGAGCGAACTTCGTCGTCAATCATGAGCACCTCGTGGATGCCGAGACGACCCGAGTAGCCGCTGCCTTGGCAGTTTGGGCAGTCGCCGCTGCCTGGCCGGAAGGCCTGGCGCGAAGTCACCGTTGCCGGATTGAGCGAGAGCTCCTTGAGCTCCGCGTCGGATATTTCGTACGGAACGCGGCAATGCTTACAGAGACGCCGAACCAGGCGCTGCGCTACCACGGCGAGAAGGCTGGACGAGACGAGGAATGGCTCGACTCCCATGTCGATGAGGCGTGAGACGGCTCCGGCAGAGTCGTTGGTGTGAAGGGTCGAGAGCACTAAGTGGCCCGTGAGAGACGCCTGGATGGCGATCTCGGCAGTCTCTGCGTCACGAATTTCTCCGACCATCACCACATCGGGATCTTGGCGCAGGATGGCGCGCAGGCCGCTAGCGAATGTGAAGTCGATCTTCGGGTTGACCTGCATCTGGCCGATGCCGTCGAGCTGATACTCGATCGGGTCCTCAACGGTAAGAATGTTGAGGTCAGGCTTATTGATGTGCGTGAGGCAGGCGTACAGCGTGGTGGTCTTTCCGGAGCCGGTGGGCCCAGTAACGAGCACGATGCCGTTTGGCTTGTCTAGCAGCTTCTTGAGCCTCTGGAGGTTGTTCGTCTCGATTCCCAGCGCATCGAGGTCAAGCACGGCGCCAGTTTTGTCAAGGAGACGCATGACTATGCGCTCGCCGAACTGCGTAGGCACGGTCGACACACGGATGTCCACTTCCTTGCCCGCGATCTTAAGCCCGATTCGGCCGTCTTGGGGTAGCCGCTTCTCCGCGATATTGAGCCCGGCCATGACCTTGATGCGCGAGATGATGGCTGCCTGGAAGGCGCGCTCCTCAGCCGCGACGTCGTACAGCACGCCGTCAACGCGGAAGCGAACCTTGAGCTTGTCCTCAAAGCTCTCGATGTGGACGTCTGACGCCCGCTCTGAGCTGGCCTTGAAGATGATCGCCTTCACGTACCGGATGATTGGCGCGTCGTCGTCATCGGAGTCAGTTACGTCGATCTTGAGCTGGTTGGTGAGGTCGTCTGGATCGTCCTTCTTCCCTGACTCAGAGAGGTCGCTCGAGCGGTCGCTCATCAGGCTGGTGCGGATCGAGTTGATCGCTTTTGTCACCTCTTCCGGGGAGGAGACGACGACCTGAATCGGGCGCTCGTAGCAGATGCGCAGCTGTTCAATCGCCTCGACGTTAAGAGGGTCAGCCGTTGCAACGATCACCACGTTATCGTTGCCGCCGATCGGCACGGTCAGGAACTGCCTGCCCCATGAGCCAGCGATGCGGTCGAAGTCTCCGCGCACGGGATTGCGCGGCGGAGCGGGCTCAGGCAGGCGCTCAGTGTACTGAAGTCCGAGGAGCTGCGCCGTTACGCGGCCCTGAGAGCCGATGATCGCGCTGCCAGGCACGGCCGCGGGAGCGGATGCGGGGCGTTGCTGCGGGGTTCCTGACGTCATTTCCTGGCTCCTTTCTGCCACGGTCCTTGGCCGAGGTTCATTATCTCGTAGGGAGACAAAGCGTGCCAGGTCTTCGGAAGCGGTGTGCCTCCAGCGCTTCTTGAGGGCGCGGAGCCTCTTACCTCCCGGGCCTTGAGGGTGACCGACTCTCCATTCCAGGTATACGAGTAGGCCTGGCCAGCCTTGAAGAAGGCTTTGGCTGCTGATGAGCTGTCCTCGGGCAGGTACAGCCCGGCAACCTTAGAGCGCGCGCCCTCTAGGAATGGCAGGTCTTTTATGAAGTCTGACTTGTTCGTCAGCTCAAGCACGACGTACGTGCCGGGAGGCGTGCTCGGCGCTTGCGGCTGGATGGCGGTGCCCTTGAGTGAGGCGTGAGGCTCGCCCCCGACGGTGCCAAGGTCGAGGACACCGCTCTCCTTGCCGTCCTCAGGCAGGGCAGGGCTGAGCTCAAGATTGAGGGTGCCGTCCTTGGAGCCGTCGAGCACGATAGTGCCGCTGTCTCCGACGCGCTCTGAGTTTGAGCGGGCCGACTTGACCATCTTCTCGGGCGCGAGCACGGTGCCAGGCTTCGTTCCCTCGTACGGAATGGTCTCCGCGACCTCGTCGATCTGTGGGTTGTCAAGGAGGCGGGCTCGGCGTGGCGCCACGTCGTAGTTCACGATTACGTCCTTCATGTAGTCGCGCCCCTCGATCGTCGCGTCACGCGCGTCGAACTGGTCCTTGACGATGCGCGGCAGGAGGAAGATGAGCAGGTTCTTCTGTAGGCGGACTGAGGAGTTCGCCTTGAAGGCATGCCCTAGGATCGGGATGTCCTTGAAGTAGGGGAGGCCGTCGTCTGACTCAGAAACGTCGTCGGCGATGAGGCCGCCGGTGACGATCATCTGGCCGTCTTTGGCGATGATTGTGGTGTCACTCTGGCGCTTGGTCGTTGTGGGTCCAAGGCTTGAGTTTACAGTTGACGGTATTACCGCTGAGACCTCAGTGAACACCTTGAGAGTCACGTAGTCCCGCGAGCTGATCTGCGGAGTGATTCGGAGCGTAATGCCCACGTCCTGCCGGTCAACGGTGTTGAAGGTGTTGTTCAGGTTAGTCGCGTTGGTCGATGTGCTCGCCAGGAACGGCACGTTCTGTCCAACCACGATTTCGGCCTCTTCATTGTCGGTAGCCAGGATAGTCGGCGCGCTCAGCACGTTCACGTTGTTGTTGTTCTGCGCGGCGGAGATGAGCAGTGACTGTGTGGGGATGGTGATGTTATTTCCGATAGACAGCGAGCCCGCGCTAGCGGCCGCGAGCGTGAAGCCCTGCAGCGCCTTCGGATCGAAGAACAGGCTTTGTAGGCTTCCCGCAGCGGGTGCGAAGTCGTTCTTGACAAGCATGCCGCCGTCCGCGCCGCCGGCTGAGGCGAGGAAGCTTGTGCTCTCGCGGATGCTGTCGTCGATTGAGACCTCAAGCAGGGTTGCCTCAACCAGGGCCTGGCGCCTCTTCACGTCAATCTGAGCCAGGAGTGACTTAATCTTCTCAAAGTCTGGCTTGCTTGCAGCGATGATGAGCGAGTTTGTGGCCGGGTCGGCGGTAATAGAGATGTTTTCGCCGAGCTTAGTGCTAGTCACGCCGGAGGATTTGCCCGAAGTCGGGGACTTCTTTCGGTTTGCCGACGTTGCCCCTGAAGAGCTCTTTCCGGACGGGCTTCCGGGTA
>OMIG01000196.1 GCA_900299035.1 Pseudomonadota bacterium
ACCCCCGGCCCAAACCCTGCCTGCCCGACGATGTGGGTGCCTTGGTCATTCAGGATGCCGAGCCAGCCTCGGCGCAGCCCAAAGTCGCTCTCGAGTATGGGGAACACGTTCTGCGCTATCTCTGAAATTGACTGGTGCTTGCCCAGCTCCTGGCTGACGCGGTACAGGGCGCTCAGTGACTCGTTGTGGCGCCTCTCACTTTCGAACAGCTCGCCCTGGCGAATGGCGAGCGAGATCTGCGCCGCCGCTGCCTGGGCCAAGTCGTAGTCAGCCTCAGCGTAGGCGTTGGTGACCCGCTTAAAGAGCGCCAGCCCTCCGAGCACCTGCCCCTCCGCGACGAGCGGAACCACCAGCGCCGAGCGGATGTTCTCCAGCTTGGCCAGAGACACAGCGGCCCTCGGGTCGCTCTGCATGTCCGAGATGATGTGCCCTTCTCCAGTACCGACCGTGTGCCAGAGCAGGCTCGGCCCGGTGAGCACCGGGCCCATCGTCTCAAGGTACTTTTCAGAGAGCCCCTGCGCGGCAACCACCTCCAGCCCAGAGGAGTCGGGATTCGAGAGCGCTACGTACCCACAGTGCGAGCCGGTTGCCTTGAGCACAGCAGACAGCCCCTTGAGCGAGAGCGTCATGGGGTCGAGTGGCCCCTGCACCGCGCGGCCCACCTCAAACAGAGCCTCGAGCCGCTTGTTCTGTGCGACCAAAAGCTCCTGCGCCTGCCGCCGTTCCGTCACGTCGATGCCAAAGCCCTCCCAGCCGAGGAAGCTACCGTCCGCGGAGAAGTGCGGCACGGCCCGCAGCATCATCCAGCGCACCTCTCCGCTGCGCTGGTGGATGAGCCGCACCTCTTCACGCAGCTCGTCGCGCTCCACACGCAGCCGGAGGATGCGGCGGCGTAGCATGTCACGGTCGCGCGGATCGAGGATTACATCCCATATTCCAGCGTCACTGAGCATCTTCGACGCTGGTATGCCTATGAGCTGCTCGGTGTTGCCGAAAACGTCAGAGATTCCAAAATCGGCATCCGTCATCAAGATGATGATGTTTCCGTAACGGGCCATTCGCCGGTACTGCGACTGCAAGTCCTCACTCGGCCCTGACACCGACGCCCGAGAAGGGCCGCCCTGCTCCTTCCCGAGACCCTCGACCGCGCTTCCGATCTCCGAGAACGCCTCAAGCTCCTCCTGTCGCCAGCGGTGGTAGGCGCGCGTAAAGAAGCACTCCACAACGCCTGAGAGCTTTCCGCCGACCGAGATCGGAAAGGCGCCATACGTGCGAACTTTGCGGACAGCGAGCTCGAGAGCAAGCTCGCGCGCGACTCGCGCCCGCTGCAAGTCGTTGATGACTATCGGCAAGCTCCATGAGCGTCCTGCAAACGAGGCGCTGTTGGCGGCGAGAGAAAAGATCTGGGATGCGGCAAGGCTGCTTTCGGGGCCACTCTTGGGGTAGGTCCCAGTCTCTGTAGACTCTTGGTGGCGCAGCGTGACGGTGACTGCGTCGCAGCCGATCTCGTGGGCGATTGACTCAGCCAGGTGGACGGCTACTGCAGCCGGAGAGGGCTGCGGGCCGCTCTCAAACCGGAGCTTCTTGGTTGTGCTCTCGCTGGCATCCTGGCTCATTGCTTACCCTGAGCGGCCACACACTTCTCCGGCCGCCGAAAACTGCTGCTACTGCCGTCGCGGCGCCCTGCGCACCACAACTACCTTTGAGCGCCTCACTCGACGCTCTAAGTCGGCCATCACGAGCGCAGCGTGCTCATGCTTACGTGCCATCTTGAGGTGAGGGTCTCCTTCGCCTTCCTTGTGCTCTTCCCGCAGCTCGTGCAGCGACATCCGGTGCTGCCGGAAGTACTTCCAGCGCGCGTGTCCGTATGCCACAGCTCCAACAACGACGAACAGCGCCACGGCCCGCCAAACCAGACTCCACACCATCGCCTCAAGCAGTAGCCCGCGCTGGTGTGCCTCGATGCCGAGAAGCAGGGGGCCCTGCTCGCTCACAATCGAGAAGACTGGCAGCACCACTGCCAGCAGCGCCGCGAGCCGAACCAAGCCTGTACACCCATCGATGAAGCTCTGCTTCACCTTTGAGAGGTACGAGCCGGGCCGATACCGCTGAAAACCTTGCAGGAGAAGCGACGGAAGGAAGAGACCTCTACTCTGGGCCACCTCCGCGAAAACAGCACCAACGGCCGCCGCAAAGAGGGTCAGGGTAACCACCCTGAACCCGAGCAAAAGCGCCCCTTTAAGGGCCTGCTCAGGCTCCCAGACCTCGCAATTCAACCATTGTATCAGGGAACCACCCCTCACCCAAGGAAGAGTTCCCTTAAGAGACAGAGCTACTGCCAGAATCACAACGGCGTGAGCAACCCATTGACTTTTAACTACTTTTCCCTCTTTTCGAAGCTTTCCAAGGCGCCGACTTGAGGGAGGAAACTCCTTCTCCGCCATCTCTTTTCTCCCCCCGTTTAGCCTTCAGCCACCTGCCTGGGTGCGGCCTCTGCCCAGAGCACTCGACTCGATTGACGGGTGCCACGAGCAGAGCCATGCCTTAATCGAAACAAGCGGGACCTCTCGGACGCTGGCCACCAGTCCGCCGAAAAAGATGCACGTTAGCATCAACTTTACGAGACACGGCGCTAGCGAAAGCTGCAACCCTCGCACCAGGCGAGCAGCGATGCCAGCAACGAGGTCGACCATCAGAAAGCTCGCCAGCCAAACGCTGGCGAGCCCGAAGCTGCCCCCAACCGTTGCCACGCACCACTGAAACAGGCTCTCGGCATGCACCGCTCCCTGCCACGGAGCACCCAACGGAAATAGCTCGTAGCTGCCTCGCAGCTCTTGCAGCACGACCTCAAGCGCCCCAACGTAAACCGCGAGAGCCACCACCGCCGTCCGGCTGATCGCCGCCAAGTCAGACGGCGTCTGGCTTCCGAGCGGGTCGTTGACTGACGAAATGGTCTGTCCGCGCGCAGTATCGATCAGCTCTCCGAGCATCTCAGCGGCGTCGGGCACCAGCCGGAGCGGCGCACCGATGAGCACACCAGACGCAAACTCCCACAGGCAACCTGCTGCAGAGAGCGAGCCTACCGGCGAGACCGAGCCGAGCAGAGACACCCCCCACAGAGCGGCCAGGCAGAGCCGCGGCACCACGTTCATGGCTTCGCCAAACGGGAGGCACACCACCATGCCGAAGCAGCGCGACGCTAAGGCACACACCAGCAAGATCTCGTGTTGGCCGATCACATCCCCCCTTCGCCAACCCGAGAGCACGCGCCAACAACTGCCACAAAGAGCCCCTCAACCTCAGAGAAAGCCGCTCCTCCGCCCCACAACAGCGCCGCTGCCATGACCGAGACACGCACCAGGTGCAGCAGGCTCTGGTCCTGCACCTGCAGCATGGACTGAACAAGTCCCACCACGCCGCCGCAAAGCGCGATAGCCCCTAGCGGCACGAGCGAGAGCAGAAGAGTGAGAGCGACGGCCTGCTCGACAACCACGTCCATCAGCGCCTCATCCGTAGCTCTGAATCAGGTTGCGGGCGAGCAGCAGCCAGCCATCGGTAGAGACAAACAACAGGATCTTGAGCGGCAAGCTCACCACCACTGGGCTGAGCATCGTGAGCCCCATCCCGACTAGAACATTTGAGACAACAAGGTCTATTACGAAGAAAGGCACCAAGAGAAAGAAAGCTGTCAGGAATCCCTTCTTCACCTCAGAGAGAACGAAGGCCGCTAGAATCGTTGGCAGTCCATCCTGAGGTGCCGAAGCATCTCCTTGCACGCGCTCGGCGCCGACGTCCGCCCCGTGCAACTCTCTGAAGGCCTGCAGCTCGCGCTCGCCGCAGTGCTCCTCTAGAAAGGCGCGCCACGGAGCGAGGACGCGTTTGGCCTCATTTACTATCGCCCCAAGCGGCTGAGAGGACAGCTGCTGCACCCGTAGCTGCTGCACCCGCTCAAGGGTGCCGTCGAGGACGGGCCGCATCACAACCAGCGACATTACAAGCGAGAGCGCCATTATCATCGCTGTGCTCGGCGCCTGCTGCGTGCCAAACCCGCTGCGCAGGATGCTCAGCACGATCGAAAACTTGAGGTAACACGTGCCGACGGAGACGAGCAGCGGCACGAGCGCCACCCCCACCGACACTGCCAAGAGAGACTCAGGCGACCCAAGGCTCATCATCCCTCCACGCCTGCTGCTTCCGTCTGCGGAAGCGCTCTACCGGTGCACTCCCAAGCTCTTGTGGTTCGCCACGCTCGACTGTGACGGCCTTGACCTCTATCCCTGCATCAGCCAGGCAGCGGCGGATCGCCTCACGCTCGCGCAGCAACACAGACAGCGAGCCCGCCTCGCTCACCCGAACCATCACTGATACGCCCTGCCCCTCCGCTTCTGACAGCCGCACGCCGATCGGTGATGCCCCGGCAGGTCCACGGCATTGAATCGAGAGAGAAGCCTCGCGAGGAGCAGGCAGAATAGGAAGTGCGTCCTGCGCCGCGACCAGCGGAGCAACACCATCGGACCGGCTCTGCTGCGCTGACGCTAGCGCCTTAAGGCAAGCCTGGCCCCCGTGCGGTGCAACGGCTTGTGGGGGCACAACAGCCTGGCAGTCACCCAGCAGCGCCGCTTCACCCCGCTTCAGTCGAGCATGCGCCATCATGGCGACCTCAAGCCCATCATCAGCCTGTCGCCCCTCTCGCAGGAGCTGTCCCCTTCTCTGCACGGCGCTCAGAAACTCTGAACTGGCGTCCTTCACAGCCTCAGCTCGGCGCGCAGCTTGAGAGCAATCCCCGAGCTCCGCTTTGGCCGCTGCGTGCAGGCGGCGCGCCTCGGCCAGCGCACTGTGAGCAACACGAGTTCGTTCCGGGCTCTGCTGCTCCCGGGTTATCTCGCGCCACAGGGCTGCCTCCCGCTGAGCCGACTTGGCGCCGGCAGCCAGCTCTACGCAGCGCGCTCTCTGGAGCGAGTCCACCTCGCGCCGGTACTGCACCTTCGCAGCCTCACTCTTGGCAACCAGGGCATCGAGGTCGCTCACCTTCAAACTCCTTTCTACTGTTGCTGCTGGAGCTTTCGCACCGAGGCAACTCCGCTCTCAGCTACCTTTGAGACAAGCTCCACCTGAACCTGGTGCCTGCACACATCCATCTGGAGCTTAATCAGCTCGGATAGCTGTGAGATGCGGGCGTCTGGGCCCTGCGCCGGCCCCGAGGCTGCGCTGCGCGCAAGGGAGGCTGTGCGCTCAAGCGCATCGATCCAGCCAGACCCGCCAGATACAGGCGCGGTCGCTGCCGCTTCGGCGGTCGCCACATCAATCCCAACACTGCCCGCTGTTCCCGTCACCCGCATGATCGGCCTCCTCTCTAGGCGCTGTCACTCAAGGTACCTTCATTCGCCACAGAGACCTTTCGCGCGTTTCTGGGGGAAAGTTGCGTATGCTCGGCAACTCCCTGCCCCCACAGGGAGAATGAGCAAAGCGCGCTTAAAACTCCCTTTCCTGCAAGCGCTGTAGACGGTAGCCTATTGGGTGCATCGGCCTCACAACGCCGTGGCCCCGGGGTTCATTCATGACTGACGCAATCGACTCAGGTCTCAACAATCAGATCATCAGTTTTGGTCGCGGAGTTTTCGCTGACCTCGGCGACGTAGAAGAGTCGCCGTTTAGCATCCGGTACTGGAACAGCCGACTGATGCAGTGGTCGATGTCGATGCCCGACTTCAAAGTCAACCTGTTCCGGCTGGTTGACGTCCTCCCAACCCTCAAGACCCCAGAGGCCGTCGGGGAGCACGTGCGCCAGTACCTGACCGGCGCAGCCAATCGGCTCCATCCCTCGATGGGTTGGATTGTTGGGCTCTCAGACAGCGCCATCGGCAAGGTCCTCACGAACTTCCTTGTTTCGCATGGCGTAAGGCAGATGGCCGGTCTCTTTATCGCCGGCAGCAGCCCGCGCGAAGCGCTCAAAGCGCTCCGGCGCATGCGGCGCAACGGGTACTGCTTCACCGTCGACCTACTCGGCGAGTTCTGTGTGTGCGAACAGGAAGCGCTCGACTACCAGGCGCGCTACCTCGATGCCCTAGAGACCTTCGGCAGCACCATTCCCGGCTGGCGCGAGGGCGCGCCCCTCATGCCAGGACATCCGGGCGAGAGCAGCCCAGTTTGCATCTCAGTTAAGCTGTCAGCGCTCTACTCGCAGACCGGCGCCCTCAACTTCCGGCGAAGCGTCGATGTGCTCTCTGATCGACTCTCCGAGATCGCTCGGGCTGCCCAGAAGCGCGGGGCGCTGGTGTACGTTGACGCTGAGGACTCAGGGAACAACCCGATCATTTACGAGACCTTCAAGCGCGTCTTCGGATCCCCGGAGTTCGCCAGCATGCCTTACCCGGGCATCGTCATTCAGGCGTACTCCAAGTCAGCGGAGGCAAGAGTTGCAGAGATGCTGCAGTTCGCCCGCGCCAGAGGCGCTCCGATCGCTATCCGGCTCGTGAAGGGCGCGTACTGGGACTTTGAGCGAGTCATCAGCGCACAAAACGACTGGGAGTTTCCGCTCTGGACCCAGAAGGAGAGCTCCGATGCCTGCTTCGAGCGCCTCTCAAGGATCCTGCTCGACAACGCAGAGCTCTGTCTGCCGGCCTTCGGGTCGCACAATATCCGCTCGCTCTCGCACGCCTGCTGCTACGCCGAGCAGCGCGGCTTAACCCCCAAGGACTTTGAGATTCAGGTGCTGTACGGAATGGCCGAGCCGATCGCCCAGGCCTTCAAGTCACGCGGATACCTAACCCGCATGTACGTGCCGCTCGGCGATCTGCTGCCTGGAATGGGGTACCTCGTGCGACGCCTCCTTGAGAACACCTCGAACGAGTCCTTTCTGCGCCATACCTTCTTTGAGGCCGAAGAGGTGTCTAGCCTGCTCAGGGAACCCCACTTCTCAGAGCCTCACGACCTAGCCGAGGACCAGCCTCGCGCGGCCTTCGCCGCGCCTGAGGGCCCCGAGAGCGTCGTGGTGAACCTCGACTACTAACCGGAGAGCCGCTTTTTACTGGAGAGCCACTGCATGGAGACGATTACCACCTTTCGCAACGAGCCCCTGCGAGACTTCAGCGAAGAGCGCAACCGCTCTGATATGGAGGTCGCGCTGTCAGAAGTTGAAAGCCTGATCCGGTCCAAGGCGCTGCACGCCGCGCCGATCGTTGCGGGCCGTCGCAGGGAGGGAGAAGAGCCGATGCAGCGGCGCGACCCGAGCAACACCAGCGTCGTGGTTGGCACTACCGAGCTAGCTTCCGTCAAGCTCGCCGAAGAGGCCATGCTGTCTTGCCTAGCAGGGTTCCCTGGCTGGCGCGCCCGGCCCTTCTCTGAAAGGGCCGCGATACTTCAGCGCGCTGCCGGCATCCTCAAGGAGAAATCGGCTTTTCTCGCTGCCCTAATCGTCAGGGAAGCTGGCAAGCCTTGGCGTGAAGCTGACGCCGACGTCGCAGAGGCGATCGATTTCTGCGCGTACTACGCCCAAGAGATGCTTAGAGTTGGCCCCGCGCGCCGAACACAAGACGTTCTCGGCGAGGACAATGTGCTCTTGTACCAACCGCGAGGAGTTGCAGCGGTCATATCACCCTGGAACTTCCCGCTTGCAATCACCTGCGGCATGGCAGCTGCAGCACTCGTCACGGGAAACACCGTAATCCTTAAGCCGGCTGAGCAGACGGGGCTAATCGCCCACGAACTTGCCCGAGTATTCTTCGACGCCGGAGTGCCAGCAGATGCACTGGCATTCCTTCCAGGTCGCGGCGAGACGGTTGGACGTTTCCTTGTAGAGCATCCCTCGACTGCCCTGGTGGCTTTCACTGGGTCGCGCCCGGTTGGGCTTGAGATAGCGAAGGCAGCAGCAGAGGTTCGCCCCGGTCAGCGAGGGCTTAAGCGCGTAATCGCTGAGCTAGGAGGAAAGAACGCCATCATAGTCGACGACGACGCAGACTTTGACGACGCCATCCGTGGAGTGCTTCAGTCTGCATTCGGATTCGCCGGCCAGAAGTGCTCTGCCTGCTCGCGGCTAATCGTCGTTGGCGACGCCTACGAGCCCTTCCTGGCGCGACTCGCCGCGGCGACGCGAGACATCATCGTTAGCCGCGCGGAAGACCCTTCAGCGTTTCTCGGCCCGGTTATCGACGAGGAGAGCCAGGCGCGCATCGCGTCGGTGATTGAGGCGGGCGAGCAGCAGTGCCCGGTCCTTGCCCAGGCGGTGCTCCCCCAGGAGGTTTCTCGCAGCGGCACGTTCGTTGCGCCGACGATCTTCCGGGATGTCCCCTCAACCAGCGCCCTATGGACCGATGAGATCTTCGGGCCGGTGCTCGCGTGTGCCCGAGCAGCGACCTTTGAACAGGCACTTGAAATGGCAGTAGCCTCTGACTACGCGCTCACGGGCGGAGTGTACTCACGCCACCCCGGGCACATTGAGAAGGCCAGAGAGCACTTCCGTGTTGGGAACCTCTACATCAACCGCTCGATTACCGGCGCCTTGGTCGGTCGGCAGCCGTTCGGGGGCTTCGCCTTCTCGGGCATCGGCTCTAAAGCCGGAGGCCCAGACTACCTTCTGCAGTTCTTGGAGCCTCGCGTGGTTACCGAGAACACGATGCGCCGCGGATTCAGCCCGGACCTTACGAGCTAACGCGGACAAAGCGGCCCTGCCTTCCTCTTTTCCCCTTGCGGCTTTCTGCGCTTGGCTTCATTGATGCTACATCTGCCCGCGAGTAAAAGGAGCCTATGAACGAACGCCCCTCTAGCCTTCTGGCACTGAGCGCTGCCCTGCTGTCGTCCTGTGCAGCACTCGCTGGCTGCGCGGCGGCAGTCATCCCCCTCCAGCACCCGACCCACCCACAAGCGGTTCCGGCTGTTGCCCGGCTGCTGAGCGATGACCCTACCCTGGTCGAAGAGGCGCAGGTTGAGGTGAGCACCCTAGGCGAGGGAGCCACTCCTGAGCTGCTGCGCGCCATGCGCAGCGCCACTCCGGAGGGCAAGATTCGGCTGCTCGATGCGGCAACTAAGATTGGAAAGCCCGCAGGCGTGGTGGCGCAGATCTACCGCGAGGCGGTGCGCGATTCCGACCAGACCGTGCGCCAGAGTGCCGCCATTCAGGCCGGACGGGCGCCTGAGCTCTCAAAACAGACCACGCCCGCCATCCGCGCCCTGCTTGGCGACCCTGTGCCTGAGGTTCGCTCTGCTGCCCTGCGCTCTCTGGCTTCGCTCGACTCCGGCGCCTCCCTCAGCAGCGAAGAGATCCTTGCGGCAGTAGACAGCCCGGATCCTCTCATCTGCGCCACAGGCGTCTCGATCGCTTTCAATCGCGGCGACTCCTCGCTCTCTGCGCCGCTGCGTCGCGCCCTACCTCGACTGATCTTACAGATTCGAAATCCAAAGCCGGCCACGCGCGCGGCAGTAGTGGCTGCTCTCGGCCAGTACGGCAAGAACGCAGCTCCCGCTGTGCCCTCGCTCACCACAGTCACCCGAGACGACTCAGTGGCGGAGGTGCGTGTCCAGGCGGCTGTCGCTCTCATGCGGATCGGAACTCCCGCGGCTAAGGCTGCTGCTCGTGAAACTTTCAGCGAGTTTTCAAGCAGCCAGAACGAGGCTCTCAAGGCGCTCTCAAAAGGCTACCTCTCGCAGCCTGGGGCCGGGGCAGAGTCCTAGGCCGAGTTTTGCCTGACGTCCGTTAACCGTATATAGTCTCGCCGAATGCTCGATGCTGTTCTCAACTCTCACGGCTTAGTCGCCTATCTATCTGTTTTGGCGTGCCTTTTAGCCGGCGCCTTCGGGCTACCGGTGCCCGAAGACCTAGCCCTCATAACAGCCGGGGTGCTGGTGCACCTGGAGCAGGCCGAGCCGTGGCTGATGCTTGCCGTTTGCTACACCGGCATCGTGCTGGGTGACCTGATCATCTTCCGCATCGGCTGGATGGCTGGCCCGGCCCTCTTCAGGCAGCGTTGGGTGCGCCGCTACATGAACTCCAGAAAGCTCCACAGCATTCGAGTCGGCCTAGAGAAGAGGACCTTCGTCACCATCCTGGTCGCACGGCACCTGTTTTACCTGCGCACCGCAACCTTCTTGGTGTGCGGTTCTGTTCGGATGTCATTCGCCCGATTCCTGCTGGCAGACGCAGTCGCTGCGCTCATCACGGCGCCCCTAATGCTCGGGATTGGCTACATCGGCGCGCAGAACTACGACCTGCTCGTGCACTACGTAAAGCAGGTGAAGATCGCCCTCTTGCTCGGCGGGGTGATATTTCTGGCATTCGTCGTCATCAGCTTTCTGCGTCGCAGGAAGCGCCTAGAGCGCGAGGCCGCCGAGGACGAGGCGGCTGAGGCTCTCGCTCAGGCTAGCTCCGCAAACAGTGGAGATGGCAGCTCATCTTCAAGCTAGCCCGCTCGCTGGCACAATTACCTCAGGTCGCTACCGCAAGGCCTGCAAGATCTCAGACATCCGGCTCTCGCTGCGCTCCATCGCCTCGACCACGGCGAACTGAGTCCGCGCGCGCTCCAGGTTGTGCTCGGGCCGATGAATGCGGAAGTAGGTGTCTCCGTTTAGGAAGTCCGTTAGGAATCGCGTTCCGAGGACGAAGGCCAGCACGCGCGGGGCAAACGGGAGAAGCTCAACCTCGCGAGTGGTGAGAGAAGAACCCACCTCGTTCATGTACCCTTCGCAGATGGCGGCGTAGAGGTCCATGTCGACCACTACCTTGGAGAGGTCCTGCTCATCCTCGGCGCACGGAATGGCAGTGTTTCTGACCAAGTCCCCGAAGTCGAAGAGTGGCGTGCCCGACATGCACGTGTCTAGGTCGAGCAAACAGACCGCCCGCCTGCCGTCGGCATCGAAAAGCACGTTGTTCAGCTTCATGTCGTTGTGGCACACCCGAGCTGGAATAGCCCCGGACTCAAGCGCCGATGAGAGCGTGCCTGAGAGCTCCTTGCGTTGCAGCGCGAACTCAACCTGGTCGCGAGCCCTGCTGGCACGGCTGCGCGCGTCCTTCCGGAGCGACTCCTCAAAGGCCTTGAACCGTCGGCCTCCGTGCAAAAAGAACGGAATAGTGTCTGCGAGAGAGGATGGTGGAACTGAGAAAAGGGACTTCTGAAACCGGCCGAGGATCGCGGCAGCCTCGCGGGCAGCTTCCGGCCCGGGGCACACGTCGTACGAAGTTGTTCCCTCGATGTACTCAAACGTCCGCCAGAACTCGCCAGCCTCGTCCTGTATGTAGCTGCGGCCATCGCGCGTAGGCACCAACGTGAGCGTCGTCTCGTGACCAGCGGCAGGCGAGCTGTCAAACTGGCTCTGTAGCGTGCGCGTCACCACCTCCAGGTTGTGCATGAGACCCTCGATATCCTCGAAGATGCGGTGGTTGACCACCTGGTGGACGTAGCGCTTCCTGACACCCTTATCCTCCCAAACACCCACGAAGGTTCGGTTGATGTGCCCCCGCTTTAGCTCCTCTACAGAGAAGAGCGTGCCTGGGATGTCAAATTTTGAGAGCGTCGCTATCGGCACCGCACGAGCTTGTTCCATGTTTCGATACCCCCTTGCGTGCCAGGCCTCAGTTTAACAGCGCCTCTGGTCCCCGGACTGCGCTACCGCCAGCTTGCCAAGCCGCTGCGCCGGAATCGGCACCGCCATCTCCGAACAATCCCTCGACAAACTGCTCGGCGTCAAACGGCACGAGATCTTCAGCCTTCTCTCCAACGCCAACGTAGAGCACCGGAACCCGCAGCTCCTGGGAGATCGCAACGATGATGCCCCCCTTCGGCGTTCCGTCTAGCTTGGTGACGACTACCCCAGTTAACGGCACAGCCGCGTTGAACTCCCGCGCCTGCTGCAGAGCGTTCTGGCCGCTTACGCCATCGAGTACGATGACTGTCTCATGTGGAGCATCGGGTATGTGCTTGCGAATAGAGTTCCTGACACCCTCAAGCTCCTGCATCAAGTTAGACTTTGTGTGCAGCCGCCCGGCCGTGTCGATCAAGACAACATCCACCGAGCCGTCCTTGGCTGCGGCCATTCCGTCAAACACCACAGCGCCGGGCTTCGCGTTTTCAGCGCCCTTGACGAGGCGAAAGCCAACCCGGCCACTCCACTCCTCAAGCTGCTGCACCGCAGCAGCGCGGAAGGTGTCGGCAGCTATCACCATGACCCGCTTCCCGGCTTTCATGTACCGAGCCGCAAGCTTCGCCACTGTGGTTGTCTTCCCTACTCCATTAACGCCCACAACGAGGACTACGAGCGGAGCTCCCACCGGCTGGTACATGCGGTGGCTCTCCGGAACCTCTATCAGCTCCTCGCGCACTCCGCTCTTGAGAATTTCGCGCAGCTGGGCCTCATCGATCTCTCCGCTCAGCTCCGCGGCGGACGCCTTGGCTTTCTCAACGAGCGACCCCGCAACTCGCGCGCCAACATCGCTCAACACCAAAACCTCTTCGAGGTCCTCAAGGGCTGACACAGCAACGCTCTTGCGCCCTGAGAAGAGGCTCTTCAGCCGGCCCAGGAGGCTGGTGCGGCTCTTCTCCATCCCCCTAACTATCGAAGAGCTAGCCCGCGCAGGCTGAAGCTGCTCCTCTACCGCGCTTGCTCCCAGCCCGCCAGAAGAAGATCCTCCGCTAGCCACGGACCCGCCCGATGGCGCACCACCACCCCCGGAGCCACCCCCGTCGTCATCAGCAAGCCCGAGCTGGCGCATCTCGCTCACCGCGCGCCGCATCTCTTCCCGCAGCTCGCTCATTGCAGACTCAAGCTGCTCAACGCGCCTAGCGACTGCGATGATGTCTTTCCGATCAAAGTTTCGGTACACCGAAGTGCGAAGCGCCATCACGAGCAGCAGCAAGACAGCGATGCCTCCGGCGATCACCGCAATCACCGTGTCTGGGGTGGTTCCCTCAGGGAACGCGGCCAGCAGGTCATTAACGAAAGCTCTCAACGAATTCATGCCGACTCTCTCTGGAACTCAACACCTGAGGGGGCACTAGGCCACCTGCTTCTGAGCCTCTTGCAACGAAACGGAGATTACCTTCGAGGCTCCGGGCTGCGGCATGGTTACACCCACTAAGGTGTCTGCGGCGGTCATCGAGGCCTTGTTATGAGTAATCATGAGGAATTGAGTGCGGGCGCTCATCTCCTTGATGAAGGACACGAAGCGGTGCACGTTAGCCTCATCCAGCGGCGCATCGACCTCGTCCAGAACGCAGATTGGGCTTGGACGAACCATGAACATGCTGAACACCAGCGCGATAGCGCAGAGAGCCTTCTCTCCGCCGGAGAGAAGGTCGATGCTCTTCGGCTTCTTGCCCGGAGGACGCACAACGATATCGACGCCACCCTCCAGCGGATTGGTGATGTCTGAGAGGCTCAGCTCCGCCGAACCGCCGCCGAACAGCTTGGGTCCGAAGAAGGCAAAGTTCTTGCGGATGCTCTCGAACGTGGACAGGAACCTTCTCGTGCATGCCTCTTGCAGCTCCACCAGAGTGCTCCTGAGAGTCTCAAGCGCCTTTGCAAGGTCATCGCGCTGCGTTGTCAGGTCTTCCAGCCGCTTACTCTCGGCTTCGAACTGCTCGATTACTGTCGGGTCAACCTCCCCCTCGCGCTCAAGCCGCTGCCTAATAGCCGACACCCGAGCCTCAAGCTCCCTACGCGCGTCCTCTAGGAGAAGCTCGGTGCGCTGAGCCTCCTCGATGAGCGCCTGAAGGACCTCGGCTCCCTGTCTCTCTGCAATGTTGCCTTCAGCGCTGCTGAGCTCTCCACGCAGACGCTCGGTGGCCATCCGTTCACGCATCAGCCGGTCTCTGATGGCCTCGAAGGCTTGGCGCTTAAGATCAACTCCGCGCATAAGCTGGGCAGATGAGTCGCGCAGGAGTCGGCGCTTCTCCTCCAGCGCACGGAGCTCCCCAAGGGCCTCGCTCAGGGCCCGCTCCAGCTCAGAATTGTCACGCTGGCGCAGCTCCTCAAGCTCAGTGGTAGCAGCATGGAGAGACTCTTCGTACTGGGCAATCTGCTGCTGAATCTCAGCCATCTGCGGCTCGATCCGCTGCAAGTCACCCTCGAGCTGGTTGAGCATGCGGGTCTCGCTCTCGATACGCCCACGGGCCTCACCCTGACGGCTCGAAATCTCGCGCAACCTCGCCTGACCCTGCTGAATTGAGCGGACCAGCTCCGCGTGGCGCTTCTCTCCGTCAACGATCTTGGCGAGCAGCTCATCGCGCTGCGCGACGATCTGGTCGTACGAGCCCTGGTTCTCCTCAATGATGCGGTTAGCCTCGTCGATCTTGCTCTTCATCAGGATGACGCCGCCGTCATGCCGCAGGCTGTAGAAGCTCCACGGAGAGAGCAAGTCGCCACTCTCTGTCACGACGACCGTCTCAGGATCCGGCTCTCCCTGGCTAGCCAGGTGCTCTAGGTAAGCGGTTGCTGTGTCCAAGTCGGCAGCTACCCAGACTTTGGAGAGGAGCCTCTGAACCAAACCGCGGCTCCAGTCGAGCGTCTGCACCTGGTTAAGCAGCGGCTCTACCCCGCTGAAGCTCGACGTGGGCGCCTGCTCAACGCCGCTGCCTGAAATGGAAGCGAACAGGCCAACGCCGATCCCCTTCTTGTTCTGCGGGTCAGCCTTGAGCACCAGCTCCTGGAACTTGCGGGCAACTTGCGTCACCTCGTCAACCACGAGGAAGGTGGCTCGCTCAGCCAGGACTGACTGCAGCGCCTTCGAGTAGCGGTCCGGCGTGCGGATTCCATCCACGAGCAGCTTGCAGTTGCCGGTCACTTCGGGAGGCAGCTGCCCGTCTCCGCCAAGAGCTCGCTTGAGGTGAGTGATCGGCGAGGCCGCTGTCATCTGGCTCTGAATAGCGTCCCTTCGGCTCTGCGCCGAAACGAGCTGGTCTCGCATCTCACGGATGGTGCGATCTTTGCTGCGCTGCTCTTCGCGCATCTGCTGAAGGTCACCAGAGAGGGTCTTTAGCTCATCCTCTCCAGACAGGTCGATCGCTGCCATTTCAGCATCGAGGGCGCGAG
>OMIG01000197.1 GCA_900299035.1 Pseudomonadota bacterium
ACCAGCTCCGAGCTTCAAAGATCCTGGCGATCATCGCCCACACTCAAGGAATCCTTCCGAGCAAGCAGCTAGAGGTGCAGGTCGAGTACCAGCGAGACTCGCTGAGTGTCTACCGAGTGGCGTCTGCGGACCGAGTCTTTGGCAAGCTTGTTGTGCGCCTGGAGGCCAAGGCGACAGCCTGTTTGGCTCCGGACCGCTGCGGAGTCACTGGGTGCTGCTAGAGGAACGAGCCAGATAGCGCTGCGCCGTCCCTCTTTGCATATTGCAGGCTTTTTTGCGTTACGCCTTCGGCGGCCCGCGGAAGGTTTCGTACGAGACAACCCGCATGTGCGCCCTGAGAGCTGAAACCACGTCGTCCGAGAGAACTCCGTCAGCGAGCTTCAAGAGATCCTGTACCGCGGTGAGCCGCAGCGCAGCGTCTTCCCAGGTTGGGCACTCTTCTGAGCCCACGTCGATCTGAACGACAACCCGGCGCCACTCTGTGCCTGACCAGGGCGTGAGCTTTAGCACCCCCCGCTTCTGCTGGCGGGACGCCGGTCCTACGAGGGTCAAGAGGTGTGGCTCAAACGCTGAGAGCTGCTCGCCAGCTGTGCCCGTCGTCATGCCGGTTTTCCCGCAAATGAAACTCTCACATCGCCGACGCTAAACGCGCCGAACTTCTTCTCGGTGCTCTCTCTGGTGTGGTGCGGTGGCGGAAGTTCGCCGACTATCTTGTCGATAGCCGCCACGAACTCGTTTTGAGGGGATGCGAGCGCATTCAGGTCGGCGCCGGGAGCAGGAGAGGTCCCTTGGGTTGCAGCCGGCGGCTTCTGAGGATTGTTCTGCATACCCCCATTCATGATTCTAATTCCTGCTCGCCTCGAAGGGCTTTAGGCGCGTCTAGCACACTCAAATGGTCGGGAAGTTCCTGGGATACTTGAGTTTTGATGCCGAAAAGCGGCGCATCGGTGAAACGCGGCCAAAACGAGCAAGCTGTAAGAACCTTAACATTTCTCTATCCGCCTGATTCAATTATGTTTTAAGATGCCGGTCGATGAACCTTGAGCTGCGCCAAGAACTCGCCAAGAAACAGTGCCTAAACCTGCCCAAGGGCAGCCCGTCCTTGCCCACCGCCGAGGTGGCTCGGTTGCTCGAGGCCGTCCCAGATTGGAAGGTCAGCGGCAAAGGGATCGAGCGCGAGTACAAGCTGCCGAGCTACCTTTCGGGAGTGAGGCTCTTCTCGCAGCTCGCCGAGATAGCCGACCGGGAGGACCACCACCCCGACGCGCTCATCAGGTGGCGCCGCGTGAAGCTCTCCCTCTGGACCCACACCGCCGACGGGCTTTCCGAGAACGACTTCATTCTTGCCGCCAAGTTTGAGGCCGCATTCGAGAGTTTTCTGCGCGAGGAGGCGGCTGGGTCCTAGAGCAGCCGCAGCTCACAGCCAGAAAGTTGAGAAGAGTAATTTTTTAAACCTACGGAGAATGTATGGCAAAGAACAATGAGACAGTCACCATGAAGGGCAGCCCGCTAAAGGTAGAGGGCCGTTGCGTAGAGGAGGGCTCGACTCTCCCTTCCTTCAAGCTCACAGGCACCGACATGGCCGACGTCACCAACGCGGCGTTTGCCGGCAAGGTTGTGGTGCTCATGTCCATTCCTAGCATCGACACGCCGGTGTGCGCGATCGAAACCAAGCGCTTCAACCAAGAGGCCTCGTCGCTTTCAGGAGACGTGGTAATCGTCGGCGTGAGCCGCGACCTGCCGTTTGCGCTCAAGCGCTGGTGCGGAGCAGAGGGTGTCTCAAGGGTCGTCGCGCTCAGCGACTACAAGTACCGCTCGTTCGGCAAGGAGTTCGGCGTTGATCTCCCAGACCTCGGCCTGTTGGCGCGCGCTGTGTTCGTCGTCAACAAGAGCGGCAAGGTAGTCCACGTAGACTACGTGCAGGAAGTTGCAAGCGAGCCAGACTACGACGCTGCCATCAAGGCCGTGAAGAGCTGCCTGTAGAGCGGAGTCGGCCCCATGGCGAGTTGCCGAGCCTTGCTGCGCCTGAGCTGCTGCTTGGCGCTCCTCGTAGCGCCGCTAGCGGGGTGCACGAAGCGTGCAGATGTGGCGGTAGCGACGGTCGGTCGCGGGCCGATTGAGGCCACCGTGTCGAGCGTCAACTCCGGCACAACTCGCGCGGAGCAGCTGGCAGAGCTGGCGTTCGGCTCAGTCGGCCGCGTCAAAGAGGTCAACTGCAAGCTCGGCCAGGCTGTCAAAAAGGGTGACGTCCTAGCGCAGGTCGAAAACGACGACCTGCGCTCCCGCCTCGAAGTTGCCGCAGAGGAGCTAGACAGGGCCAAGCGGCTGAGCCAGAGCCAGGCCGCGTCGCGCAGCAACGTGGCTCAAGCGCAAGGCAACTACGACGCAGCAGTGATGGCGTTCCAGAAGAGCAAGATTACTGCCCCCTTCGACGGCATCGTAGTCGAGCTCAACCTTGAGGAGGGCCAGCTCTCTCAGATTACCGCTGTGATTCCCGTGGCGCTCATTCGGCTCGCAGACCTGCAGCCGCGCTACGTGCGTGCTGAGATCGACGAGGTGGACCTGCCAAGAGTAAAAGAGGGGCTCCCTGCTCGAGTGAAGATCCTCGCCATGCGCAAGGAGCCGTTTAAGGCCACGGTGCGCAAGGTGGTGCCGTTCGTGAGCACCGTGCGGGAGCAGGACCGGACCTCAGAGGTCGAGCTGACTGTCGATAGCGAAGGGGCCCTTCCGCCCCCGGGCGCATCCGCTGACGTCGAGATCGTGACCGAAAAGAAGGATGCTGCCCTGACAGTCAACTCGCGCGCGGTGCTGGGAAGGGGAGGCGACCGCTACGTGTACAAGCTGGAGGGCGGCCGCATCCACAAAGTGCCGGTGAAGGTGGGAATATCGAGCTACACGGTCACAGAGATCCTTTCAGGGCTCGCACAAGGAGACCAAGTTGCGCTGCCGTCCGAGAAAGTAGAGCTGAAAGACGGTCTCGCTGTTAACGTCACCTAGCCATGGCGCTGATCGCTCTACAGTCGATCTCAAAGATCTTCACTCGCGGCGACGAAGAGATTCGGGCCATCGATGCGCTGTCGCTCACAATTGAGCCCGGCGAGTTTATCGCCATTACCGGGGCGTCTGGCAGCGGCAAGTCAACGCTGCTCTACATCTTAGGGCTGCTCGACACTCCGTCCTCAGGGCGCTACCTGCTCGATGGCTCGCCAACTGAAGAGATCTCTGACGACCGCAGGGCGGAGCTCCGCAACCGCTTCATGGGGTTCGTTTTCCAGAGCTTCCACCTTCTGCCCCGAGCTTCTGCCTTGCGAAACGTCATGATGCCCCTGGTATACGCCGGAGCGTACGGGGCTAGCGTGCCTGACGCAGAGCAGCGATCCCGAGCGGAGGCAGCGCTTGCCACCGTCGGCCTCGCTGACAGGATGCAGCACCTGCCGAATGAGCTCTCTGGCGGGCAGCGGCAGCGGGTCGCGATTGCGCGGGCGCTGGTGAACAGCCCCAAGCTGCTCTTCGCCGACGAGCCAACAGGGAACCTCGACTCACGCAGCGGCAAGGATATCCTGGCCCTCTTTGAGCGGCTGCACTCAGCCGGCGTCACAGTGATCATGGTGACGCACGATCCTGCTATCGCGCAGCGCGCGCACCGGCGGCTCGTGCTCGGGGACGGAAAGCTTCTGGAGGACACCCGTGCAGCTTAGGGAGATAGCCCGCCTCTCAGCCGAGTCGCTGCGCTCCCAGCGCTTGCGCACGGCCCTTACCGTGCTCGGCATGGTCATAGGCGTTGCCTCCGTCGTGCTCCTCGTTTCCGTGGGCCACGGCGCAAAAAACTACGTGGCGAAAGAGTTCGAGGACCTCGGGGCGAACCTAATCGTCGTGCAGCCCGGAAAGTCAGACAAGAAAACCCACATGGGCCCTCCAATCGGCGCCGCGCAGCGCAAGATGACCACTGACGACGTGCGCGCCATCGAGCGGCGGGCGACCAGCCTCGAGGCCGTGTCGGGGTTGGTGCTGGGGTACGTCTCGGCGCGCTTTGAGGACTCCATTAGCAACATTACCGTGTTTGGCACCAACGAGCAGTTCCCGCGAATCCTGTCGATTAAGATTGCGCTCGGCGAGTACTTTTCGCGGGAAGAAGACGAGTACCGCCGCCGCGTCGTCGTGCTCGGCTACAACGTGGCGCACGAGCTGTTCGGTGACGAAAATCCGGTCGGGCGATCAGTCAAGCTCAACGAGAGTGAGTTCAAGGTCGTGGGCGTCATGGCACGCATGGGCGACAAGCTCGGCTTGAGCTTCGATGAGCTTGCGTTCATCCCCACAGGGGCTGCACTCAAGCTGTTTAACGACGACAAGCTCTTCGGGATACGCGCGACCGCTTCGTCGCGTGTCAGCGTTGACGATGCCGTCGCCGAAATCACGGAGATTCTCAAGGAGCGGCGGGACGGCGAAGAGGATTTCACCGTGCTGACACAGGCCTCGATGATGGAGAGCCTTAACACCATCCTCGACATGCTGACCTACGTCCTTGGCGCCATAGCCGCCATCTCGATGCTGGTGGGCGGCATCGGCATCATGAACATCATCTGGGTCTCTGTCGTCGAGCGCACTCAAGAGATCGGCATCAGGCGCGCAGTCGGGGCCCGGAAGCGCGACATCCTCCAGCAGTTCCTAGCAGAGGCGATGGGGCTGTCTGTCTTGGGCGGTGTGCTCGGCGTTGGTGGCGCGCTGAGCTTGACGTACCTCCTGTACTTTGTCTTCCCATCCTTCGACATGCGTGCTCCGGCTTGGATCCTCGGGCCAGCGTTCCTGCTCGCAGTAGTCGTGGGCATCACCTTCGGCGTCATACCGGCCTGGAGAGCCTCAAAGATCGAGACGCTCGACGCGCTGCGCTTCGAGTAGGGCCTGCGGCAGCGCATACGGCCTGCCACACGCAGAGCCGATCCTTGGCAGCATGGGCACAGAACTGTGGCGCCTGGCTCTGGGCGCGATGACGCTCGTAGCCTTGATAGGGTGGGGCTGCGCTCCGCAGGCTCCAGTGGTTACAAACCAGCTTCAGCCCTGGGAAGAAGAGTACGCGCGGGCGATGATGCGCCCGGAAGCGCTCTTGCCCACCCCGGCGCCGACGCCTCCAGGGCTGGTCCACACCCATCCAGCTTCACCAGAGCAGGGAGAGCAGGACTCCTCACAAGCGGCAGCAGAGCTGATCGGCATGCCATTCCGCGGCCTTGGGTGGCTGCTTCGGGCGGTGTTCTAGCCCGCAGAGCATGGTGATTGCGATTGAAGATTTTAAATTTAGGGTCTTCGACGGCTTTAGTGGGTAGTTAGTTTTAGTGTAAGGCTCCAACTCGCTGGTTTTGCCCCTGAAAAGGCGGTTTCCACGTAAACGTGCTCGTGCACGTAAACGTGAACGTACCCGAGCGAGAGTCCGGTGCTATTCTTGATCTGTGTATCCATGTGCCTACATCGTCCCCTTACGAACACGAGGTTGGCAAAACCGTAAGTACTAGGCTTGTTCCTAAGCTCTATTGAGCGAGCGTGAGGTCATTTTTTCGGGTACGTTCACGTTTACGTGCACGAGCAGGTGCACGTTCGCGTCCCAATGTGACAGAAAGTACCCACTACTTCCGTCGATGAGCCTAAATTTAAAAAGAAATGAGGATGGGTATGAGAAAGTTCACAAACCTCATCAAGTAAACAAAGAGGGGGATTCCTTCCCCTTTCTCTTCGTCTCAATGGCTCACACTGTCCGAAGGTGGTCCTTACGGATCAGCGAGAGCTTGGCTGTCACTCCGCACTCAAACAGGATCTGTGTAACAGGCTCCAGCGAGTACTGAATGTAGCCTTCGGCAGTTGGGTTGGACGGCATCCGTTCACGCGTCTTGGCTTGGAGCCACGACGCAAACGGATCTAAGCCGTGCTTCCACGAACCATCGACGCCACACGAGCTCAGGAAGTGCTCCTTCCCGAGGCCAGCGCGGTGGCTCAAGAGCTCCTCAAAGAGCGACTTGAGCTTTTCCGGGTCCCGAACCTTGTACTCCACGAGCAGCAAGATGCGCTCGTTGGGGTACGGGATCAGGAACGACCCGCTTCGGTTCACGGACACGAACTTCTCGGACGGCCACAGGTAGGTGCCGACCTCGAAGATCCCAGTTCGCCCGATCCCCACGTCGTCGACGGCAACAGTCCGCGACACCATGAGTGCTCCGAGCCCAACGCCAAGCGGCAGGGCAGCTCCGGACCAAAGGCTTGCGCGCTTGATCCAAGGAGACACCTTCGCCGAACGGGCCTTGCGGCCCACAAAAACCCCAAGAGCAACCAACAAGCCCGCCACTCCCCAGAAGAAGAGTGTGTTAGCGGGCTGAAGGTAATAGAGAACGCCCATAAAAACCTCCTTTCTCTATACCCACGCAGAGGCTCTCACAGCGCACCTGCCTAAGGAACGAGCCCGGAACCTTATGGCTGTGCGGGGCAGTCGGTTATGGTCTGCCCGCGCTGGTTTTGGCCCGGCAGGGCGGGGCAGGGCCCGAAAAATCGTCTCTACGAAGAACTCGTAGGGTATGGTGCGAGGAGCCTCCAGCAAGTGCTAGGCGCGACTAGGGGCAAGCGCCCTGGTACTATTCGCAAAATTCTTATGGGCAAAAAGATCCTCCCTTTCCCGGAAGCACGAATCCTAACAGCCCAGATCTGAGGTTATGAAGTCACTTAAGGCAGTCGCATTCGTTCTTCTCTTTTGCAGTGCAGCTCACGCTGAGGGCCAGACCCCGTACACTGCAACCGTTGCGACTTCAGCCAAGAAAATTAAGTCGGCCCGCGCTTCGAGCAAGCGCAAGAGCTCGTACGAGAAGATCGGCGCTGTGACCGTTTCGGGTCGCGCGTACGGCCTCGGAAACTTCTCGGCTCGTTTCGATACCCGCAAGAACGTAACCTGGACCGCAACTACCTCTCGCAACGGCACTGAGAGCGTTGACACCTCGGCTCCGACCCTTCTGCAGGGCTCAGTCGCAGTGAACGGAAGCTGGAAGCGCGGCCGCGACAAGTACCCGGCAGCAGCGTCAGTCATCGGCAACGTTGCCACGTTTGAGTTTCCTGGCAAGCCGCACGGCGCTGCCGGCACCCGCCAGCGCGTGTACCGCGTTAAGTTCGTTGTTGGCTCGGACGACAAGGTAACGGCCCGCGTATCGAGCGTTCCTTCCTCGGTGTTCTCGGACAAGACCTGCGAGACCCTCGGACACGAGGCGCAAGAGGGACACAGCCACAGCAGCGAGGCTATCGCGCGCATCCAGGATGGCGAGGACACCGTTAAGGTTGCAACCCTGAGCACGGTCGCTGACCCAGCTTGGTACGCTATGTACGGCGAGCAGAGCAACGCCCAGATCGCAGCCGTCGTAAACGCTGCTGAGGCAATTTACGAGCGCCAGCTCGGCATCCGCTTCCGCATCGTTAAGCAGCACGTCTTCGCTGACGCAGCTTCGTACCCCCTGAAGTCTGACATCTCTGGCGACCTGCTGGCTGAGTACATGAAGAACCCGACGAACGCGACGATCATGGGCAACGACGCCGCTACCTTCGACCAGGACGTAGACCTCAAGCACCTCTTCACGGGCGGAGAGCTCTACAAGGACATGACCCGCACCAAGACCACGACGGGCATCGCCTTCACCTCGGCCTTCTGCTGGTCTCCGAACTACGCGTACGGCGTCACCAAGCGCACCCTGATGACGAGCGTCACCTTCGCCCACGAAGTAGGCCACAACTTCGGCGCGCTGCACGACCCGAACGACCCCAACGGCATCATGTACACCTTCATCCGCCCGAATTCGTACTTTTCAGCGACCAGCGTCAGCCAGATCAATGCGCACCTCGCAACGTACGGCCGCTGCCTCTCGACAGAGAAGATGGATGCTAACCTGCGCAACGCAACGCTCACGCTCAAGCGCGCTACCGGCACGCCACGCAAGTTCGCCCGCCTCGAGGGCACGCTCACCTCAATTCAGGGCAACCCAGTTGCCAATGCCACGGTGGTTCTCACCGTCGGAACCAAGGCTGTGCAGCTCAAGACCAACGCCGCAGGGCAGTACAGCTACCTGCTGAACCGCGACAGCCTCCGCCGCCGCGTTGTGATGGTTTCGGCCCAGACGGTAAACGGCGAGGCACAGGCTGCTCAGGCGGTTGCTGTTACGAAGGGCTAAGGAACAGTTCCCTGACAGCGACTGCTGTATTACCGCTTCTTCTTCCCGCCGCCCACGCGGCGCCGAATTCGAGTAAGAACCCCTCGCAGGCGAGACGCGTAGCTGCCGCGCGGGTTGGCCATGGCGCGCTTGGCGAGCTTCAGGCGAGGCTCTCGCCACGCCTGGAGCGCGTCCTTGCTCTTGCGCAGCGACACGTAGAACTGGTGGTCAACGGTGTCGAAGAATGCCGCCGGCTCAAAAGAGAGCAGCTCAAGGGCCACGAGGTCAGAGACGATCATCTTGAACGACTCCGGAACGAACTGCCAGGCATGCACGTCAACGAAACGGCCGGTTTCAATGTACTCGTCCGTGAGCGCCTTAGCCTCCCGAACAGAGTGCCCAAAGGAGAGGCCCGAGAATGTTGAGTCGCCCGGCCACACGAGCAGGTCGCCCTTCTTGGCGTGCAGCGCGTACGCATCGAAGACAGTTCCCGCAGGGTGCTTCGTGCGGTTCTCGATGAAAGCCTGGAGGAGGTCTCCGGTAGTAGAGATCGGCTTGAGCGTGTCGAAGCAGAAGCGCTTGTCCGGAACCACGAGGCTCAAGATGCCACCCTCCTTGAGCAGCCGTTGGCAGTCGAGCAGGAACTGGACTGGGTTTGGCACGTGCTCGATGACGTGTGAGGCGATGATGAAGTCGTACTGCGACTCTTTGTTGATCGCGGCAAACAGCCCGCGCTCGTCGACAATGTGGTCGACTTCCTCGATAAGGGAGCCGTCGACGCCCCAAGCCGCGTACTTCTCTCTGAGCTCTTCGGCCTGGGCATGGTCCGCCACCTCGACGTTCCAGCCGTCACGCTTGGCGGCCATGGGGCTGTAGCTGGCCCCGATCTCAAGGCCAAAGGCAGACTTCTCGATGAGGTGAAGCGTCTTCTGGGTTTTAGAAAGAGGCATTCGCGCAAAGCTCCCGACAGCCGACCTTGTAGCACCCTTTGGTGGCCCTTTCGATAGAGGTCGCGCCTAACGCGCTGGAGCCGTTGAGCTTCCAGCCCCCACAGGAGCACCCACGAGGAGGCGCTAACACCTTGATTTTATCAGGAGTATGGGGGAATCTCGTTACCCTATGAGCAAGACAATTCCTGAGAAGTACGACCACAAGAGCGCCGAGCAACGTTGGATGAAGGCGTGGAGCGACGCCAACGTGTATCGCTGGGATCCTTCGCGCCCTCGGGAAGAGACCTTCGTGGTGGACACTCCGCCGCCGACGGTCTCAGGCTCGCTCCACCTCGGCCACGTCTTTAGCTACACCCAGACAGACATCATCACCCGCTACCAGCGCATGCGCGGCAAGAACATCTCGTACCCGATGGGGTGGGATGACAACGGGCTCCCCACCGAGCGCCGCGTGCAGAACGTGTTCAACATCCAGTGCAACCCGAACCTCCCGTTCGACCCGAACTGGACGCCCACCAAGGCAGACCCTTCGAGCAAGGAGAAGCCGGTCATCAAGGAGGTTTCACGCCCCAACTTTGTGCAGGCCTGTGAGATCCTCACAGCAGAGGACGAAGTTGCCTTCGAGGACACCTTCAAGCAGCTAGGCCTCTCGACTGAGTGGTCGAGGACCTACAGCACAATCAACGCGCACTGCCGGCACATCTCTCAGCTCTCCTTCCTTGACCTGATCGAGAAGGGGCAGGCCTACAACGTCGAGGCCCCAACGGTTTGGGACGTCGACTTCAAGAGCGCCGTCGCGCAGGCCGAGATCGAAGACCGCGAAGTTCCAGGCGCTTTCCACGACATCGAGTTCGGAGTCGAAGGCGGCGGCACGTTCGTCATATCGACAACCCGCCCAGAGCTTTTGCCGGCCTGCATCGCGGTAGTGGCGCATCCAGAAGACGCGCGCTACAAGCCGCTCTTCGGCAAGCACGCAATCACGCCGCTCTTCAGGGCGCGCGTGCCGATTCTGCCCGCAGAGCACGCCGATCCCGAGAAGGGGTCAGGTATCCTCATGGTCTGCACCTTCGGAGACGTCAACGACGTTGAGTGGTGGAAGCGCTCAGGCCTGCCGCCGAAGCAGGTCATCACCCTCAAAGGCACGATGCGCGACATCGAGCACGGTGTGGCGCCCTTCGAGACGACAGACGTGGCCCGAGCGAAGGAGAGCTACTCCGCCCTGGCAGGGCTCGACATTCGCAAGGCCAAGAAAGTCATCGTCGAGATGCTCGCCAAGCCGGGCAGCGCGGTCGACGGCGCTGGGCAGGCCCTGAAGGGCGACCCGCGGCCGATTACGCACGCCGTAAAGTTCTACGAGAAGGGCGACCGGCCGCTTGAGTTCGTCACAACCCGCCAGTGGTTCATCAAGACGATGGCGCACAAGGAGGCCCTGGTCGCGCAGGGGCGAAAGATCCAGTGGCGTCCGGAGCACATGCGCTACCGGTACGAGAACTGGGTCGAGGGCCTAAACGCTGACTGGTGCATTAGCCGACAGCGCTTCTTCGGCATCCCGTTCCCGGTCTGGTACCCGATCAGCAAGAGCGGAGAGATTGAGCACGACAAGCCGATCTTTGCCGCCCGCGAGAGGCTGCCGGTCGACCCGTTCAACGACCTGCCGCCCGGATACTCAGAGTCACAGCGCAATCAGCCCGGCGGATTCACCGGTGACCCTGACGTCATGGATACCTGGGCGACTTCCTCGATGACCCCGCAGATCCAGAGCCACTGGGAGCTTAATCCCGCCCAGCACAAGAAGCTCTTCCCTGCGGACATCCGGCCGCAAGCGCACGAGATCATCCGCACCTGGGCCTTCAGCACCATCGTGAAGGCTTGGATGCACGAAAACGAGATACCGTGGAAGAGCATCGTCATCTCCGGCTGGGTTCTCGACCCAGACAGAAAGAAGATGAGCAAGTCCAAGGGCAACGTCATCACGCCGCAGCACCTCTTCGACGAGTACTCCTCGGATGCCGTGCGCTACTGGGCTGGGCGGGCACGCCTTGGCGCTGACACTGCGACAGATCCAGCGGTGTTCAAGATCGGCAGCAAGCTGATCGTGAAGCTCTTCAACGCCAGCCGCTTCGTGCTGATGCAGCTCACCGACCCCGTCCCAGGAGTAGAGAAGATCACGCACCCGCTCGACAGGGCGATGGTCTCAACGCTGGCTGGCGTCGTGGCAACCGCGACGAAGGCCTTCGACGAGTACGACTACGCCCTGGCGCTCCAGGTGGCAGAGGAGCAGTTCTGGCACTTCTGCGACCACTACGTTGAGCTCGTGAAGGGCCGCTCGTACAGCGAGACCGACACCAAGGGCCGAGAGTCAGCACACGCCTCGCTGCACTGGTGCCTGAAGACCTTCGTGCGGCTCTTTGCGCCGTTCATGCCCTACATTACCGAGGAGATCTGGTCGTGGCGCTTTGCAGGCGCCGGCCGCGATGCCTTGGTGCACTCAACGCGCTGGCCAGAGGCCTCAGAGGTCGCTGGCATCAGCGGCGACTCAGAGGCATTTCAGGCTGCGGTGGAGGTCGTGTCTGCCATTCGCGCCACAAAGACCATGGCCCAGAAGGGCCAGCGTTGGGGCGTTGCTTCGCTCAGCGTCAAGGGCTCCCAGGAGAGCCTTGAGCTCCTCACAACGGTGCTCGATGACGTCATCCGCGCAGGCAGCGTCGTTGAGGGCGGCACAAAGCTCCTGCCCGTTGAGGGCGGCGAAGGGCCGCGCTTCGGGGTTGAGGTGGTGCTCGCTGAGAGCTAGCAGCCTCGGCCACACGCCGTAAAAGGCCAAGTCGCTCGCCGCGTCTCGCTGTCTCGCCAAAAAACGGCTAGCCGCATTCTCTTGCTGCCACCAGCCGTTCAGCTAAACGATAGGGTGTCACACGCCGAAACTCTCTGCCCATTTTTCTGACCTGCCCCATAAGCTCCGGGCGCTCGCAAATCCAAACTGCCCTGCAGAGGGCCTCCGAGCCACTGTGCGACCGCGACTTTAAGCTCCTCTGAGAGCCCAGTCTCCTCAGCCGCGAATCGTTGCAATGAAAGCGAGGGCCCTACCGATAGTTGCTGCGATGTGTGCAGCACAATGAAGGAGGAAATGTATGGGCAATACAATAGGAAGACAGAGAAGCCGCCTGCGCAGGTGGCTAGCAGCCGGAGTGGCGGCGCCAATAGCGGCGGGCTTTTTTTCGCCGGACGTTGCGAGCGCCGTGACACCGCCAGACATGAGCGTGTGCAATAGTGTCACGTGCCAAGATCTGCCAAAGAGTGTGTGCAGTGACGCAGGGTTTCTTATCTCGCTCAAGGGCTACACGCCAGCCAGCAGCACGACTGCCGGCGCGGCCTCGTACACGTACGAGATTTGCAGCCCCTCAGCAGGAACCTGTTCAAGCACGGTGAGGCCGGGAGAGCCCTGCTTGGACAACAACTTCTGCAAGACCAAGGGCCAGGCGAGTGACCCGGCCGCGTACTGCAGCCGAGATTGCAGCGTTAACACCTTCCGGGGGCTGAGCCACCTAGACGTGACGTTTCCAAACCTGAGCACCAGCGCGTGCGTGTCACCGAACACCGCTGTGACGGGAAGCTGCTCCGCTGTTGACAAGAACAACGACGGAGTGTTCCCAGTGGTTGGCGGATTCGTGCTCGGCGACGGAAGCTGCTTCTCTGGAGGCTCTGCCGGATTCGTGGCGAAGTGCGATGGCACCGTTGTTGAGCCAGGAGACTGCATCGAGATGACCCTCAACATCGCCGGCGAGACGACGGGGCTAGGCCTTGGGGCTGCCGTGGTCGTCGACAAGGAGGCAACCACCTGCACATCAAGCTGCTTGGCGGGCCCTTCGTGCGAGATCTGCGACGATCCGCCGTCGAGCAACCACTGCCTAACAAGGACGCTCGGGTTTTGGGGAACGCATCCGTGGATCACGAACAACTTCGCCACAGTCAGCCAGCCGATCTCGGTGTGCGGCAAGCCCGTCGGCTGTAGCGGTTCGGGCGACGGAAAGACAAGC
>OMIG01000198.1 GCA_900299035.1 Pseudomonadota bacterium
AGTGTGTTGGGGTGTGGGTCGGAGTGTGGGTCGGCGTGTTGGTGTTTGTTGGCGTGTGCGTCGGTGAGTGGGTTGGGGTGTGAGTTGGGGTGTGGGTCGGAGTGTGGGTCGGCGTATTAGTTGGCGTATTAGTTGGCGTGTCGGTAGGCGTGTTTGTCGGCGTATGGGTTGGCGTGTGAGTCGGCGAGTGGGTCGGTGTGTGCGTTGGCGTGTGGGTCGGAGTGTGAGTCGGAGTGTGTGTCGGGGTGTGTGTCGGCGTGTGTGTCGGGGTATGCGTTGGTGTATGCGTGGGTGTGTGGGTCGGAGTGTTCGTTGGGGTATTGGTCGGAGTGTTGGTGGGAGTATGAGTCGGAGAGTGGGTCGGTGTGTGGGTCGGTGTGTGCGTTGGGGTGTGGGTCGGGGTATTCGTGTTTGTCGGCGTATGGGTCGGAGTATGAGTTGGGGTGTGTGTTGGGCTGTGAGTAGGCGTGTGAGTAGGGGTGTGGGTCGGGGTATTCGTGTTGGTCGGCGTATGAGTCGGGGTGTTGGTCGGAGTATGGGTCGGCGTGTGAGTTGGAGTGTGGGTCGGGGTATTCGTGTTAGTCGGAGTGTGGGTCGGGGTGTTGGTGTTTGTCGGGGTGTGGGTCGGCGTATGAGTTGGCGTGTGCGTCGGAGTGTGAGTGGGTGTGTGGGTTGGCGTGTTGGTGTTGGTTGGCGTGTGCGTCGGGGTATTCGTGTTGGTTGGGGTGTGGGTAGGAGTGTTGGTATTTGTTGGCGTGTGCGTCGGAGTATTGGTGTTAGTTGGTGTGTGAGTCGGAGTATTGGTGTTGGTCGGTGTGTGGGTCGGAGTATTGGTGTTGGTTGGCGTGTGGGTCGGAGTGTTGGTGTTAGTCGGGGTGTTGGTCGGCGTATTGGTGTTTGTCGGCGTGTTCGTTGGCGTGTGAGTTGGGGTGTGCGTCGGTGAGTGAGTCGGGGTGTTGGTGTTTGTCGGCGTGTGCGTCGGCGTATTGGTATTGGTTGGGGTGTGCGTCGGGGTGTTGGTGTTGGTCGGTGTGTTAGTTGGAGTATTAGTGTTGGTCGGAGTGTGCGTTGGGGTGTTGGTTGGAGTGTGAGTCGGTGAGTGCGTCGGCGTGTTGGTGTTGGTCGGGGTGTGGGTCGGCGTATTGGTGTTGGTGGGGGTGTGGGTCGGCGTGTTTGTGTTAGTTGGCGTGTGCGTCGGGGTGTGCGTCGGTGAGTGAGTTGGAGTGTGGGTCGGCGTGTTCGTGTTAGTGGGCGTATGAGTTGGGGTGTTCGTGTTGGTAGGCGTGTGGGTTGGCGTATTTGTGTTTGTCGGGGTGTGCGTCGGAGTGCGGGTCGGGGTGTGAGTCGGCGTATGGGTCGGTGTATTGGTGTTGGTAGGCGTGTGGGTCGGAGTGTTGGTGTTAGTAGGGGTGTGAGTCGGAGTATTAGTGTTGGTCGGCGTGTGCGTTGGGGTGTGGGTCGGAGTGTGAGTGGGTGAGTGCGTTGGGGTGTTAGTGTTGGTCGGCGTATGGGTTGGAGTGTTGGTGTTTGTCGGAGTGTGGGTCGGCGTGCGTGTTGGAGTGTGAGTAGGCGAGTGAGTCGGCGTATTCGTGTTGGTTGGCGTATGGGTTGGGGTATTAGTGTTAGTGGGCGTGTGGGTCGGCGTATTGGTGTTGGTTGGTGTGTGAGAAGGTGTGTTGGTGTTGGTCGGGGTGTGGGTCGGCGTGTTGGTGTTAGTTGGCGTGTTGGTAGGCGTGTTGGTCGGTGTGTGAGTGGCTGTTGGAGTGTGAGTTGGCGTGCTGGTGCTAGTAGGCGTATGGGTTGGGGTGTTGGTAGCTGGCAGCGGCGTCGGCGTGTACGTTGCCGGGACATAGTTTCCGATGCAGTAGATCGGGTTGGCGACCGAGCAGTCGTTGGTGGTGTAGATAATCCACTGAGTGTCGCTATCTGACTTTCCGACTACACCAAGCGAACTTCCGGAGGCAGACCAGTTGGCGCAAGACCAGCTAGAGGCGTATGTGCCATCAGAGTTGCTGCCAGTGTAGGGACTTGCCGCGCCGCCTGTGGGCAGTGTGCGGTCTTGCTCATAATTAAACTTGTTTGTCCAGGTCGATCCATTCCAGAGAGCTGCTTCACTTGTGACAACGATCTGGCTGTTCATGTTCCAGATGTTGCGAGTCTGGCTGCTGCTTGGGTCAAGAACGTTCCTGGCGTCCCATCCGGAGGCAGAGACTAGTGGGTACCATGTTCCGCCGTAGCCCTGTGCCGTTGCGAGGCTTTGGCAGGTCGAGCGCATGTTCTCGACGTTAGCCCACACGCCGCCGTTATTCTGAGTTGTTGAGACAAAGACAGAGAGGTCTTCGGTCGTGTTTTTCCAGGTGATATTCCAGGTCGGGGTTGGGGTGTTGGTGGGAGTTGGCGTTGGCGACGGCGTGAAGGTAGCGGGAACGTAGTCTCCTATGCAGTATATGGGCCGAGTATTGTTACAGGTTGTGGTAGTGATATTGATATGGCTTGTAGTACCGATTTGGCTCCCAATGACGCCCGATGAGCCGCTGGTCGAATCCGTCCAGTCATTACATGTTCCAGATGCTGAGTAGTAGCCAGTAGTAGCCGAGCCTGTCCAGGGTCTGTAGGTCGTGCCAATCAGGCTGGTTCGGGCTTCGTTGTAGCCGAGCTTGTAAGAGATAGAGTTGCTCCAAAAAGCGCTCTCGCTTGTTGCAACAATCTGGCTGTACATGTTCCAGATGTTTCTGGTCTGACTGCTGTTCGGGTCAGTGACGTTAATAGCGTCCCAAGTGCTGGTCGAGGCTAGCGGGTACCAGGTGCCCCCGTACCCTGCTGCTGTTGCGAGTGATTGGCAGGTTGAGCGCATGTTCTCAAGGCTTGCCCATCCGCCGCCGGTATTTGTGGTTGATGACACAAAGATCGAGAGGTCTGTGGTTGCGTTTTTCCAGGTGATGTTCCAGGTTGGCGTGGGAGTCGGGGTGTTAGTAGCCGCAGGGGTGTTAGTTGCGGTCGGCGAGTGAGTCGGCGTGTGGGTCGGAGTATTTGTATTCGTTGGCGTATGCGTCGGAGTTCTAGTGTTAGTCGGCGTGTTCGTCGGCGTGTTCGTCGGCGTGTTCGTCGGCGTGATCGTCGGCGTGTTCGTTACGGTGGGAGTCGGAGTCGGGGTGTCGGGAAAAGCGACGATGTCAGCCTCACCTCCGCCAACATCAGTAAGTGAGTACCACGGGGAGTAGTCCATGAAGGGATAGAACTGCAATCGCGCCCGCCAGTGGTAGGCGGTGCCGACGGAGAGGCTCGATATTGCGTTAGTCAGGTCTGTGCCGGCTAGTCCGATGTCGGTGTACGAGCCCGCGGTCAAGCTGGTGTTGTCGAAAGCGCTCGATACTGCTTTGCTCTCGACAAGGAGACGCGCTCTCGTTCGGCCGACAGAAGACCGCGCCTTGAGTCGAACGCTGTAGGAGGTGTTGATGGTATCGGCTTGAAGCTGAACCACTGTTCCGCTGGAGTTGAGCTGGCGAGGGGCAACGGCAATACCTTTTCCTCCGTTGCCGTAGTAGAGGTAGGTCTGGCCCTCGTCCGCTGTGCCATTGTCGTACGTGAAGGCTCCGATGAGAACATCCGAGTATCCGTCGCCGTTGGTATCGCCCGCACCAGCCACGAAGTAGCCGTAGTTTGAACTCGCCTGGTTTGACTCGGCCGTCCAAGCCGCGGTCGTTCCTAGCCCGGTTGCCGAGCCGAGATAAATATACCCTCGGCCCTCATCGGTTTCGCCGTTGTCATAGTTGTGAGCAGCAACGACGATGTCTGAATATCCGTCTCCGTTTACGTCTCCAGCGGATGCCGCTCGCACACCGAACTGGGCACTAGCCTGATTCGACTCTCCTGACCATGCCGCGGTTGTCGCAAGTCCTGTCGCAGAGCCATGGTACACAACGGCTCTTCCTTCATCGAGCTGGCCGTTGTCATATGAGTAAGCGCCAACCACAACGTCAGAGTACCCGTCTTTGTTCACGTCTCCGGCGCTAGAAACCGATACAGCAAAGTTGGCAGACGCCTGGTTGGCTTCCGCCGACCAGGAAGCAGTGGTGACAAGCCCTGAAGAAGAGCCCAGAAACACCTGCGCCCTACCCTCGTCGGTTTCGCCGTTATCGTAGGCGTATGAGCCGATGATGACGTCTGAGTAGCCGTCTCGGTTAACATCCCCAGCCGTATTTACGGCCTGGCCAAGCTGGGCACTATCCTGATTGGACTCGGTCGTCCACGCCACGGCGGTCGATAGGCCTGTGGAGGAACCGAGATAGAGGAAGGCTTGGCCCTCGTCAGCCGAGCCATTGTCGTACTTCCATGCGCCAATTATGACATCGCCGTAACCATCCCCGTTCACGTCTCCTGCGCCGGCAACTGACGAACCGTATTCGGCGCTAGCCTGATTTGACTCGCTTGTCCAAGCGGCGGTCGTTGCAAGCCCCGTGGATGACCCGTGATAGAGATAGACTCGTCCCTCATCAACTTGACCATTGTCGTACGATGCAGCCCCGATAAGAACGTCGGAATATCCATCACCGTTCACGTCGCCGGCTCCAGAGACCTTGCCGCCATAATACCCGTTTGCTTGATTAGACTCGCCTGTCCAGGCAGCTGTTGTGGCAAGGCCAGTGGATGTTCCCAGAAAGAGCTGCGCTAGTCCCTCATCGGTCTGGCCGTTGTCGTAGGAGAGCACTCCGATAACAACATCGGAGTATCCATCGCCATTGACGTCACCAGCACTTGCCAAAGAATATCCGGTATATCCATTTGTCTGGTTGGATTCCGTGCTCCAGCCGGATGCCGTTGCTAGACCATTAGCTGAGCCAACAAACAGGTACGCCTGCCCCTCGTCACCTTGGCCGTTGTCGAAGCCAAACGCTCCAACGAGGATATCCGAGTAGCCGTCGCCGTTGACGTCGCCAGCAGCTCCGCTTGAAACTCCGAAATAAGCTGATGCTTGGTTGCCTTCGGCAGTCCATGACGAAGTTGTCGCGAGTCCTGACGAGGTGCCGAGGTACAGGTACGTTTGGCCTTCGCCGTTTGAGCCATTGCTAAACTGATACGCGCCTACAATGACGTCTCCGTACCCGTCACCGTTTGTGTCCCCGGCGCTGCCAACGGAGTAGCCATAAAAAGAGTTGTTTTGGGATGATGAGCCCGTCCAGGAAGCAGTAGTGGCCGGGCCAGACGCGGACCCGAGGTACAGGTACGCTCTGCCCTGGCCGTTGGTGTGGTTGTTTGCGCCTACGATAATGTCCGCGTAGCCGTCACCGTTGACGTCTCCAGCGGTTGCGACGGGGGCACCGAAGTATGCGCTGGTGGAGTTTGATTCGACCGCCCAGCCTACTGTAGTCGGCAAGCCAGTTGCTGAACCGAAGTACACCCAAGCTTTACCCTCATCTGTCTGGCCGTTAGCGAGCTTGTAGGCACCGACAATCACGTCAGCATACCCGTCCCCGTTGACGTCGCCGGCCGATGCGACGTGTCTCCCAAAAATTGCCCCTGCGGCATTGGATTCCCTGGTCCAGGCTGCTGTAGTTGCCAAGCCGGTAGCGGAACCGTGGTAGACGAAGGCCATTCCCTCATCGTTTTGGCCGTTGTCATACGCGTATGCGCCGACGATGACGTCAGAATACCCATCGCCGTTTACGTCTCCCGCAGTTGCAGCCTGAGCCCCAAATCCGGCAGAAGCCTGATTAGACTCGCGCGTCCATGCCGCGGTAGTGGCGAGGCCCGAGGACGAACCGTGGAACACAAAAGCGAGTCCCTCGCTGTTTTGGCCGTTGGAGTACTGCAGGGCCCCGATGATGACGTCCGAGTATCCGTCACCGTTGACGTCACCGGCAGTCGCAACAGAGTATCCGAACAGGGCTGAAGCCTGATTGCCCTCCTGAGACCACGCTGCAGTAGTGACGAGGCCTGTCGCGGAGCCGAGGTACAGGAATGCAATACCTTCGTCAGTGCTTCCGTTGTCGTAGGTGTGGCTGCCGACGAGCACGTCCGAGTAGCCGTCGCCGTTAACATCCCCCGCTGTTGCAACCGAAAAGCCGAGCTGGGCGGAAATCTGATTCGCCTCTGTGGTCCAGGCTGCAGAAGAGGCGACAGGATCCACTGTCACCGGATAGACAGCATGAGAGTCATCAAAGCTTATGTCGAGCTGCCCCCCAGCTCGGCTCTCTGCGTACGACATCCTGCCCGGCAGCTCCTGGCCCTTCGCGTCCCAGATCTTAAGGCCGGCGTACGTCAGGACCGGGGCGCCGTTCTTCGAGAACGAGAGCGCGGAGCTGCTCTGGCTAGAGACTTTTAGGCCGGTAGTGACCTTGCCGCGCAGCACAACTTCGCCTGAGGCTGCCGGGTGTGGCTTCTCATGCAGCGTAAACCCTTGCTCAATGCCCTGCGGAGAGTTTTTGTACCACTCGGTGAGCTCTGCGCCTCGCAAGAGCAGTACTGAGTCCTGGTCTTGAGAAGGCTTCGCTGCGGCCGGCAGCTCCCTGGTTGCCCCTCCACGCCGTAGCTGGTGAAGCTCATACGACCAGCTCCAATCAGGTTTCTCGTTGGACGAAGTCTTGCTTCGTTTCGCAAGAACTTCAGGATCGGCGTTCGCGCCCGCTTTTTCAGCTTGGCTGCTCGGGGAGATGTGCCAGCGCTTTTGATCGATGGTTGAGGTTAGGCTCTGGGGACGGTTGTTGAGTGCAAAGCCACTCGCCGCTGAACCGGACAGGGGCTTCGGTGCTAGGTCTTGCTTGAGGAGCTGCTCCTGGATCTGAGCCATCCATGACTGGGGGATCTCAGGCTGCGTGGCTTGATTCGACTTGGCCTCGTCTTGCAGACGGAGAAGCTTGAGCGTGTCGGGTTGGCTGCTGCGTACTTCCCACATGTTTCCAGAGGCAGTCGCTGCGATGAGGGCCAGGAACGCAAGGAAAAAGAAAACGTGGAGGCTGGTGCTCGTAATAACGAGCCCATTCGGATCCGTCGAAGTTGAATCACTCGTGTGCTCAGAGCGAGCTGGAGCGCGGCACACGTCGGGTGCGCCACACAGCTCCTGCGAGGAGCTGTGGCGTGCAGCCAGAGCCGAGTCCTTTTTCGGCTCTCTATATTCCGAGTCAGTGTTGACTGTCTTCAAATCACGCCGCCGAACTATTCCAATCACTTATCGTTAAGATAGGGGGGCGTTTTTAGAGGATTCGTGTAAGCGAAAATGGCATTTGATCTGCGAAAAAGCCGGTCGCGTTGGGGCCCCTGCTGAGCGGGAAAATGGGGCGATTGAACCCGTGTTTCTGGGTGGCGTATGGGACCACCGTCCTAGAAACTCGGAAAAATTTGCCGGTGGAACCAGCAGGAGGGGGCGTCTTAGACGACCTGCCCGATCGAGCCATGGGCAGGACCGGCTAACCATCTGACACTAGGTGGCGGTGACAACGGTCACAAGATCCGCGATCTGATCTCTAGCTGACGACGACGAGGGCACTCCCGACTTTCAGGCGTGATGTTGAACGCGCAAAAAAAGTACAAGCTCGTTACAAAAAAGAAGAATCGCTCTGCGAGTGATTTAGCTTTTGGAAAGCCAGTCAACCACAGTCTCGCTGGCTGTGCCGCGATTCCCTAGCGATTAATCCAGCCAGGGCAGAGCTCGTGCGGCAGCTCTACGTGCAGCGCGTGTCCAGAGGCAGGATGAGGGATCGCGAGTGAACAGCTCACGAGGTGAAGGTATGACGCTGAGTCGCCGCCGTAAAAGTTGTCGCCGAAGATCGGCGCTGCCTGAGAGGCAGCGTGCACGCGGATCTGGTGTGTGCGGCCGCTCACGGGTTCAGCTTTTACCACTGTCACAGAAGAGCCTTCTGACTTGGCAAGGTGGCTGCGGGTGAGGTGCGTGAGGGCTGGCTGTCCCTCGAGGCCTCCGAGAGCGGTTGTTCTCAACACGGGGTGTCGCGGGTCACGCGCGATCGGCAGATCAACTGAAACGCGCTCCCACGCCACAGGAGCTGTCGTTGCAAGAAAGTAGGTCTTGTGCGCCTTGCGACTCTCGAAGCACTGCTGGAGCTTCGCGTGAGCATCAGGGTGAAGGCTGACTACGAGGAGCCCCTGAGCAGAGACGTCGAGGCGCGAGGGCATGTGCACCGGCTTCTTGAAGAGTTTTTCTAGAGAGGCCTTGAGGCTAAAGTGCCGCTGCTCCTTGGCGGGCATGCTTGAGAGCCTTGGAGGCTTGTAGACAACAGCGACGGCATCATCTTGGTAGATGACGAATCGCTCCTCAAACTTCGGGAACAGCGCGTGTGCCTCTGAGATCGGAAATTTAGGCTCGTAGTACTCAACTTTGCACGGAAATGGCAGCGGCTGATCGCCGAGCGCCTCTCGGCCGTTCACGTACACGCCGCCGAAGTCGAAGCGCTCTGGCCAAGACTCTTCGGGGATGTGGGGAAAGCGATGGAGCAGCAGTGGCAGCAGCGAGGTGGGCCCGTCAGATGGCGTGAGAAGCGTTACACAGTGGTAGGCGGTGCGCAGCGTTGATGTGACTCGGGCTAAGTCTGCTGGAGCGGCGCTGGGGGGAAGCGATGCAGGCTTTGAGTCGCTCATGGCGAGAATGCGCCAAAGACAGCGCCCTACCTCTACTGCCTCTTGAAGTTCTTGTACTTCTTGAGGGCGTGGTCGAGGCGCGAGAGGCGATCCACAAGCTCTGAAGGGGGCAGGGACGCAGAGAGAGGCTCAGGCCTTGCGAGCCCGAGGGCTGCTTCGAGCTGGGTGAGGCGCTGGACTCGGTCAGGGGTCAGCTCCTTTGCGATGTTCGATCGCAGCAGTTCTGCGCGAGCCACGCGCACGTCGACTAGCTGCTGGAGCGGACCAAAGTGGTTGAACTGGATCGCGAGGGACGGGTCTTCAGGCGGGCAGTCCGGGATGGACGCTATGATCGATGCGGTGCTTGAGAGGAGCGCCGGAGTAACGTTGGCGAACACGACGTCTCCGTTAGAGTTGAACGCCATGGCAGTGGCGACGCTGTCCTCAGAGAGGGCAGAGGAGTCGACTGAGAACGAGATGTCGTAGAGCTTGTCGCCAACCTTCTCAATCTTGGTGTCTTCAATCTGGAGCGTCTCGCCGGCGGACATCACCAGGCCGACAGCTTTGCTCGGCTCAGGCTTTGACTCGACTTTTACCTTGATTGCCACTTTTCCCGAATTCGGGGCCGCAGATGCCGGCTGGGCCGACAGCGCGAGGGACAGGAGCGCCAGAGTGACGATTGCTAGGAGGCTTGTGCGTCGAGTAGTCATCGCGGTTTCTCTCACTGGCTAATCGACGCTGAGATGTCTTTAAGGGACTTGAGGGCAGCTTCAAGATTCTGCGTGTCTCGCTCGAGAGACTTCGACTTTGCGATCAGCGTCCCTAACTCATGCTTGATGCGCGCATTTGGGTCGTCCGGCGAAACTTCGACGCGGAAGTTCTGGATGCAGGGGCGCTTGATCATGTAGCGGGCAGAGGTTGAGAGTGAGCCGTCTGGCTGGTGCACGATGAACTGGTACGTCATGGCAGCGAGCGGCGCCGGCACCGTGAGGGTGAACTCCGCGTGGTCAACCTTGTTCAGCGCCCCGAGCGGAAACGCTATGTCCATGAAGCGGCCGTCGCGCGAGCCGACGAGGCGAATCTTTGATTCGACGTCCCGCGAGTTGACGAGCTCTACGGTAAGCTGCATCGGTGAGCCAGGAAGGGGCACCTTGGCGGCTTCGGGCTGCCGATGCCCGAGCTGGAGCTTTGAGGTGGCAGCAGCTGGAGCGTCTTGCGCCGCGGCTGGTCCAGAGAAGCTAGCTGCAAGGCTTACAGCCGGGATGAGCGAAAGGAACAGTCGTCGAACCATCTGGGACATTACGGGGCCTTCTTTGCGCTCCAAGTGCCGGTCTCGCCGGTCATCGTGTTGATGAATGTACCAGTTATTGAGTCAGACGACAGCTCCCCAGTGAGGTTAAGGACCACGCCGTTCGAGCGAACCACGACCGACCCGGATTCGACCGAGCCGTCGTCGAGGGTCGAGCTGACCGAAGGGGTCCACCCCTCAATTCCAATAATGACCGCGATCTCGTTCTTTTCCGGCAGGGAGATGACGGCAAGAGGCGAGCGAACCCCAGGAATCACGCCTTCAATGCCCCCCGCGTAGAGGCCTCCCGGGATCACTGGGAAGCTAATTTCGTCAAGGCTGCGCTCGGCTGCCTCAGGCGCCTCTTCGGCTGGCGCTAGCGGGTCGAGTGCGTCACGAGCAGATTCAGTTTGCCACGATCCTCCTACTGTTCCGAGGATCTTGGGCATGTTGTCGAGCAGGGCGATGGAGATAATCGTTACCGCGGCGGCTCCCATACCCACCCGCAGCAAGCGGCGCATTCCGGCCTGGTTGCCTAGAGCGCCCTTGCCGGCTGAAGACTTGGCCTGAAGGCGGTACCGTTCGTCGGATTGGGGCTGCGCAGCAGCTTTGGCGCCAGGTCGCGGAGTATTCGGCAGCCGACGGGCTGCTGTTGCTGCGCGCTGCTCCGAATCTTTGGCGAGGATCTCCTTGATGCGCGCAAGGTCTATCTCTTCAGTTGGCTGGTGAGCGCGCTCTGTTGGCTTAGCCGCTGCGGCAGGCTGGTCGGCAGCCGCATCGTCGTCTAGCTCGTAGTCAAGGTCGTCGTCATCATCGAGGTCACTGTCAAAGGTGTCTTCGAAATCATCATCGAGGAACTCGCCGATAGGGTCACCAGCGTTGGCTGCGAGGGCAGAGGCGGGCTGCTTCGCTGCCGCCGTGCTCACCGCAACGGAGTCAGCATTGGCTGTCACGGCCTGAACGGCTGCGGCCTCAGCTTGATTGCTGTCCAGGGCTCGCAGAGCCTCAACAGCAGTCTGGAATCGCTCGTCTGCCTCGTAGCGAATGAGCTTCGCGATGACATCTGACACGCGCCGAGGCACAGAGGGCTGAATCTCATGCAGGGGGGCAATTTTGCCGTCTTTTCTGGCCTCAAGCTGCTCTGCGATTGGGAGCTTGTCGAAGGGGTGAAAGCCCGCCAGAGCCTCGTAGAAGCACAGGCCGATTGCGTACAGGTCAGAGCGGTCATCGTATCGGACTCCCTCCACCATCTCAGGCGGGAGGTATGCGAACGAGCCAACTCCGTTCTGCAAGTCTTTGATATCGACATCATCTCCCGGGAGGAGGGCGAGGCCGAAGTCAGCAAGCCTCACCTCTTGCTCGTTGAGGACCAGGATGTTGTCAGGCTTTAAGTCGCGGTGAACGACCCCTGTGGCGTGAATGAAGTCGAGAGCGTCGAGGCACTGCCGCAGGTACGCTTCGCCACGGTCGGGCGGCAGGGCAGCCTGTAGGCCGGTGAGCACTTTTCTCAAGTCGCCCTGAGCTGCGTACTCCATGGAGAGGTAGCAGAGGTCATCTACTGAGTGAAAATCGTCTAGCCGCACCACGTAGCGGTGGCGACACGAAACGAGGGTCAACGCCTCTTTGCGAAGCCTCTCGGCGAGAGATATCTGGCTCTTCTGGTTGAGGAGAACTTTAAGGGCTACTTCCTGCTGCGAGCCTTGCACGTGGCGCGCATGGTAAACCACGCTGTCGGTACCGCGGCCGACGATCGAAAGGACTTCGTACCTTCCGTCGAATATCTTTTTCTTGCTGTTGCTCGGCAGCGCCATGCGATGACCTTGCAGCGTCCGTTCTTCAAAAACCTCGCCGAACATTCGGGTCGAGCGGTGCGCCGAAGCGTGCCGCTGCTCTTCACCATGTGAAGCCCAGTCCAGTTTGGAAGTGTTCTATCCTATAATCTTTAGTTTTGGAAAATTTGCTTCAGGGCGTTGCATATAGCAGCGTAACTAGCTGATATTAGGTGTTTCTCGGGGGTATTATAGGGGCTGTTTCCAAGGCTGGCTAATTAGCCAAAAAGTGGCTCTCGACGGGGTACTGAGCCGGTCCAACCTGGCTCCATCTGATTATTCCAGTAGCCAGGAATCTAAGTTCAAACGAGAGCGCAGAGTCACCTCGTCCCAGCCAGCACTCTTAGGGCCGTTTGAGTCTTAAGCCAGCATGCTCTACGATCACGCTGGTCATCGGCGGCTCTCCTGCTTGAAGGAGTATGCCGATCAGACTAATCGCGTGCTAAGGTGCGGAGCAGTCGGTGCGCATCGATGGTCGTGCCCCAAGAGAATGATTCTTTGTGCACCCGTAGCTCAGTTGGATAGAGCACCCGCCTTCTAAGCGGGTGGTCGGAGGTTCGAATCCTCCCGGGTGCGATTTTAATGTTTGGTATGAGTGAACTAAATCCGTATCTCGGTGTCCTGCTCCTCGGTGTGGCGGCCGCGGGCTTCCTCGTCACGATGGTATTCTTGGCGATATTCCTCGGGCCAAAGAATCCAACGAAGACAAAACAGATGCCGTGGGAGTGCGGCGGGATACCTGTTGGATCAGTCCGCGAGCAGCGATTTCCGGTGCGCTTCTACCTCGTGGCGATGCTCTTCATCCTCTTCGACATTGAAGTGATCTTCATGTACCCGTGGGCAGTCGTCCTTGAGCAGATGGGGACGTTCGCCCTCTGGTCGATGCTCTCGTTCATGGGAGTGCTGGTAGTCGGCTTCATCTACGTCTGGCAGAAAGGCGTCCTCAACTGGAATGAGTGAGCCGGAACAGGCCCGATGAGATTCCTGCCCAAGACGGCTCTCCTTGCGTGGCTCGTCGCGGTGAGCTGCTTGGCAGTGTGTCATCTCAACCACCCACGGCTGTGGATACAAGACCTCCTGTGTAGCGTTTCGCTGTACTGGATTCCGTTCGTTTTGGCGGGCTTTGTGTGGGCGCTGGCGCGTTGCGTTAAGCTTCGAAGCTGCTCAGTCGCCCTGCTGTGGGCCCTGGTTGTGCAGGGCTACCTGCTCGTGCGGGTCGCCACAGTAGCAATGCCCTACGTGTCTTTTTCGCGGTGGCCAGAGGCGCAAGCGGGGCAAAGCGTGGAGGTCCCGGTGCTCTTCTCGCACGTTGATTTCGCGCAGAACGGTCTCGCGAGGCTTTCGGCCGAGACAGCCCGTCGGGCGCCTAGCATCGTGGTGCTCGTTGGAGAACCGGGGCAGCTCGCGGCTGCTACTGAGTCCATGCCAGGATTTCCGCGCGTGCTCGACAGCACGCCGCCTGGGGTGACGGTGCTCTCCCGTTTCGACCTCGAAGACGGGAGCCGCACTAGCCTCGGCACTGGAGCGCTGCCGGGCATGTTTCTCAAGCTGCGGGTGCCTCGGGTGGGCAGCGTGTTGCTGGGTGTGCTTGACCTGATACCGGCTGCGTCACAGCGGGATTTCTTCTTGAGCAAGGTCACGTCGCGCCGCATCGCGTCATCGCTCAGGTACCAGAAAGAGCCGAGAGTCGTCGTCGGAAGCTTCGACGCCACTCCGTTTGCGCCGATAGTGAACATGTACCCGCGCCAGCTCGGCCTCCGCTCGGTGATGTTTGGTCAGGGGCTCGTGCGCACCTTCGACCTTCAAGATCCAGTGGTGCGTCTCGCACTCGACAACGCATTTGTGTCGAAAGAGATCGGGGTGAAGGACTTTGAGCTGCTCAACGACGTGTCGCTGCACCGAGCAGCCATGTCGTTTGTCATGAGCATTCCAGCCAGGGAGTAGCGCTACTTCGTTGCGACTTTGAAGACGGAGACGTTCGTTTTCTTGTTGCCCCGAAAGGGCCGTTTTTGCTCGGCGGGAGCGGGATCTGTGTTGGCCGGGAGCTGCTCTGCTAGCCGCGGCTCCGCTGCTGGAGCCGGAACAGAAGCCGAGCTGCTCGTGCCAAGCGCTTCGCCTAGCACGCCACTGAGAAACTGCAGGTACTCCTCGTCGTTGTCGCTTAGTGCGGCGTGCGACGCGAGGCGGAAGTGCTCCCTGCCGTCGCGCAGGAGGGTCTCCCAGCAGAAGAGCGCTCCGCGGCGAGTGGTGTGAGGGATAGACTTCGCGCCGCCGCCGACCTGCTCAAGCTTGCTGAGGCGGGCCTGCTCTGATACGCCGTGGATGTGCTTCTCTGCATCTTCGGCAGAATATCCTTGTGCGATGAGGCTACCGCGCAACGCAATCGTAATCGCATTTCTGAAGCAGTAGCGGCGCTGCCAGAAGAAGTACTCAACTACTCGCTCCGCTGTCGGCAGCTCGCTGAGCCGGGCCTCAAAGAGCGCCTGCTGGCCGCTCGCTTTCATGAAGTGCGCCGCGGCTGCAGAGGCTACCGTCGAGATGAGCTTGCTGCGGCGCATCGGGTTGACTGACTCAGAAGGGTCTATCAGCAGAGAGATTTCGTCCCCGTGCACAAACGCAACGAGAACCCGAAAGGTGGAGGTCATTAGGCTGCGGGCGGTGTCGTGCAGCGCCTTTGTGACGGCAGGCCCACACGGGTAGTCCGAGTAGGCCGAGCTCCACTCGCCCATCCGGTGCGCGTCGAGACGCACGACCAGGAAGGTGTCCGGGAGGATGAAGCCGTCGTTGTAGTTCTCAAAACGCTCAAGAGAGCGCTGGAGGTCTCCAATGCCGCGTTGTGAGAGTTTATGGATATCCATGCAGTTGCTCCGAGCTGGTATGGGAAGATCCTGGGGAAACGTGCTTTTTTGGGGCTGTTTTTGTCAAAGTACCCTTTGCTCTGGGTAAGCTAGCACTCCTGAGCGGTTTTCCCGAGGAATCACGGGGGCTAGCGGCCAGAACGCCGGTTGTTTTTTGCGAGATGATTCAGGGGGATAAGGCTGAGCAATAACTTGAGCAAGTACAGTGATTGGCCGATAAACCAAGTGGGATGCTAACGGTCTACGACATAGTGAACGGCTGGGGAGGGCTAGGGCAGGTTTCGCTCCTGTTGGCGCTCTTGCTGCCGTTTGTTTACTTCGCCTACCACGGGCAGTTCTGGTACTCGGCAGAGCGGCTGCGCTTTTGCGACTTTCTGCTGCAGCTTGTGTCCGGCGCTTTGGCAGGGGCAACGCTCCTGTTCGTGTACGGGGCTGGAGTGTCTGGGGACGGAGAGCAGCTGCGCTGGGGACTCCTGCACCTGGCGCCGCTCGTTCTGGCATTCCTCGCCGTGGCGCACGGCAAAAAGATGGGGCTTGGAGGCTCGGCTGGTGCTGGCGGCGCGAGAGGAGCGCACTCCGAAGACGACGGCACAGGATTTGCGCCGCGAGCACGCAACGACGAAGTCGACGAGATCGCCTGGCAGGACCTGATAATTCCTCAACAGACGAAAGATGAGCTGCTCTCGGTCATAGAGCTGCTCAAGAACCCAGAGAGCGCAAAGCAGTACGGCATAGCGCTGCCGAAAGGCATCCTCTTTAACGGGCCGCCAGGCACCGGCAAGACGACCATTGCGAAAGCTGTGGCGACTATGGCGGAGCTCAACTTCTTTGTGTTGCGCGCCAACGAAGTTGTGTCGAAATGGGTCGGCGACTCAGAGAAGAACCTGACGAAGCTGTTTGAGACAGCCGCCAAGAACTCGCCTGCTGTCATCTTCATCGACGAGATCGACTCTCTTGGAAAGAAGCGCTCAGGCGCTGATTCCGCGCCGGGTGACAACCTGCTCAACCACTTGCTGCAGCTTATCGACGGGGTTCTGAAGACCGAGGGGCTCTACATCATCGCCGCCACAAACCGGGCTGACCTTGTCGACGAAGCGCTGCGGCGAGCCGGGCGGCTCAATCGCGTCATTGAGATCCCGCTGCCCGACTTGGAGTCTCGACGGAGGCTTTTTGCGGTGTACTCGCGGAAGCTCAAGCTCTCCCCGGACATCGACCTCGAGGCCCTGGCCCAGGCAACGGAGGGGTGCTCCGGCGCGGACATCAAGGCTATCTGCAACCAGGCCGGCCTGCAGGCGTACCAGCGTGAGCAGGGGCTCCCGCAGGCGCAGCGCACGCGCCTCATAGCATCTGCTGACATCGAGGCAGCCCTTGAGATGTTCTCGGTGAGCGAGGAAGAGGCGGATCAAATAAAGGGTGAGCCAGGCCCGAAGAGAGCCAATGACAAAGTCGAGAAGCTTTCATGGGATGACGTGATAGTCGACGAAGAGGTGCGCACCGAGCTGCAGAGCGTCATCGAGCTTCTCAAGGATCCGTCCACGGCGAAGCGCTATGGAATCTCTGTGCCAAAGGGCATCCTGCTCAACGGCCCCCCTGGAACAGGCAAGACCACCCTGGCGAAGGTGGTGGCGAATGAGGCGAATCTGGCTTTCTTCGTGCTACAGGCTGACGACATCGTGTCGAAGTGGGTTGGTGAATCGGAGAAAAACCTCACAAAGCTCTTCTCGGCCGCCACTCGCGCAGCGCCATCGATTATCTTCATAGACGAGGTGGACTCGATCGCAAAGAATCGCGCTGAGGGCAACGCGCAGCATGCAGACAACCTGCTGAATCACCTGCTGCAGCTCATCGACGGCGTGATTCAGCGAGAGGGGGTGTACGTGATTGGCGCCACCAACAGGGCTGACTTGATCGATCCAGCGCTCAAGCGCGGAGGACGGCTCAACAAGACGATCCAGATACCGCTGCCTAACTTCGCATCCCGCCAGAAGCTGTTCGAGCTCTACCTGAGCAAGCTGCCGCTTGAGGGCGTCGTTAACGTCGAGGCGTTGGCGCGGGCGACAGAGGGGCGGTGCGCTGCTGACATTCGCGAGATCTGCAACCAGGCGGGCCTCAATGCGTTCAAGCGCGAGTCGAGCCGCGGTAGCAGGTCGTACGCCATTTCGCCTGACGACATCGGCGACGCGCTCCAGGAATGGATGCAGCTACACGTAAAGCCGTAAATGGAGCCGTAGGAAGTCTGGCCGAGACGGAGTCTTAGTAGCCGTACCCGAAGCCGCCGTAGTAGACGCCTACGCGACGGTTGTTGCTCTTGCGGAGTGCGCGAGCGTTGGAGTTAATGGCGCGGTTGAAAGCGCTGCTTGCAGCGCGGGCGCCCTCCATGTTCCCGATAACGATGCTTCGAAGCATCTGTCGATGTTCGCGTGCTGAAAAGAGGCCATCGAAAGGCGACCCCTGCTGTTGGGCATACCGTGGAACGACTGCATCGCCCTGTTGAGAGCCGAACGAAGAGAGGGCGCCTTCTTGTGGTGCCGAAACTCCGCAACCGTACGCTGAAGCGGTCTCTCCGAAGCACTGAGCCTGGGCGTTGCTTGCCACGAAGAGGCCTACTGCTGCTATAGCTGCTATTGAGAGTGAACGCATAAATGCTCCTCAGTTTCTTTGAGAGTCACGCGGATTATACCACCGCCAAAGTCCTTACCATAGCGATATGGCATGTTTGGCGACCGCCGCCTCCTAACGGCAATTACCTGTCGGTATTGGCTCGAAATAGAAGATGCAGAGAGTTACTGCTCGCTAAGCAGCGCCTGGCGTACTGTTCTGCAAGGCTCGCCAAGCAAGTCGATCAATTTCTCTGAGTTTAGGCACACGTCTTTAGGCCTGGGCGGTAGTGAGGGCACATCTGCGCGGCTCGCCTGCCGGATGCTGGCAGTTTCGTATCCCAGGGTCTCGGCTACCATGTGACCGAACTCGAGCCGAGATAACCGCTCGGGCCCCCCGCAGTTCCAGATGCCGGTTGCACCCACGTTGCTCAAGCTTAAAAGAGAGCGAGCTGCATCGGCCACGTGCACGGGGCTGCGGAACTCGTCGCTGAACAGCGTCAGCTCTTCTCTGGCTCGGAGCGCGTCTTCCATCCAGCCCAGGACGCCCCGAGATGAGGAGTGCGAGTGCCCGTACAGCAGGGCGAGGCGGGCTACGCAGCCCCGTTCCAGCTCAAGTGCCACGAGCTCTGCCTCTCGCTTCGAACGGCTGTACACCGACAGTGGCTCGGGCTCGTCTTGTTCTCGGAAGCCGCCCGGAACTGGTTCGGAGCCATCGAACACCAAGTCAGTGGAGGCGAGCAGCATGTGAGCCTTGTGCTCGCGAGCGAGGCGGGACAGTGACTCGGTGAACGCCACGTTGGCATGCCACGCCAGCTCTGGCTGCTGCTCACAGGCCGCGGGCGAGGAGAGCGCAGCAACGTGGATGATGTGAGTCGGTGGACGAGAGCCCACCAGCTTGTTTAAGGCGGTGAAGTCGGACACGTCCTCAAGAGGCAGCTCTCGAGAGCCGAGCGGAAGCACGCAGTCGACTCGCGATGCGCGCACAACGGAGAGCTCGATCTCCGGGAACCGCTTGAGAAGGTCGACGCAGGCGCTTCCAAGACACCCAGAGGCGCCAGAGAGCAGCACGTGCATGCGAGCCTTATACAGGCGCCTCCGGCGCATCGACAAGGAACTTTGGGGGCAGAAGCTGCCAGGCTGGGAAAATACGCCCCATTCGGGGCGCATAAGCTATTGAAATGCTTTTCTGAGGAGGCTGGCAGCCGTCTTGCAGAACATAGCGAGGGGGACCTACAGGCAGGCAAGGATTGCCGGCGCTCTAGGCCTTTTTCGAGAGCATGCTCAGATGAGACTTGAATCAGCAATCAACACCAGCAGGGAAGGCATCAACGCGCACGGCCAGGCTATTGCGGTAGTGGGTGACAACATCTCCAACGCGAGCACACCCGCATTCAAACGCGGCCGCGCAGAGTTCGCCGACATCATGGGCGAAATCACGGACTCCCGGAACTCCGAGGTTGGTGCAACGAGTGGAGATGGCGTCTCCATCCGCAGGACGAGGCTAAACTTTGAGGCTGGTGCGGTAGACTACACCGGAAGGTCGCTTGACGTAGCGCTCTCGGGCAACGGCTTCTTTATGGTGGGCGACCCCGCTGCTCCGCAGCTAACCCGGCTTGGAAACTTTCAGATCGCAGCCGATGGCACCCTGCAGACGCAGTCGGGTGAGCCAGTCCTAGGGTACCAGGGCGCTGATGTGGCGCAGCTAGTGCCGATCAATATGCAGCAGGTAAACATTCAGGCCACCGCGACGACGACACTTGAACTCTTCGGCAACATCGACGCGAGCCTGCCCCCGAGCACGCCTCCGCCCCCAGGCTCTGCATTTTCGGAGATAAACACAGCAGCCACCTTTGTGGCCTCTCAGAGCATTTACGACTCACTGGGCGAGAGGCATGACGTGACTGTGTGCTTCTTCAAGAACTCGCCGAACCAGTGGACCGTGCAGTCTTTCGTCAATGGAGCCGACACGGGCGCAGGAGCGGGTGTTCCGGTGCAGGTCGGGCAGGTGGTCCTGAACTTTGACTCATCTGGACAGATCGACCCAGCTAATGCTGCGTCCTCGGCGATTCAAGGCACTATCAACTGGGCAAACGGGGCGGCGGCGAGCAACCTCACGATTGACCTGAAGGCATTCACCCAATTTGCCGGCGGCTCACGGGTCACCAACAGCACGCAGGATGGGCGAGGCGGCGGAGAGATTTTGGCCTATGAGATCGACGCGAAGGGCGGCATCTACGCATCGCTCGCATCAGGTGATCGCGCGCAGGTTGGCACCTTGCCCGTAGCGGTAGTGCAGAACGTAGATGGGCTTCAGCGGCAGGGGAATTCGCTGTTTGGCACGACCGCAGAGTCAGGCCAGATGCAGATCGGCCTAGCTGGGCAGGGCGCCACGGGAGAGCTTGCTCCATACTCCCTCGAGAGCTCCAACGTCGACATCGCCAACCAGTTCGTAGAGCTAGTGATCTATCAGCGCGGCTACCAGGCAAACTCCCAGGTCCTGTCGGCAGCAAACGAGATGCTGAAGGGCACAATCGCGCTCATCCGGTAAGTCACGCGCCTAGCTCGGGCAGCTAAGGACTCATAACGGAAGCTGTCGGTATTAGTCGGCTTTGAGAGAGACTCTCTCAGATGCGCCTACTAGAAGAGCAGCTCACACTTGAATATTAGTCATCTCCGGCTAGGATGCGCTCTTCTCTGTGTTTGGTAGATGAGGGGAGTTGGCCCCGTGTGCGCGCAGCGCTCGCGGAACGGTTTGCCTGGGGAGGTCGCCTGAAGGGGCGCTTTCCCGAGGCAGAGCGATCTGTCTTTTGTTCCGAGGTTTTGGCTCTTTTTAGGAGAACTCTGTATGGACGCGGTATCTGTTGTTCTGTGGGATGCGGCCCTTCTCTCTTGGGGAGTGCCCATCGCTTTGATGGCTGGCTTGGTGCTGGCCGGACGTGACATCCGACGGCGGATGCGCGAAGTTGATCTCAAGCACGCCAAGCGCGAGATCAAAGAGATCTTTGTGTCCGAAAACCTTGGGCCGCAGCGTAGTCCGCTGCGCCTCTGGAGTGGGTTGCTGCCGATTGAGGCCGCTAAGCCGCGGGTCTTCACAGACACCGGGAAGAAGTTCCTCAACGTCATCACGTCTCCTGAGTATCCCAAAGCGTACATCGTCTTCGTCTCCGACCAGAGAGTGCTGCAAGGCACCCGCCTGAAAGTCGAAGTTGCGAGGGACCGATTGTCCGATGAGCTCTTGCAGATTGTTCCAGTCGCAGCGTAGAAACTTCTACTGCTCGCGCAACATGTTAACCTTTGAGAGACAGACCCCGCTCTGCCTCTCCCCTCATTCATTCCTCTGGCCTGTCGCCAGAAGTCCAGCAGCTTCTGCCACCATTCTCCTCGCGTCGGCAATCGTCGACAGCTCTGAAGAGTCTTGCCGAATACACCCGAGCAGCTTCTCTTGATTGGCGAGAATCCGTGAGAGCTCTGGATCAGGCACCCCGCCCAGCATCATGATGTGCCTCTCTTTAAGCAGGCGGGCTAGTGCGCATGACCCGGCGTAGGCAGCATCTCTTTCGGCCCTCCCGTTTAGCCTTGAGAAGAGGCGAGAGACGCTGGTCGTGACGTCGATGGCGGGCATGACCCGGAGCGTGGCCATCTCTTTGCGTATGCAGATGTGGCCGTCCAGCAAGCTCTTAATTTCGTCTGCCAGCGGATCGATGTCTTCATCCTGGTTTGTGAGCACCGTGTAAATGGCTGTTATCGAGCCTGATGAATTTCGGCCTGCTCGCTCTACTAGCTTGGGCAGCTGGGTGTACACAGAGTTTGTGTAGCCATGCCGCACGGGCAGCTCTCCTGCTGCGATGCTGGTTTCACGCAGCGCGCGTGCGGTTCGAGTTAGAGAGTCGACTATCAAGAGCACATCGAGCCCCTCGTCGCGAAAGTGCTCCGCTACGGCCGTCGCCGTGAGCGGGGCCGTCTGTCGCAGCAGCGACGAGTCGTCACTGGTAGCGACGACAATGACGCTCCTGCGCAATCCCTCCGCGCCCAGCGTATCCTCAACGAATTCTCGGACCTCGCGGCCACGCTCACCCACAAGGGCTACGACGATTACGTCAGCGGCCGCTTGGCGTGCAATCATCGCCAGCAGGGTTGACTTGCCTGCACCGGCGGATGCGAAGATGCCGATTCGTTGCCCTCTCCCGAGGGTACAGAAGCCGTCGATAGCCCGAACGCCGGTCTCAAGAGCCGTGTCGATAATCGGGCGCTCTGAGGCGCGTGGTGGCTTGCAGTACAGGCCGCGTCGGGCGCATGACGCTAAGGGTGCGCGGAGCCCATCAACGGGCTCTCCGAGCGGGTTAATCATTCGCCCCAAGAGATCCTTTCCCACCGGAACCGACAAGGCTGTGCCGCTCGTCCGAACCTTGGCCCCGGGGCAGATGCCTTCTGGCTCTCCAAACAGGGCAAGCGAGAAGAGGTTTCCCGCGAAGGAAACGACCTGGCCCGGCAGCGCCTCGCCCGACCGGGCGCTCACCCAGCACAGGTCTCCAACCGCGGCCTGGGGCAGCCGCGCGGCGATTGCGCTGCCTTGCACGGACACTATCTCGCCGGAGACGGTAAACTGGATGTGCTGTGGGCCAGCGGGCATGCTCACCGCGCCTCCGGGCCAAGGGCGTCCTGAAGGGCGGAAGTCCACGCGAATCCGATCTCGCCCTGCTCTGTCAGGATCAAGAAGTCTTCTTCCTGGTCCTGAGGAGCCTCGACGATCGCCACACCAGCGCTCTGAGACTCCAGGTGACGTGTCGTCGCGGTTCGGTAGCGAGGCTTCACGCTGACAGTGATAGGGCGAGCTGTGCGCGCAAGCTGTAGCGCTTTGTCGAGCCACGGAAGGATTGTGTCGGGGTCGCTTTTGCCGATGAGTCTCTCACAGGCTGCCATCGCCAGGCGGCGATAATCGCGCTGCGCAGCCTCAAGGAGCGTTGCGTACTCGTGCCGAACTCCCTGTGCGATGCGGGCCAGCTCATCTTGAGCGGCGGCCGCTCCCTGGGCGTACCCCTGGCGAAAGCCAGCCCGCCGCGCGTACTTTAGGAAACGTAGTGCGCGTTCCCGGCTCCTGGCTGTCCGTGCTGCTGCCGCAGCCGATCCGGCCCGCAGAGCCGCTGTTGCAGCGGCTACTGCATCGCCAGGCGAAGGAGCGCATCGGGCGCGAAAAGCTGCCTTAATCATCTGTTTGCCAGAAACAGGGGGCACTCTGCCCTCGTTAGGGGTAGTTCGAAGCTACGCGGCAAAAAGTTGCGCTTCTTAGCCTAGGGTCTAGCGAGCCTTAAGAGAGCGGGAGCCAACAGAGAGTGCAGCGGCAGCGCAGGCGTAGTTAATGATCGCTAGCGCAAGCAGCCCTGCGACCAAGATAATGGACGGTGGCCACTGGGGTGATACGATCTCGGGAGCAAGCGCGTAGGCGCCGAAAAAGGCCGCGATAGGCAGAAGGTTCACCACCAAAAACAGGAGGCTGATCGCCATAAACAGGAAGCTCCCCACATTAGACGAGACCTGATTCGAGTACTCCCACTCGAACTGCGCGAAGAGCGCACCAAGACCGACGCTGAGGCCTACCAGGCCGTAGGCGAGCACAACTCCGACCGCGAATGAGGCGACCACGAGGGGCTCATCTGCGCCGATCGCCATGGCGCCGGACACGAACACGACTCCGCTAATTGCAGCCACGGGAACAAACCATCCAGCCACCTTTGCTCGCAGGATATTGCGCATTGAGACAGGCGCGCTCTGGAGGATCCAGAACGAAGCGCCCTCGAGCGACACCGAGGGGAACACGAAGCGCGAACACACGCAGGTTACCACCAGGAAGCTGAGCCCAACGTTCACTAGCAGCAACAGCAGCTCCCAGACAGCGCGAACCTCATCAGCCATGCTGGCAGGGCCTTCGAGGGCGCGAAAGTTGTAGAGGTAGATGAAGCAAATGGCCAAGAGCATGCTGAGCTGAATCGTGTGAGTCAGGTCTCTCGCAAAAAGCTTAAACTCTTTGCTGATGAGCGCCCTGCGATCGGAGCGCATGAGCGGCAGCAGCCATCGCGACCAGCGCTGTCCTGCGCGGCTATTGAGCCTCAAGATCTCTCCTTCGTTTCTGAGTCTCGTGTAGCTCGCTACGTGCCAGCGGGAAGCAACGAATGACAGCACGTGCCAGAGCGACACGCAGATGGCGCAAGCAGACAGGAGCACGAGCAGGGGGCTCAAGAAAGCGCCGGAGCTGACATCAAGAATCGCCCGTGCCCACGCATGGCCTGGAGTCCAGGCGTGTGCTGCTGCGCTTATGGCGCTCGCTTGAGCCGAGAGTGAGCCGGAGTCGAGCTTCGCGGTGACCGAGCTAGAGTTGATTGAGCAGAAGAAGAGCAGCAGAGACAGCATGAACAGCATGAGCAGCACAGTTCGGCCGCGCTGCGGAGAGACGACGACTCCGAAGAGCAGCCCGGCCAGCATCCCGAGCAGCACAGCTACTGCGATGACTGCAAGTGACACTATCGGAGCCGCAAGAAAGAAGAGCGGCCCACAATCGAAAAACACGCCGAAAGCAACCAGGGATGGAAGTCCAAAGACGCAAACCATCCAGCTCACGGAGAGCGCCACCTCACTGCTCCTGCCGAGCAGAAAGCTGCGCATCGGCAGGGGAGACGACATCAATAGGTCGAGATCCTTGGCGAGAAAGAGCGAGCCGATTGCGGCTATGGCCGCAGAGACAGCGAGCATCATGAATAGGCTCGTCAGCAGCAGGCTTAACGGCACGAAGGGGTCCAGAGTCCCTGAGCGGATGAGTGAAGAGCCGCCTTGAAGCGCCGCGTGCGTTGAGAGGTACATGGCGACGATCATCGCTCCGGAGGCCAATAAGCCGATGGATTCCCGCACAGAACGCGCGCCCCGAGCCAGGTGCCTATTCTTGAGAGAGAGGAGGGCGGGTCGGAGAACGAGCGGAATAAGTTGCATGCAGCGCCTCCTTCTCTCTTGCGTGTTAGTGCTCTGCAGCAGCGAGTGTCAGCTCTAAGAACATCGCTTCAAGGTCTTCGTCTCCGTGGTGGCCGGTCTTGGCCCGAATATCCTCGAGGGTTCCCATCGCCAGCAAGGACCCACGGTGAATGATGGCGAGGTGGTCAGCGAGCTCCTCTGCCACGTTTAGTGTATGCGTCGAAAGGAACACCGTCATGCCTTGGCGGGCGTAGCGCTTGAGGGCTTCCTTGAGGTGCTTCGCCCCGTGCGGATCAAGCCCGACCATCGGCTCGTCAAAGACTAAGACCCGCGGCTCGTGCACCAGAGCGGCGCATGCCGCGAGGCGCTGCTTCATTCCATGTGAGTAGCTATCGATGAGCTCATCTTGCCACTGACGCAGAGAGTACTCTTCGAGCACTTCGTCGATCTTGCGCTCCGCACGCGAGGGGTCCATGCGGTACAGGTCGCAGATGAAGTACAGGAACTCTCTTCCGGTCAGCTTGCTGTAGAGGTGAGGCCGGTCCGGGACGTAGCCGATGAGCGATTTCGCCTCAAGTGGCTGCTGCACGATGTCGAAGCCGCCGACTGAGACGACGCCAGAGCTCGGTCGGAGTATTCCAGTCATCATGCGAATGGTAGTGGTCTTTCCGGCGCCGTTGACGCCCAGAAACGCAAAGATGCCTCCAGCAGGGATTGTCAGCGACAGGTTGTCGACAGCGGTGAAGGTTCCGTACCGTTTTGAGACGTTCTCAAGCTTAATCATCTGGGCTACCCGAAGCGAGGATGCTCCAGAGAGTTAAGATGCTGCCGGGGCGCTGATCTGTGCTCTCGGTAGGCAGCTGTACAGGCGGTAAAAAGCGGCTAAAAAGAGGCGCTTAGACGTTCTGGAGGCAAAAGGCCTGGCTGCCCTAGGGTACCTGGCGCAGGAGCTCTCGTAGCTGCTCGATAGAGCCGTCACCCTTCGGAAGCACCCTAAGGAGGGCGCGAGGGAATTCAGTAAATACTCGGGCTAGGGTTAGGGACGATCCCCGATCGCCCGTCCGCACCTGCGCGATCACTTCATGCAGCAATGCCTGGGCAGCTTTCGGCGCCTCTTGGCAGGAGCGCACAATCTGCTCATCGATGTGGTTAAGCTGGTGCGGCTTGAGAAGCCCGCTGTGCTTTCGGATCGTCGCCCGAAGAGGGCCGAACTGCTCAAGCTGGAAACGCAGGGCATCGGTCAGCGCGGACAGGGAAGCTGATTCCGAAGAGGAGCCGCTGGACGGCCGGTTCTCAGCCCGGGCTGACTGGCCGTACGCGGTGACGTCGTTAATCAGCCCGAGCAAGAAGTCGTTGGCCTTCTGAAGGTGGTCGACGCGCAGCGATGAAGATTCGGGCGTCTGCGCAATGAGGGTGAAGAGGCCGTCAAGCTGCGAGGCAAATGTCTCTGCGTCTCCCCTGAGAGACGATTCCAGGAGACACTCCAGGAACGCAGCCGCTCGGGACTCTGTTACTGTCGCAGCTTTCTCCCGAAGGAACTCGCAAAGGGATCGGGTCTCATCCTGAAGTTGAGATGACCTAAAATCGACCGGCAACGAAGACACCTTGGCCTGGAGCTGGTCGGCCGGAGTTGTAGCGACTTCGAGCACCTCCAGCGCTCTCTCTAGGTCTGAGAAGTGATCAGACAGATCTTTCAGGACGGGTTTACACGGGCTGGCGAAGAGCTGCTTGTCGAGGTCCGAGCAAGCTTGATTGAGGCGACGGGCGTCTTCTAGCAGCGACGTGAGGCCCACTCCTGGCTCAAACGATTCTAAGAGCGCCCTATCCTTGAGGAAGCCTACGATATTTTCCCTGTACACGTCGAAAATTCGCGCCAGTCCGCGGATTACCCGGATGCATGCTTTCTCATGAAAGGCTGCAAGCTCGTTCGCGCGCATGTTTGGAGTCAGATGAGGCCAGGAAGCGATGAATGAGACCAGCTCAATCCAGGCGGCATCGCCGCTCGTTACCTCTCTGCGCAGGTTTTCCAGAAGGCGCTCTCGGCTCTCGGGCAACTCGTCTGCGGTCTTCATCAGGCTCTGACACTCCTGATTGGGCGTTACCTCAAAGATTACCGTGTAAGCCAACAGCCCTTCTAGGTGTCCGTGCAGCCGCATCCTTGACACGATAGAGCAAAAATCAGAGAGCCCCTTTGGAAGGTTTTGCGGCAGGTCGGAGCGAAGGCACAGGAGCCCTTTTGCCGCTTCGGGCAGGACGTCGATGAATTGTTCAAGGAGCTCTGCACCCGGGCTCGCATCTGTTGAGGTCCAGGCTGAAGCCTCGTGCAAAAGCGTCAGGGCGCTATCCAAGGTGTGCACAGAGGCCGAAATCTCGGCACCGAGAGAGGGAGCAAAGCGGGCCAAGGCTGAAGCCGAAGACCCTGGCCCCTTGAGAAGGGTCCGAAGGGCCGCAGCCGGGTTGCTCGCGCGCTCTTTGGGGATGTTTGGCAGCGGCAAGAGGCTGGGGTCTGGATTCTTGTCAAAGCAGCCTTTCTTGACAGTCGAGAGCACGCTGCGCATGACGGCGAGCACTTCAGGGGCCTGAGAAAAGTTCAGCTGTGCAAGCAACTCCTGTCCAAGAGAGAGCAGCCCTGCGTTCAACGACTCAAGCGCCTTCTCTGCCTGGTCGCAGAAGCTTAGGTGCGCGAGCGTTTCCGGGCTGACCCAAGAGAGGGCTCGCAGCTCCGCAACGGTCATCAGCGTGGAGTCGACAACGCTGGATGCTTTCTTGACGCTGATAAACTGTTGAGGTCTTTTTGCCTTGTCGAGAGTTGCTGACCGCGCCCTGATGCGATTGGCGATCTCACTCTGGCGCTCGTTGAATACCCCTGACACTGCGGTACGAAGCTCAAGGTCTGAAGTCGTTGGCCGGCCAGAGATGAGTGCGGCTATTGAGCCGAGCGATTCCTTTGCTCCCTGAGGCAGCGACCCTTTCATAGCCAACGATGAGAGCGCCGCGAGCGTCGCCTCAAAGAGGATCGTCCGGAGAGCCTGTTTGCCGGGCTTCGAAGCCAAAAACGAGCAGGGTAGCGAAAGCTCAAGGGTCTCGGGAGCGTCCGCGAGCGTCGAAGAGGAGAGAAGTGCTTGGCGCGGGCCATTCGGAAGCAAGGGCGCAATCACGTCCCTAATTCGCTCGGGGATAGTTATCCCCGCAGCCGAAGCAGCTGGCCCGCAGAGAGATGAAAGTGGGGTGCCAGATGCGGGGGAGTCCGCGCCAGAAACAGGCGGCGGCGAAGGGGACTTAGCCCCATCTTCTGGTGGACGCGGTTGCATGGACGGTTACTACGGCGCCAGCCAGGACATGTCAAAAGCAAATGCCGATTTTTGTCTCAGTAGGATGTGCCAGGGAGTCGGGATCTGATCTGAGCTGGGTGCTTGGGACGGGCAGCCGTTGAAAGCCCCAGCTACTTCGCGACAGGCGTCGCTTCCAGCATGCAGAGTGGCTTGCCCTGAGACTTAAAGAGGTACTCGAACTCAGTTGGAATGTTGCCATTTAGCAGCGGACTGCTCATGAGATCAGTGGTGCTCTTGAGGACCTTCCATCCGCTCTGGATGAGGAGGGTACTCGTGCTCTCGAAGTACTCCTGGTGGTCAGTCTTGTAGCGCAGGAAACCATTTGGCTTGAGAAGCTCTGCCATAGTTGACAGTAGCTCTGCGTTAATCAGCCGGTTCTTGAGCCAGCGACGCTTGTCCCATGGATCAGGATAGTTGATGAAGAAGCCATCGACCTGGCCAGGCTTAAAGAGCTGCCGAATCTGGCGCGCGTCAGAGCGGAGCACAATCAGGTTCGAGAGCCCATCGCGCTCAGCCTTTTCGCCAGTTTTGAAAGCGCGCTTGAACCGAATCTCAAGGCCAACACAAAGTGCGTCAGAGTTTTGCTTCGCTAGCTCAAGCAGGTGAAGCCCCGAGCCGGATCCTAGCTCTACGAAAGTGCGGCTGAAGCTACCGACACGACTACTAAGCTCCTGACGAGTCACAAGCGACACATCCTCTCGGTCTGCCTCCGCGAGGATGAAGCCCGGCTTCGTCTTAACCATCTGCATGTACTGGTTTTCCCATGCCATACTGGCGTTATACGCTAGGTGCGTAGGGCAACCCAAACGCACCGCCGACGCGTCCGCCTGAATCGTACAAAAGAAGCCCTAACCCGATGAAAATCGGGGCGTTTGGCTCAGTTTTGGACGACGCATGCCTCTCTCTCTCTTCTCTTCGGCGCTTTCAAGACAGTTTGCCCAGATGGGCTCTCGCATCGTTGAGCGTCACCGTAGGTGTGAGGGATGGTGGGCACCGCACCTGAAGAACACTGCCGACTTTATCTCTCAGCATCTCCCATCAGGCGCCCGAGTCGCGGTGCTGGGAGCGGGTCGGCTGCTCGACATCGATGCGGCTTCCCTGATTTCACGCAACGACGAAGTGCACCTTTTCGACGCAGATGGAAGCTGCCTACGGGCCTGGCGCTCTGGGCTCGGCTCGGATTTGCGGCGAAGAATCGTTCCGAGAATCGAGGATGTCACCTGTTGTCTCAGTGATTGGCAGGCTCTCGTTCGCGACTGCAAGTCGGTCGCTAGCCTAGAGCGCCAGCTCGCCGCGCTCCGGGCTCCTCTGCCGGCGTGGGCGAGCGAGGAGTTCGACGCAATCGTGTCGCTTAACCTGCTTGGCCAGATTCCGCTGTACTGGAGAGACGTAGTCAGAGCCAGGCTTGCGGGGCTCTCGGAGCCACAGGAAGAGGCCTTAGCCGCATCCATGGGCGAGCTGCAGCGGGCTCACCTCGAGGGGCTTGCCCGCTCGACGGCCGACAGGGTGATTGTTGTGACAGACTCCGAGTACTACTTCTACGAGGCCTCCACGGTGGAGTGGCGAGTCGAAGCGGCGCTCTTCGGCAGCGCCCGGACACTGCTTCAGTCCCCCGGAGTGGAGGGTCGGGCCGTGATTGGCAAAGACACCTGGCTGTGGCACCTGGCTCCACAGTTCATTGAGCACAATGACGAAGGGGAGATCCATAAAGTCGAGGCGATAGCCTGGGGCCGGTAGAGCCACGGTTTCAAAAAATCTCGCGGCATGCGAGAACTAGCCTCACCATGGACCTTCTAACAGTATCCAACCTCGCAGCTCTACTGAGCCTCACCTCACTCGAAGTCGTTTTGGGGATAGACAATATCGTCTTCATAGCGATTGTGGCAGGGCGCCTTCCGGAAGCTGAGCGACGAAAGGCGCGGCTGATGGGCCTTACCGTCGCAATTGTGACGCGCTTGATGCTCCTCTTCACACTCTCGTACCTGGCCTCGCTGACACAGCCTCTGCTGACGCTCGGGGACTCTAGCCTGAGTGGGCGTGATCTCATTCTGATCCTTGGAGGAGTTTTCCTCATCTACAAAGCCACCAAGGAGATTCACGAGAAGACCGTCGGCGAGGAGAGTGAGCTGCAAGTAAAAGATCCCAGCCGGGCTCCCACCTTGAGAGGCATCATTATTCAGATAGTCCTGATCGACATCATATTCTCCCTCGATTCTGTAATCACCGCTGTAGGCATGACCAACAACTTGCCGGTTATGGCTGTGGCGATAGTCTTGGCTGTCATCGTGATGCTGGTTTTCTCAGGCTCGATTGTGCGGTTCATCGAAGCAAATCCGAGCATCAAGATGCTGGCCCTCGCGTTCCTCTTAACGATCGGATTTGTGCTCGTGATCGACGGATTTGGGTACCACGTAGACAAGAAATACATCTACTTTGCGATGGGCTTCTCCCTAGCAGTCGAGATGCTAAACCTGCGCTCAAGGCGCAACAGTAAGCATAGCTAGCTTTTCACCGCGAGCCCGGGATGTATGGCACGGGTAGAGCTGGCCGGCACGCGGCTACAGCGTTGCCGCAATAGCCGCAGCTCCGTAGAGGGCAGCGTGGTCGTCCTTAATGATAAACACAGGAGTCGCCTCGACTCGTTCCCTCTGCTTGCCTTTCTTTAGGTATCCCTCGACGAACGGGCCCTTCGTCAGAAATGGCGCAATCTTGGGCGGTATGCCGCCTCCGAGAAAGACGCCTCCTGTGGCCAGGTACGTCAGCACGATATTGCTGCAGTGAGCACCCAGCATCGTGCAGAACATGCGCAGCGTCTTGACGCAGATGTCGCACGAGCCTGTAAGCGCGAGCTCCGTGACGATTGAGGTGATCTTGTTCGCCGCGTCGGGCGACTTGAGCTGCGCTGGCTCTTCGCCACGGCCCGTGTCCCGCAAGAATGAGTAGATGTTGGCGATGCCAGGCCCGCATAGCACAGACTCCACGCTAACGTGAGAGAATCGGCCTTGGAGGTAGCGAAGGAGGTCCATCTCGTCCTCGTTTGTCGGGGCGAAGTTTGCGTGCCCACCTTCAGAGGCGAGGAGCACGCTCCAGCCCGCTTCTCTGTGCATCAGTGAGTGCCCCAGCCCGGTGCCGGGGGCAACTACCACGCAGGAGCCGCCGCGGTCGACGTAGCCTCGGCCCTCGTACACGTTGAGCAGGCTGTCTGGCCCGAACGTAGGAATTGCAGCGGCGGTTCCCACGAGGTCATTCACCAGCTTGATCTTGTGCAGTCGGAGGGAAGCTCCGACATCGCCTTGGACTACTTCCCACGGCAGGTTCGTAACTTTAACTCGCCCATTCACGACGGGTCCGGGCAGGCCGAAACACGCCGCTTCGAGCCGCTGCGTTATCGAAGCCTGGTGCTTCTCCATGAACACCTTCAGGATCGCCTGAAGCGAGGGATAGTCCTTGCTGACGTAGCGCTCCGAGAGAAGCATTTCCAGCTTTCCGAGGCGCCGCTCGAAAAGTCCAATACGAGCTTTGGTTCCGCCAATGTCTCCGGCTATGATCATGTAGATGGCCCTTAATTTCGATTTAGCCCCCAGAGCCTACACCACTCCAAACAAAGTTCTCAAACCCCTGTCGAATTCGGCGAGACGATGTTTGACTGCGAGCCCGGGCCGGATAGAACGTATTCATCGCAGCACTCAAGCAGGTCAGCCGGCATGCACCGAGCCGAGAGAGGGGGGCTGGAGTTGGACTTCCCTTTGCGTGAACCGTATACTCTCGGCCCGAAGTTTGTTCGCTAACTCGCCGTTTCGCCTATGAAGATCCTGATGCTCGGATGGGAGTACCCTCCCCACATCGCCGGCGGCTTAGGCACCGCATGTCAGGGCCTCACCTGGGCTTTGGCCGAGCAGGGTGTTTCCATTCACTTTGTCGTCCCTCAGCTGTTCGGAAACGAGCGCGCTGGCCACATGCTTCTCACGGACCAGATGCGACGGGCAGCCTCTCCCCAAGGAGACGAGCAGCAGCCTACCCGAAGACACGCTTCTTTTGAGACCACCCGGATACCGGCCTTCCTTCAGCCCTACTGGTCGCCGGGACAGTTCCACGCTGCGGTACATGACTCGCGCAAAGCCCAGAGCCATGGCCGCGCTGCGGCGCGCAAGGACGACCGTGTTGCGCGGGCGCTCATCGACGGAGAGGTGTACGGAGTCGACCTCATAAGCGCCCTGTACCGCGAGGATTTCTACCCAGAGGTTAGCAGGCCGTACGGCGAAGACATTTTCCGGGAAGTCGAGCGATTTACCGGAAACGTGATTTCTCGCATCTCAAGCGAGGAGTTCGACGTGATTCACTCGCACGACTGGATGACCTTCCCAGCAGGAGTGGCCCTCTCTCAGCTCACAGGAAAGCCGCTCGTGGTTCACGTGCACAGCCTTGAGCGTGATCGCAGCGGGCTGTTCGTCAATGAGCAGATAGACCAGATAGAGCGCTTCGGTGTCGAGTCAGCAGACCGAGTCATCGTTGTTAGCCACTACACCAAGCGCATGCTCGAAGAGCACCACGGCATTTCAGGCGATAAAGTGGCCGTCATTCACAACGGCGTGTACCCGCGTCAGGCGGTGCAGGACTATCGCCTCAAGAAGACCTGGCCGCGCCACGTGGTTCTCTTTCTCGGCCGAGTGACGTTCCAGAAGGGGCCTGGATACTTTGTAGACATCGCATCTCGCGTGATCCCGAACATTCCCGACGTGCTGTTCGTGATGGCTGGCAGCGGAGACATGCTATCTGGAATCATAGACCGGGTAGAGGAGCTCCACCTGCAGAATCACTTCCTCTTCCCCGGATTCATCCAAGGCGAGGAGCTGGAGGAGATGTTCTCGATAGCGGACCTGTACGTCATGCCGTCGGTCTCGGAGCCCTTCGGCATAGCGGCCCTTGAGGCGATAAGCTTCGAGACGCCGGTCATCATCTCGAAGCAGTCAGGCGTTGCTGAGGTGCTTGAGCATGCGCTGAAAGCCGACTTCTGGGACGTCGACAGGATGGCCGACATGATAATCAATGCGCTGCTCCACGAGGAGCTGCGCCAGGAGCTGGTGTGCAAGGCGCGCGAGGAGGTGAGAAAGCTCCACTGGGACGCCGCGGCCCAGAAAACAATCGCAGTGTACCAAGACGTGGCTCCGTAGGCCCCGCTGCGTTAGGAGCGAGATGCCGGCAGTCTGTCTCTACTTTCAGGTCCACCAGCCTTTTCGGCTCAGGAAGTTCTCATTCTTCGAAGCTGGTTCAGGAGCCGATTACTTCGATCATTCGCTCGATGAGCTAGTCATGAAGCGCGCCGCAGAGCGCTGCTACCTGCCAGCTAACCAAGTATTGCTTGATCAGGTCTCTCGGCTCGGCGGCAGCATGAAGGTCGCCTTCTCAATTACAGGAACAGCGATCGAGCAGATGCGGCTGTACGCTCCAGAGGCGCTTGACTCGTTCAAGGCTCTAGCGGAAACGGGCCACGTTGAGTTTCTCGGTGAAACCTACTTCCATTCACTTGCGTCGTTGTTCAGCTTGCCCGAGTTTCGGCGACAAGTGGAGCTGCATAGGGCGTTGATCGAGGCAGAATTCCGCCAGGCGCCGCGTGTCTTTCGAAACACCGAGCTGCTCAGCTCTGAAGAGATCGCCCGAGAGGCCAAGTCGATGGGATTCTCGGCGCTTGTTGCCGAAGGAGCCGAGCAAGTCTTGGGCTGGAGAAGCCCTAACGGCGTGTTCGAGTCTGCGGACGCAAAGCTGCCGCTCATACTTCGCAACTACCGCCTCTCCGATGACATTGCGTTCCGGTTCAGTAGCGGAGATGGCCCAGGCCGGCCGCTGACAGCAGCGTCGTTCGCCCGGCGGCTTAGCATGCTCCCCCCAGACACCGACTCAGTTGGGCTCTTCGTGGACTACGAAACGTTTGGCGAGCACTACGCCTCGAATAGTACAGTTCTTACATTTCTTGCGGAACTGCCGGAAGCCTTGCTGGCCCAGTCCGGCTGGTCGTTCGTCCGTCCAAGCGAGCTTGCGACGCGCTCCGTGCGGCGCGACACTCTTCCGCTTTCTTCAGTCTCCTCGTGGGCTGACGAGGCGAAGGATGCTTCCGCGTGGACGGGCAACTCGCTGCAGCAGAGCTGCCTGGCGCGCCTGTATGCGCTTGAGCCGAAGGTGCTAGTTGCCGGGGATGAGGGGCTTCTAGAGGCTTGGAGGCGGCTACAAACTTCTGATCATTTTTACTACATGTCGACAAAAAGCGGGGGGGACGGCTCGGTGCACTCGTACTTTAGCCCGTTCGGCTCTCCGTACGAGGCTTTCATCGCCTTCATGAACGTAGTGAGAGATCTCGAGCAGAAGCTTGGGTAGGGCCCGCACCGGGGCGCTGAATGCAACTCATCGGCCCTCTTGACCGGTCGCCGAGAGGCGTAATCCAAGGTATCCTAGGGAGATGAAGGCGTTCCTCTGGACAGTGTCCCTTGTTGCGGCCGTGTTGCGGGGCTTGTCACTTGCTGATCCGACGCTGTCACTCGACGAGGGATACTCCGTGTTTTTTTCGCGAATTCCCCTTCGCTCGATATTCATGGACGCTGGCCTCGACTCCAATCCGCCCCTCGGTAACGCGTTCTTTCACCTGTGGAGTACAGCGGTAGGGTATGAGCCGGTGCTGATGCGCCTGCCTGGTGTTGTAGCGAGCCTCTTTACTCTGCTCTTGCTGTGGCAGCTCGTGCGTCCTGTGCTTCCTGCTCCGGCAGCGGCCTTTGCGCTGATCTTCAAGGCTGTATCGCTCTACGACGTTTTGTACTCCCGGCAGCTTAGAGTCTACCCATTTGCGGAGCTGCTGCTGGTGGTCTCCTGGCTGTGCCTCCAGCGTCTCATCGAAGTGCGCTCAATGCGCTGGGCTGCGCTTTGGGCCGTCTTCTCCGCTGCCGCCTGCCACGTGCACTACTTCTGCGCCCTGGTGGTAGCTGCGACTGCTTTAGTCATGATAGGCGCGTTGTGGCGGGACAAGAAGCTCGCCCTCGCTTCCGTGGGGATGTGTGCAGTGTTAGCCGCTCCCTTGGCGCTGCCGCTCGCGCAGCAGCTTTTGGTGCACAAGAGTTTTGGATGGATCTCTGAGCCGATGGGGGGAGTGCTGCTGGTGGCTGCGTATCAGCTCTGTGGGTACTCTCTCGTTGTGCTAGTCGCCGCAGTCGTTCTGCTCTTTGCTGCAATCGTTATCCGAGACCCTGGGGTACGACTCACGCCATTTCAGCGACACCGCAGCATCGTAACGGTCTGCCTGGTCCAGATCGGGTGTGTGGTGCTATTAGCGGCGCTCCTGTCGAAGCTTGGAGCCTCGTTTTTCCACCCGCGCTACTTCTTCTTTCTGCAGGTTCCATTTCTCTGCCTCCTGTCCCTCGGATTGGAGCCGTTTGGACGTCGTGCAGGGCCGATCGTAGCTGTTATCGTTGCGGGGGCTGCGGGCTTGCCCTGTATGACGCACCTCGTGGAAGCCGCGCAAAACCCGACCGGGTTTCAGGTGATAGAGCGAGCCGTGCCGGGGCTGTCAGAGAAGACCTTGCTCGTGCATCGAACGAAGTGCTCGTTCTCCGTAGGTCAGGCGTACGACAGGTTCCGGCATCAGCACAGGCTGCTTGATGGGGGCGGCGACAGCAACGTCTTCCACTACCCAGGATTGCCGCCCGTCTTCATATCTGCCGAGGAGGCTTCAGCGACTCCTGAGGCGGTCTTTGTGGCGCTAACCGACGGCTGCCCGTCCTGAGTCGCAGCGCTATTGCGGTCAATAATTCGCTCCAGGCACAGCGAGACGAGCGATGTCCAGCCCGTCTGGTGGCTCGCTCCGATGCCTCGGCCGTTGTCGCCGTGGAAGTGCTCGTAGAAGAGGATTAGGTCTTTCCAGAGCGGATCCGATGCGTAGCGAATGTCGTCCCCGTGGCATGGCCGTTTGCCGTCGGAATTTCGCATGAAGAGAGAGCTTAGGCGCCGAGATATTTCATCAGCCACCTCACGCAGGTTCATCATGTTGCCAGAACCCGTTGGGCATTCAACCTTGAGGCTGTCCCCGTAGAACTTGTGGTAGCGGTCGAGCGCCTCGACGAGCAGCGCGTTAATTGGGAACCAGATTGGGCCGCGCCAGTTTGAGTTTCCGCCGAAGAAGTCTGTGTTGGAGTCGCCAGGACAGTAGTCGATGCCGTAGTCCTTGTTCTCAAGGGTCAGTCGGTATGGAAACTCAGCGTGAATCTTGGACAGGGATCGCATCCCGTACGGCGAGAGGAACTCGGTTTCCGAAAGAATGTAGCGCAGCATTCGGCTAAGCCTTTCGGCCGAAGGGACAGCCAGCAGCCGCACACCGCCGGGTGCGCGCACTCCATTCTCGCCGATGACGAGCTGCGCTGAGTGGTCGGTGTAGGCTATCTGCTTTGAAAGCTCGGTGTGGTTCTCAATAAACCACTCAAGCCGCTTCTTAAAGCCGGGGAGCCGGTCGATGGTGGCATTCTCCAGCACTTCGACGGCGAAGAGCGGAATTACTCCCACGAGCGAGCGAACGCGGAGGGGAATGCTCGTGCTGTCGAGCTCCAGCTGGTCGTAGTAGAAGCCATCAAGCTGGTCCCACAGTCCGGTTCCGCCAAAGTGGTTGATAGCTGCGGAGATAGAGATGAAGTGCTCGAAGAACTTGGAGGCTAGGTCCTCGTACTCCTCATTGCTTGCGGCAAGCTCAAGAGCCATCGCGAGCATGGTCGCACAGTAGAATGCCATCCACGCTGTGGCATCCGCCTGCTGGAGACTTCCGCCCTTGGGCAGAGGGGCGCTGCGGTCGAAGACGCCGATGTTGTCGAGGCCGAGGAAGCCCCCCGTGAAGAGGTTCTTGCCGTGAGTGTCCTTGCGGTTTACCCACCAGGTGAAGTTGAGCAGGAGCTTCGAGAAGGCGCGCTTGAGGAACACCTCATCGCCTTTCCCGTCTTGCTTCGTCATCTGGTAGACGCGCCAGCAGGCCCAGGCGTGCACGGGGGGATTCACGTTTGAGAACTCGAACTCGTAAGCCGGAATCTGGCCATTCGGGTGCATGTACCACTCGCGGAGCATGAGCAGGAGCTGCTGCTTGGCGAAGCTCGGGTCGATTCGCGCGAACGGAAGCATGTGGAAGGCGAGGTCCCAAGCCGCGTACCAAGGGTACTCCCACTTGTCGGGTACCGAGATGATGTCTCGGTTGTAGAGGTGCTCCCACTCGTGGTTCCGCTGCCGACGGCGCTGAGAAGAGGGAGTCGGCTGCGTCGGGTCTCCCTCGAGCCATTCACGGACGGCGTAGTAGTAAAACTGCTTCGTCCACAGGAGTCCGCTGTACGACTGTACGAGAACCTCACGCTCCTCAGGAGACGCTGCGTCTGGCAGCAGCGCAGAGAAGAACTCGGAGCTCTCCTGCTTTCGAGCCTCGAAGATTTTGTCGAAGTCCTTTGTGAAGCGCTCCTTGTAGGGTGTTGATGAGGCCTTGAGCCGAAAGCGAAGCGTTGCAGAGCCGTGAGCCGGCACCTTGAGGCGGTAGAGCAGGGCAGCCTTGGTGCCAGTTTGGGTTGGATTGATAGCATGCTCCTCGCCATCGATTAGGTAGCGATGGAATGCGTCTTTTACGTAGGACGAGGCGTTTTCTCCGCCAAAGAGGCGCCAGCGGTTTGTCTCATTCTCAGTGAATAGGGGGGTCGGGTAGAGCGCAGCATTCGCGGGATCTGGAAGGAACACAAATGGGTCGAGCTGCGGATGCACGAGCAGCATCCGGTCGTCGTCGAGCAGGGAAATTCGCGGCTTGATTGTGAAGCCTTCTCCGGTCCTGCCCCAGCTCCAGGTGTTCCTAAACCAGACTGTCGGAAGAATGTAGAGCGGCGCGTCTGTGTCTGCCCGATTGTGGACAGTAAGCTTAATCAGGATATCGTTAGGGCCTGCCTTTGCGTACTCGACGAAAAGGTCGAAGTACTCGTTGTTGTCAAAAACTCCGGCATCGGCGAGCTCATACTCTCGCTCGTGTCTGCTGCGGCGGCGGTTCTCATCAACAAGCTTGCCGTACGGAAATTCAGCCTGCGGGTACTTGTAGAGCCCTCGCATGTACGAATGAGTAGGGGTTGACTCAAGGTAGTAGTAGCACTCTTTGACGTCCTCGCCGTGGTTACCCTCGGCTCCGGTTAGCCCGAAGAGGCGCTCTTTGAGGATCGGGTCCTTTCCGTTCCACAGCGCGGGCGCAAAGCAGATGCGACACTGACGATCGCTGATGCCGAGCAGGCCGTCTTCGCCCCATCGGTACGTACGGCTTCGGGCTTGGTCGTGCGTGAAGTACGACCAGACCGATCCATCTTGCGAGTAGTCCTCGCGCACGGTCCCCCACTGCCTTTCGGACAGGTACGGGCCCCAGCGTTTCCAGTTCTTGGAGCGCCGGTCGTCCTCTTGCATTCTTTTCTGTTCTGCTGTGAGGGAAGTCTTTGGCATTGTTACCGTTTTAGATGAAACACCTG